>CANQYP010000048.1 GCA_947628045.1 uncultured Lachnospiraceae bacterium | reverse complement strand
TACGATCCTGGGCGGAATTCTGGCGAACCAGCTGGCGTACTCCCACATTTACCTGGGTTCCGCCGTGCTTTTGCTGGTGCCGCTCGTTCTGTCGCTGAGGGTACGGATCGCGGGGAAGGTGGAGGCGGGAAGTTACGCGGACATCTTCCGGGTGCTGAAGAATGGGCGCGCACTGAAATTCCTGCTGTTTTTGCTGCTGCCGGTCTACACCTGCTCGGTCTTCGTCTCGTACATCGTGCCGCTCTATGTCAACGAATACGGGTATTCCGCGACGGTCACTTCGGTGCTGATGCTGGTGAATTACCTGCTCTGCGCGTACGTGGGACCGTTCATGACCGACTTTGTCTCCGACCGGATGTCGTCCCTTAAGGCGACATTCCTCTACATGGCGGCGAGCGCGGCGCTGATCGCGCTGTACGGCTGGTTCGCAGTGATGCCGCTGCTGGTGCTTGCCGTGGTGCTCTGCGGAGTGCTGGATTCGTTCGGTCTCTCGGTGATCATGGACGCCTTTACGAAGACGAAGACCACGCAGAACTATTCCGACAACGATGCGCTGATCATTTTCATTCTGGTGTCCAGGGTGGGGCAGATGATCGGGCCGACGCTGATTCTGGTATCCGGCGGCGTGATGTCCCTGGGACTGTTTTTGCTGGTCGGGCTCGGAGCGTATCTCGCGCTGGCGGGAATACCGAAAAAAACCTGACGGTTACTGTTTGGACAGAAAACAATAACGACAATCTACAGGAGGTAGCGAGAAATGGACTATGTGAGGGAGACGGATATCCCGTTTCTGATGGAAATGTTCGACGAGAATTTCGGCGAGCGCTATATGACTGAGGACGAGATGCGCTGGCACATCAATGATGAGAACGAGTTCTTTTACGCGGCGAGGCGGGAGGACGGCCGCCTTGCGGGGATCACGCTGTTCGGGGTGGAACCGGCGCAGACGCTGCACGAGGAGACGAAGATCCCACTCGAAGAGCTGAAACGGCTGGCGCACGGAAAGCAGCTCGTCAAGTTCCGGAGCATGTGCATGGCGTCGGACTGTCAGGGGCAGGGGATCGGCTCGAGGCTGCTCGCCGACGCGATCGCGGACCTGAAGAGCCGTGGAACGTTCGGAGCCATCACTTCTCTGATCTGGGCATACGATGGAAAGGTTCCGGCGAGAGGGGCGCACCTGAGAAACGGGTTCCGCTATCTGCATAAAGTGTCCAGACCGTGGTACCATATGAAAGATTATTACTGTGTATTCTGCAAGGGGCGGTGCAAATGCGACGGTGAGCAGTATGTCCTGGAGTTTGAGGAGGATAAGCTGCCGCACGGCGCAAAGGCAGACAAAACGGAGAGGCGGGAGCGCCTGGAAGGAGGAGACGATGAGAGAACTGACGCTTGAGGCGAAGATCGAGAATGTTCCGACGGTGCTGGAGCTGGTGGACGAGGAACTCGAGGCTTACGGCTGCCCTATGAAAGAAAAGCTGCATATTGATATTGCGGTCGACGAGATGTTTAGCAACATCGCGCTCTATGCGTATCGCCCGGGCGAGGGTTTAGCGACGGTGCGCATGGAGATCACGGAGGATCCGTCGGCGGCAGTCATCACGTTTTTCGATCAGGGTGTGCCCTACGACCCGCTGAAAAAGCCGGACCCGGATGTCACGCTGTCCGCGGAGGAGCGCCAGATCGGCGGTCTGGGGATCTATATGGTGAAGAAGAGCATGGACAGCATGACCTACGAATACAAGGACGGGCAGAATATTCTGAGGATCGAGAAACGGTTTCAGAAAGACTGACTTGTACAGAATCAACAAAATCAGAATCTGAAATTGTGCATTTTCTATAATACAGCCAAATTTAGAAAAATTTTAGATTTGCGGTTGACACCTGGGGAACGAAGGGTGTAGACTACAGACGATCAAGCGAAGGCGCTGTGGATTTCCACGGCGTCTTCGTTTTTTGTTGAGAGGAGGAATTATTATGGATGAACTGAAAACTTTGATCACTGGACTGGACACTACCTGGGTACTGGTCGGAGCGGCGCTGGTGTTCTTTATGCAGGCGGGCTTTGCGATGGTGGAGACCGGTCTGACGCGCGCGAAGAACGCGGGCAACATCGTGATGAAGAACCTGATGGACTTCTGCATCGGTACGCCGATCTACTGGTTTATCGGCTTTGGCATCATGTTTGGAGGGACGGGCGCGCTGATCGGCGGACTTGACCTGTTCTGCATGAAGACCGACGACTACGCGACGATGATCTTCCAGACAGTATTCTGTGCGACTTCAGCTACCATCGTTTCTGGTGCGATGGCGGAGCGCACGAAGTTTTCCGCATACTGCATCTACAGCGCGCTGATCAGCCTGTTCGTGTACCCGATCTCTGGTCACTGGATCTGGGGCGGCGGCTGGCTCGCACAGCTTGGGTTCCATGATTTCGCGGGTTCCACGGCGGTACATATGGTCGGCGGCGTGGCGGCGTTCGTGGGCGCGGCGGTGCTTGGTCCGCGTATCGGCAAGTACGGCAAGGACGGTAAGCCGAACGCGATCCTTGGACACAGCATGACGCTGGCGGCGCTCGGCGTATTTATTCTCTGGTTCTGCTGGTTCGGGTTCAACGGCTGTTCGACGCTGGCGATGTCTGGTGACAGTGCGGCGACGGCGGCAAGGATCTTCTACACCACGAACCTGGCGGCGGCGGTCGCTACCGTGACCGTGATGATCTTCACCTGGATCCGCTACAAGAAACCGGACGTCTCCATGACGCTGAACGGTTCTCTTGCCGGTCTCGTGGCGATCACGGCGGGCTGTGACACCGTGACTCCGGTGGGCGCGGCGATCATCGGCATCGTGGCAGGTTTTGCGGTCGTGCTTGGCATCGAGTTCGTGGATCAGAAACTGAAGGTGGACGACCCGGTGGGCGCGGTCGGCGTTCACGGCATCTGCGGTATGACAGGCACGCTGCTGACCGGTCTGTTTGCTTACTATGATTTCGGAACGGGTGAGAAACTCGGCGTGTTCTACGGCGGCGGTTTCCACTTCTTCCTCACGCAGCTGCTCGGCGTCGTGTGCGTGATCGCGTGGGTGGCTGTGACGATGACGATCATCTTCAACGTGCTGAAACACACGATTGGTCTGCGCGCTTCCGTGACAGAGGAGATCGAGGGTCTGGATATCCACGAGCACGGGCTTGCGTCGGCGTACGCGGACTTTGCACAGACTTCCAGCATCAACAACTTCGGCGGCGTGCGCGATACGTATGATGCAGCACTTCCGGAGAACCCGGTCCATGTGGACGACGCGGTTCCGGTGCAGGTGAAGACCCCGACCGAGACGATCGCAAGCGATACGAACATCACGAAGATCACGATCGTCGCGAAACAGAGCAAGTTCGACGAGCTGAAGGAGGCGCTGAACAAGATCGGCGTCATGGGCATGACGGTGACGAATGTGCTTGGCTGCGGCACACAGAAGGGCAAGGCGGAGTACTACCGTGGCGTGCAGATGGATCTGAACCTGCTCCCGAAGATCCAGGTGGACGTCGTCGTCAGCAAGGTTTCCCCGGCGGCTGTGATCGCGGCTGCGAAGAAGGCGCTGTACACCGGGCACATCGGCGACGGAAAGATCTTTGTCTACAATGTGGCGAACGTCGTGAAGGTGCGTACCGGCGAGGAAGGGTTCGATGCACTGCAGGGAGACGACTTCTTCTAAAAGATAGGCAGATGGAAATCGCAGCGCAGCTTTCCGATCCTGAATGGATGCGGTTTGCAGGAACAGCGGTTGTATGAATTGAAATAGACGAGGCTTTCGCTTTGACCGGAAATATCCGGCGAAAGGCGGTACAACTAAGGGATTTATGATCTCTGGAAAATTCGGCATAGTCGTGAAATGCGGCTATGCCGTTTTTTCTTGCCCTTTTGTGACTGGCGGGACGGATTCTTCGATGTAGTTCCATACGATGCGGCTGCCCTCCAGAAGCTGCTCCTCTATGATCGAGTTGCGAATCTGGTGAGAGGTACAGGCGTGTTTTCCCTTCTTGCGGTAGGTCTTGCAGTTTACTAAATACCATGAAATCATACGAAATCATTGAAAAAGCGCTCAGACTATGCTATACTACAGTATCTCTTTTTATCCTGCCGAAAGGAGCGGTATGATGATTGATAACGTGAATGAGAATTGGATCAGTATTACAGAGGCAGCCGAGCACCTTGGCGTTACAAAAGACAGCATCCGAAAATGGATTAAGAAAACAGATGTCCCCGCACATAAGATTGGAAAGCTGTGGAGATTCAAAAAATCCGAGCTGGACGAGTGGGTAAAAAGCGGTAAGAGCGCTATGGGCTAATTTGCGTCCCTGTTTTTCAGTTTCAGATATTATCCCCCAAAAGGAGTCAGCATATGAAAGCAGGAAGGAATAAAACAATTGATTTGAGCATCGAAGAAGGTGCTTGTTATTTGGATAGGTGTATAACTATCACCGAACCTATTAGCATCGAAAATGTTCTTGATAAAACCGTGAGAGGGGATACATTTGTGGTTCTGCCGCACTTGCCATCTAAATTTGTTGATTTACTCATTGTTGATCCTCCATACAATCTTGATAAAGATTTTAATGGTAAAAAATTCAAGAAGAGATCCGATGATTTATACGAAGAATATACCGAATCATGGATTCGGGCAATTCTTCCTATTCTTAAAGACAATGCCACAATATATGTTTGCTGCGATTGGGTTTCCAGCCCATCCGTAGGAAGGGTATTAAAGAAGTATTTTCATATTCAGAACAGAATCACATGGCAGCGTGAAAAAGGACGTGGTGCGCTATCCAACTGGAAAAACGGAATGGAGGATATTTGGTTTGCTACCAGATCAAGCACATATACCTTTAATGTTGAATCTGTAATGATACGTAGAAGGGTCATTGCGCCATATAAGGTTGACGGTAAACCAAAAGATTGGGAGGAAACAGCGACCGGAAATTTCAGAAACACATATCCTTCGAATTTTTGGGACGATATTTCTATCCCATACTGGTCAATGCCTGAGAACACAGCCCATCCGACACAAAAGCCCGAAAAGCTGTTGGCAAAATTAATACTTGCAAGCTCTAATCCGGGAGACGTCGTTTTCGACCCATTTCTCGGATCAGGTTCGACTTCGGTCACGGCAAAAAAGCTCAATAGGCGCTATGTTGGAATAGAGATAAATGAGCAATACTGCGTGTGGGCAGAAAAACGATTGGAAATGGCTGAAAGTGATTCTTCTATACAGGGATATACCGACGGTGTTTTCTGGGAGCGTAATACAAATGCATTGCAGAAAAAACGTCAAAATCCGCAGCTTACTCTATGGGAGGGCACAAATGATGTATAATACTACCACTATGAATCGACTGATTGCATTTATTCAGTCGTTGAATGGAATCGCGGATAAGAACAGGCTTGCCGAAATGGTAAAAAAGGAGTTTATGCTTACACAAGACCGAAAGGTTTATTCGTGCGATGATTTTGCAATTCGGTTTAGCAAATCAGAATCCAAACGCATGAGCAATACTGTTCTTTCTCTGTCAGCGTTACAAAAATACGATGATAAACCGTTTGTGGTTTGTATTGTTTCCTCCTATACAAATTATCTTTTGCTGGCAAACAGCACATTCCTCAAGAAAATTAGTCATTCATCAAAAGAACTCCGTATTGATAATATTAAGGGTAGTTTCAATGGCGGAGATATAATGATGGAATACGATTCCGTAGAAAACAGCCCTGAGAATTTTGAACGACTATACGCATTTCATTTGGGGCTAACGTTTCAGGACAATTTAGAACGATTGGTTGAAAGTACAAATGGCATTGTCGGACGGATCCCCAAATATATTGTTACAGAGTCAATACGTGATCAAATCATGGAATCGATTCCGCGCGCTCAATCTTTTATTGCTTCGCCAGAGTATCAGGATTTGAAAACAGATTTAGACAATCGGGTTGCCAGAGTACAAGGTGAAATAGCGATCGCTGCGTTTATTGATAATGTCAATGTTCGAGGAAGAATCATAGAATACCTTATTACTGATAATGGATCCAGTTTGAAAACAAGAATAATTGATGCGCTCAACAACAAAAAGCCTCTACCTGAGTTTAAGACGGAGGATAAATTAGGCGACTATTCGAAAGAATATCCGAGTTTCTATACAGAAACAGACATAAAAACAAAGGTTTTATTCTTAGATGGGAACCCTAAAGCGTACAATATAGACAAGCTGTTGGAGTTCCTTGCTTCGCAAAAAGCGGTATACATGATATACCTTCTCGGAGTTGATGAAGATGGGCGCATCGTTGCGCGTTTGTGTTCTTCTTTGGATGAACGTTTAATTGCTGCAACCAACATTCAGCATCACTGGGCGGGAAGAAATACCCGTGGGGTCACACAATTTGTGGGTCACGCACTCAAAGAAATCCTCGATGCTCCTGATGGTTCCGTGATTAATGAAGAAAAGGCAAAATGCTTTATTGATGATCTGATCTCGCGATAGTAAAAAGGGATATTAGATGAAAACCAGCGAGGTATTCGGGTTGAAGAAATCTCAGCAAGAATTACTTATTGCTGAAAACAGCGACGTGAATCGATGCGCTGTTTCGCGCCAAAATACAAAAAGGAGAGTGATAATATGGAGAGCAGGATTTCCAGGGCGGAGGCGCTTGCGCTTTTGCAAAAGTACAATAAGGAGCCCTTTCACATGCAGCATGCGCTGACGGTCGAGGGTGTGATGCGCTGGTTTGCGCAGGAGCTCGGATACGGGGCGGAGACGGATTACTGGGGTATCGTCGGTCTGCTGCATGACATTGATTTTGAGCTTTACCCGGAGGAGCACTGCGTCAAGGCGCCGGAGCTTTTGCGGGACGGCGGCGTGGGCGAGGACATGATCCATTCCATCTGCAGCCATGGCTACGGGATCTGCTGCGACGTTGAGCCGACTCATGAGATGGAGAAGGTGCTGTTCGCCGCGGACGAGCTGACCGGTCTGATTGGCGCGGCGGCGCGGATGCGTCCCTCGAAGAGCGTCATGGATATGGAGGTCTCCAGCCTGAAGAAGAAATTCAAGGACAAGCGGTTCGCGGCGGGCTGCTCGCGGGATGTGATCCGCACCGGGGCGGAGCGCCTGGGCTGGACGCTGGAGGAGCTGATGGAGCGGACGATCCTGGCGATGCGTTCCTGCGAGGAATCGGTCGCGAAGGAGCTGGAGGAGATCGCGGGGTAAATACACGGGCGCAGAAAAGGGGAGCAGAGATGAAAAAGGGGCAGAGGAATGCAGGGAGACTCGCGGCAGGTGGCGTCTTGGCGTTGACGGTACTTGCGCTGCCACAGGGGGCTTGTCTGTGCGCGGAGCTCCAGACGCAGGGAACACGGAAAGAGGGATTCCAATCGGAATTTGTGGCGCGGGCAGAGGTGGAACCGCAGACCGAAACAGAGATGCAGACGGACGAGAAATTTGTGGTCGCGATCGATCCGGGGCACCAGGGGAGCGACGTCGACATAAGCGGCACGGAACCGGTCGGACCGGGCGCCTCCGAGAGGAAGGCAAAGGCGGCGACAGGCACACAGGGGCGTTTTACCGGCGTGCCGGAATACGAGCTCGATCTGGAGATCTCGCTGCTGCTGCGCGATGAGCTGGAAGAGCGCGGATATGAGGTCATCATGACCCGGGAGAACAACGACACGGCGATCAGCAACGCGGAGCGGGCGCAGATGGCGTATGAGGAGGGCGGGGATATCTTCCTGCGGATCCACGCGAACGGTCTGGACGACTCCAGCGTGAGCGGGGCGCTTGCGATGGTGCCGTCCCCGCAGAACCCCTATGTGGGCGACCTGGCGGAGGAGTCCTATGCGCTCGCGGACTGCATTTTGAGCGCGTACTGTGAGAAGGCGGGGTTCGGCTCGCTGGGAGTGCAGTATTACGACGATATGACCGGGATCAACTGGAGCAGGCTGCCGGTGATGATCCTGGAGATGGGGTTCATGACGAATGAGTCGGACGACCTGCGTATGGCGGATCCTGAAGTGCAGGAGCTGATGGCGGAGGGGATCGCAGACGGGGTCGACGCGTATGTTCGACAAAAATAAGTTTTTCTTTTCAAAAATCGCTTGACATTTTTTGCAGAATGAGCGATAATGCTATCACACACTATATGAGACACACATCATACATGGAGTGTGTCTCTTTTTTACAAGTTTTTGGGAGCGCCTTCTGAGAAGGGAGGTTTCCCGTCCGGGCAGTTCGCCCGCAATTCCATTACACCAGAGAAAAAGTACGCCAGAGTAAGGCGTGACAGAGGAAAGTGCTCTAGAGTAAAGTGCGTCAGAGCAAGCTGCATTGAAACTGAGTGCATCAGGACAAGGCACGACAGGGGAAAGCTGCGCCGAAGGGGAGCGCTACGCTGGGCGCGCGGGGCGGAAATCACAGCGGAAAGGAGGCTGGGACTGTCGGAAAACAGTTATCAGGAGGTCGGACCGCAAATCGGTCGCGATTATCAAATCATACGGACACTTGGATATGGAGGGGACGGCACCGTGTATCTGGTGCGGCATGTCCCGACCGACCAGCTCCGCGCGGTGAAACGCTTGAAGGCAGATGCCCCGAAACGGCGGATGCGCGAGCTGGATGTGATGAAACACTTAAGACACCCGGCGCTGCCGCAGGTCTTTGACGTGATCGAGGACGGCGGGGCGGTATGGCTCGTCATGGAGTATATCAACGGAAAAACGCTGGCGGAGCGCGCGCGTTTTGCGGGGACGCCGGAAGGGTTCTTCTCCGTCGCGCGTCAGTTGGCGGACGTCCTTTGCTATCTCCACACGCGGAAACAGCCGATCCTGCATCTGGACATCAAGCCTTCGAACATTCTGCTCCGGCAGGACGGCGGGCTTGTCCTGCTTGACTTCGGGGCGGCGGTTCGGGAGCATGCGGCGGGGAAGGACGTTCCCTGCTTTGGGACGCCGGGGTTTGCTGCGCCTGAGCAGCTGATCCCGGGAGCCGGACTGGATTGCAGGACGGACTTTTACGGGTTTGGCGCAGTGCTCTATTACTGCCTTTACGGGGAGGTTCCGCGCACGGAGGAAAGCTGCGCGCGGAAACTGCAGTCGGACAGGCTCTTCTGGAGAAGATCTGTCGCCCCATTGCTCCGGCGCTGCCTTGCAAAGGAGAAGGGACGGCGTTTCTCGGACACTCGCGCTTTGTGCAGACAGGTCGAAAAGCTGCAGCGGAGGTACGCTGCGCGTCGCGCGCGGCGCAAGAGCGTTTTTGCCGCGATGTTTCTGCTGGCGGTCCTGTTTTTTTCCGCGGTGAACCTGCGCTGGGAGGACATGAGCATCGCGATGACAGAAGAAGTGGAAGAGAAGTATGAGGCGTTGCTGGGCGAGGCGGAAGGGCTTGGGTTCGCACAGGCGGTTTCGTGTTACGAGGAGGCGGCGGCGCTCTGCCCGGACGACAGCGCGTGGTGCGCGTCCTTTCTCGACCGGATCGGGGCGGACTATTCGTTCAACGCGCAGGAGGAAATCGCGCTGAAACGGCTGCTGTTTTCATCGCCGGGCGGGAATACAGCCACCGCGGAGGAGCTGCTGGCGGATTCGTCCCCGGAATACGGGGAGCTTGCATATCGAATCGGTCTTCTGTACTGGTATTTCTATGAAGGGGCTGGCGGGAGAAATGCGGCGGCTCGGTGGTTCGGGCGTGCTGTCGCGTCGCAGGACGGGGACGGCATGCAGGCGGCAGAGATCTATCTGCGGATCGGCGCTTACTGCGAGACGCTGGGGAAACAGGACATCGACGGAAACCGGCAGGCAGACGTCGGCGTATACTGGAACGACTTGAGCGAGCTGTGGAGTCTGGATGAGTTTCGGCAGGAACCGTTTCGGGTGCAGTGCGAGGCTGCGGGTGAGCTGTTGTCGCTGTTGATCATGCAGATAAGTGAATTGGAAAAGGATGGAGTCAGCGCGCAGCAGATCGGGGAGATGTTGGAATCGATCGAGACATTTGCACAGGAAAACAGCGCGCAGGGAGAGCTTGCCGCGCTGTGCCTGGAACAGTGCGAAACCGCGAGGGAAGCGGTAGAACGGGCAATTTTACAGGAAAGGAGAGCGGAAACAGATGCAGAAAGGGAAACATGAAACAAGGCGAGAAATAAAATACGAAATGAAATATGATACAAAACATGATACCAAACAAGATACAAGACACGATACGAAACGAGGGACAAAGCGCAGGGCGGCGGGGAAGACAGGAAGAAGGTATCTCGCGTGCAGTCTGCTCCTTGTGCTCTGTGTGATGGCGGTCGGAACGGCAGGACTTGCCGGAAATCTTCAGGGGGACACGGAGCGTGTGTCGATTATGTTGTCCGGGGCAGTTGCGGAGGAGGGTGAAGACGGGATGGTCGAGACTCTTGTGGGAGAGACGGAGACCGAAACGGAGGCCGAGACAGAGACGGAGACCGAGACAGAGATCGAGACAGAGACGGAGACCGAGACGGAAACGGAAACAGAGACGGAGCCGATGGAGCAGACGGAGCCGACAGAGCAGACGGAGCCGCCGCAGCTGACGGAGCCACCGCAGCAGACGGAGCCTATGGAGCAGACAGAGTCGACAGAGCAGACGGAGCCGGTGGAGCAGACGGAGCCGTTAGAGCAGACGGAACCAGTTGAGCAGACGGAGCCGCTGGAACAGACGGAGCCGCTGGAGCAGACGGAGCCGTTGGAACAGACGGAGCCGCTGGAACAGACGGAGCCTATGGAGCAGACGGAGCCGGTAGAGCAGACGGAGCCGCTGGAGCAGACAGAACCGATAGAGCAGACGGAGCCGGTGGAGCAGACGGAGCCGATAGAGCAGACGGAACCGTTGGAGCAGACGGAACCGGTTGAACCGACCGAACCGGCGGTGCCGATTGAGCCGATTGAGCCGATTGAGCCGGAAACGCAGCCGCCGGAGACAGAACCGGCTCCGGTCCCCGAGGAGGTACGGCGCGGGCAGCAGTATGAGATCGAGGGCGATCCGGGCGCCTGGATCCGGGACGCGCAGGACAGACTCTGGGTGCGCTCCGGGACCAGCCTCTATGTGCGCGTGCTCGGCGGGGATTACAGCGAGGGCGCGGGAAAATATGACTTGAAGGAAGACGGGGCGCTGACGTTCCGTCTGAGAAAAGTGGATGCGGGCGGGCAGGTGCTCCGGGAATCCGCGGTCTGCAAGGAGGCATATTATGTGGACGGCGAGGCGCCGCAGGCGGAGATCGCGGTCTCCGGGATCAGCGAAAACGGCATAGTCTACGCGGCGCAGACCTCCGAGGCGTCCGTAAAGATCGCGCCGGATGGGAAGAGCGGGCTGAAAAGCGCAGCCTACGCGGTGATCGCGTGCGGGGCGGACGGCACGCTGCAGGGAGCCCCGGAGGCTGCCGTCTGGACTGCCTGTCAGAACGGCGAACAGCTCACGCTGCGCGAAGAGGGTGTGTTCCGCGTGTTTGTCAGAACGGAGGATCAGGTGGGGAACCTGGCGTTTTCCCAGAGCAGTCCGGTCTGCATTGACCGCATGCCCCCGGAGGTGACGATCGAGGGCGTTGGGGATCAGACGGCGAACTCGGGGGAGGTGAAACTGCGGATCTCCGTGCAGGACGCGCACTACAAAACCGGCTCCATACAGACGTCTCTGGTGGGCATTAACACCGGGAAAACGCCCGCGGTAAACAGCAAAGAGGAGACGGCGGAGGGCGCCGCGCTGGCGTATTTTGACATACCGCGGCAGAAAGAATTTGACGACGTATATGAGCTGCGCGTGCAGGCGGCGGACGTGGCGGGGAATACGGCGGAGAAGACGCTCGCGTTCTCGGTCAACCGTTTCGGCTCGGTGTACGACCTCGCGCAGCCGACCAGGGAAAATCTCAAACAGTATTTTCTCTCAGAGGCGGCGGACGTGACCTTTTACGAGACAAATATAGACTATGTCGGGGAATCCCGTATTTTCTGCAGGAGGGACGGGACGCTGACGGAGCTGAAACGGGGGCAGGATTATCAAGTCACGATGCAGGGGAGCAGAGACTCCTGGAAACAATATCAGTATACGGTTCCGGCAAGCTATTTTTCAAAGGAGGGAGTCTATGAGCTCTTGCTGTCCTCGGAGGATATGGCGGAGAACAAGAGCGATACCGGAATGCAGGAAAAGCGGGTAGTCTTTGCGCTGGACTGGACGGCGCCCGGTTGCACGCTGAGCGGAATCGAGCGGCAGGTCTACGCGGCAGAGGAGCTCACGGCGAAACTGACTCCGTACGACAATCTGGAGCTGAAGACGGTTCGGGTATATCACGACAGCGAGCTGTTTCTGGAGAAACAGGGGGACGCGCGCTCGGATCAGACGATCGAGCTGCCGCTGAAGGCGTCTGAGGAATGGCAGACCCTGCAGGTCTATCTGAGTGATATGGCGGGGAATGAATACTGGACGGAGGAGATGCCGTTTTACCTTGCCCCGCGGACGAAGGACGTGCCGCTCTATGTAAAGGCGAGACCGAGCGCCCGGGAGAAGGCACAGCAGCAGGAAGAAGGAGAGCAGGGGAGTTTTGCGTCGATAAAAACAGCACAGGAAGAGACGGCGCGGCAGGGGACGCAGACGGCGGAGGATTCGTCGGGTGTGCAGAAACAGCGCGCGTCAAAGCTGGGCGCGGCGTCCTGGTCGACGGAGGAGACGCGTTCAGTCAAAACGCGGTCAAAGACGGAGGGAACCATTCTGTTTTTCCTCGGATTGCTCATGTTTGCGGTGACCATCCTGGCGTGCGCTGTGACGGGGGTGCGCAAGAAAAAATAGACTTTTCATGGACTTTTTTCGACAGGTGTGATATGATGCCCCGTGAAGGGGTGAGTATAAATAATGAAAAAAAAGAGAAACGTTCTGAAACGGAACAGCGGATTTCTCGTCGGCTGTCTGTTGGCGGCGGGCGTGTCTTATTTCACTGCGGACGCTGTAATGACAAAGGATCTGGCGTCGCTGCTGCTCCAGCCGGAGGAAGAGGAGACGCAGCAGGAAACGGGCGCGGATACGGCGGAGACGCTTGCGCCGGAGCCTGCAGAGGATCGTGTCTTTGAGACTGACCCGTTTACGGTGACAGCCTCCGGGAATGTTATCAAGGGGGTGGAGTCGGAGGTACCGCAGCAGAAACAGCCTGAGAGCGACGGCTCCGAGGAGAGCGAGACCGGGGACGAAGACGCCGCCGGGAATGAGGATGCAGCCGGGGACGGTGAGACAGCCGCGGACGGAGAAGGAGCCGGTTCGGAGGAGAATTCCGACGGCATAGAGACGGGAGACGGCGGAGCATCCTACGACGATGGAAATTCAGATACAGGCGACGGAATCGTGGTTGTCGGGGATGGTTCTTCCGGCGACGGATATTCTGAGAACGGCGATTCCGGGGACGGATCCTACAGTGACGGATCCTACGAACAGCCGATTGAGATACAGGACGCCGGGAACGGCAGCTATTTCTATGACGGCGGCAGCGGAGACGGCGGCAGCAGCGACGGCGGCAGTTATTCCGACGACGGCTCCGCGTGGACGCCCTCGGACGTGATCATCCAGGGGATCAGCAGCCGTTACATCGGGGAGGAGGAGCTCTACAATTACGACGCCGGGCAGCTCAGGCTGATCCGCAACGAGATTTTTGCCCTGAACGGGCGTATCTTCGAGTCCCAGGATCTGCGCGATTATTTCAGCCAGAAATCGTGGTATGTCCCGACGTATGATCCGGAAGAGTTTGATGCGAACATGTTCTACTACCTGAATGACTATGAGGAGGCAAATCTCAACGTCATTCTGAACTACGAAGCCGCTCTGGGCGGATATTAAGGGAGGTGCAGGACATGAAAGCATTTACCAGAGTATTGTTGAAACTGTTCCTGTTTCTCCTGGTGGTCGCGGCGGCGGCGTGCGGAGCAATCGGCTGGAGGACGTATCAGCGCAGCAAACCGGAGTATATCATGGATCGGTATTTATCGCTCCTGCTGGAGGACGACAGCGCGAAGGCGTTTGAGCTGCTGGATCAGTCGGAGTCCGATCCGATGACCGCGGAGGAATTCGCGGAGGCGCTGCAGGGCAAGCAGTACGGTCTGAGCGCGGCATATACCGTGGAGGAGAAGGAGACGCGCGCGGACGACAACGGAAATGAATACGTGGATTTCTACGCGGAGTTTCAGGACGCGGAGGGTTCCGTGCAGCTTGCCGAGGACCTTACGGTCAGGAAACAGGCAAAGGCTGCGTTCGGGATCTTTGACCAGTGGAAGGTGCTCGCCGGGCACTGCATGGTGAATGATCTGGAGATCACGGTGCCGACCGGGGCGCAGGTCTATCTGGACAATCAGCCTCTGGATGCCGCCTGGATCGCGCGGGACGGCGTTCCCGCCGCGTTTGACCGTTATCGGATCCCGAGCCAGCTGCCGGGCAGGAAGAATTTGGTGATCCGCCATCCGGTTTTGGAATCTGTGAATACGACGCTGGACACGAACGACGGGAATCAGAACTACAGCGCACAGATGATATTGAAAAAGTCCGCGCAGGACGCGTGCCTGGAGCTTGGGATCTCGGCGCTGAAACAGCTCTATGCGGGGGCTGTGAAGGAGGACGCGGGCGAGCTGACGTTGTTTGACGCCTGCACGAAGAAAGCGAAGAAGTTTGTGAAGAACCAGGGCGCGGCGTTCCACCAGGAGAACCGTGCGTTCCAGAGCGTTGCCGTTTCCAAATTTGTGCCGCAGTACGGGAATCCAGTCTACGCGGAAGGAGAGGACGGAGCGATCACCGTGGAACTGACGCTCGGCTACCACTATCTGCTGCGCGAGGACGTCACGGCGGACACCGGAGAGACGCAGGAGGACGGGACGCCGGTGCAGGAGACGAAACGGGATTCCCGCTCCGGCGACAGCACAGCTAAGTTCGTGATGGCGTTCCGGGCAGGCGCGTGGGATATTGATTCGCTCGAAGTCCCGATGATCTCGGGGAACGAATAACACTGGATTGACGAAACAAAAAGGCAGGTTGGAACAGCCCGGTTGCATCAGATGATTTGATCTGATACAATTGGGCTGATCTTATACGATCCGGGAAAGTCCGGGAAGGAATGTCAAGGAGAGAAGGTCAGAGAGGGAAGGTCGGGAGGCTGCCATGCGAGATATGAGGAAAATTCTTTCAATGCTGACGCCGTTGCTCTTGCATCAGGCGGTTGCGCTGGCGGCGGCGTTTGTGTTTCGGATCTGCGCCGAGCAGTATGCGGTGCCGTACGACGCGACGCTGGTGGTGCTGGTCGGCAATCTGATCGTGATTCCAATCGCGGCGCGGATGTATCGGAGGGACGGGCGGGACGAATTCTCCACCAGGGCGGCAGTCCACGGGGAGACGTTTTCTGCTGGGACGGCAAAGCCGGAAAAGGTAGCAGTGCCCGGAATGGAATGCATGCCAAAGACTTCTGTGTCCGGAATGGGGAGATGGCAGGCGGCGCGGTTTGGGCTCCTTTGCTTTATCGGCGGGGGCGCGCTCAACCTTGCCTGGAGCAGCGTGCTGAACCTGCTGCAGATCCAGACGCGTTTTTCCAATCAGGTGCAGGAGCAGCTCCTGGCGGCGAACCCGATTCTGCAGGTCGTCGGGCTGGGCATTGTCGCCCCGGTCGCGGAGGAGCTGATCTTTCGGGGTCTGACCTACCGGAGGATGCGGCGGCTCTTCTCTGTGTGGGCGGCGGTTTTCCTGTCGGCACTGCTGTTCGCGGTGTATCACGGGAATCTGGTCCAGATGATCTTTGCGTTTCCGATGGCGATCGTGCTCGCGCTGGTCTATGAGCGCGGGAAATGGCTCCTTTTTCCATTGCTGTTCCATATGGGGAGCAACCTGACGGCGATTTTCCTGACACTTTTTTTATGATGACAGAGAAAATCCATGAAGAGAATTGTTTGCGAATCCCGTATACAGAAAGAAAAATAAATATATTGCATAGAAAATATTAGAACATAAGATTAAATATTCATATTATCAGACAATTGATAGAAAAGTTTTTATTTACAGAATCGAAAAATAGGTGTATAGTAGCCCTGACATGCAGAAAATATGGCGTGACAGGAGGAGTCAGGATGGAGATAAGGAAAAATTCCGATCCTGCCTGTGTGAGCCCGGGACTGTACCGACCCGAATTTGAGCATGACAACTGCGGCATCGGCGCGGTCGTCAACATCAAGGGGATCAAGACTCACCAGACAGTGGAGAACGCACTCAGTATTGTAGAAAATCTTGAACACAGAGCTGGCAAAGACGCCGAGGGAAAAACAGGAGACGGAGTGGGGATCATGTTGCAGGTCTCACACAGATTCTTCCGCAAAGCCTGTTTGGACCTTGGTATTTTTTTGGGCGAAGAGAGGGACTACGGCGTCGGCATGTTCTTCTTCCCGCAGGACGTGCTGGGGAGGAACCAGGCGAAGAAGATGTTCGAGAGCATCGTGACGAAGGAGGGGCTCAAGTTCCTCGGCTGGCGTCAGGTGCCGACGGTTCCGAAGGTGCTCGGGCACAAGGCGCTCGAGAAGATGCCCTGCATCGAGCAGGCGTTCGTGGAGCGCCCGAAGGATGTGGAGAAGGGGCTTGCGTTTGACCGCAGGCTGTACGTGATCCGCAGGACGTTCGAGCAGTCGAACGACACGACCTACGTGGTGT
>CANQYP010000047.1 GCA_947628045.1 uncultured Lachnospiraceae bacterium | reverse complement strand
TGAAGTCCGGACGCAGCACCAGCGTGTTGCCCTCGCGGTCGAAAAATTTGTAGAGCTCCCGCGACGGGATCGTCCCGATCTCCTTGCTGAAAACGTCAAAAAATTCAAAGGTCGGCGTCTCAATGTCGCGGTAACCGTAGGACCGGATCACCGCGTGCAGCCGCTCCTGCAGGGAAAGCTTTTGCTCGCACTCCCTGCTGTATATGTCCCGCACGCCCTCCGGCGTGTGCAAGATCTTCTGCATAACCATTCACTCCCCAGGCGGATTCTGTTACAAATATATTAATATCAACCGACGCGCCTGTCAAACCTTTCTCAAAATATTTCTACTCCCGCGCGTCCAGGTCCGTCTGCAGCCCGTCCAGATACGGGACAAAAAAGCCCTGGCGCGGCTCGAGGTAATAATCCTGGTCGAGCTCCTCATAGCGAAAGCTCTTGCGCCCGCCCTCCTGCGCGCGCTCCCAGAACCGCATCATATCGCGGTACGGCAGGTAAAAGAGCTCGTTGCGCGCCGTGAAAAAAAGGATCAGGAACGCGACGCCGCCCTGTCTCTCAAACTGCGTCATGAACTCCACCTGATGCGGATGGATGTTCTGCAGCGCAAACGTGTCCGACGTGCACTCCTTCGCGTCAAAGCAGACCGGGATCCCCTGCACCGCGCCGATGTAGTCGACCGTGCTCTTCTGGTCGAAATAGGCAAGCGTGATGTGCCGGCTGTCCTTGTCGATCTGCAGCGGCGTGATCGGCGTCGGGATCTTCTGGACCAGCGCCAGCCCCTTCTCCAGATACAGCTCATTCGTCCGGTTGATCAGTTCCTCCAGTGTGGAGCCCCGCAGCCCCCGCGTATTCCATGTCGCCATACGTCTTCCTTCCCTTGCCCGTCCGGTCAGCGCCGCGGGCGCCTCCGCAAACGCGCCTTCTGCCCCGCAATTTCCAATGGGCAAAGTATACGGTATTTTCCGCAAATTATCAACCTTTTTTGAGAATTTCCCAAAGAGAAATGCCGCAGGGACCGGACCTCCGGCTCTGCGGCATTTGGCAACCGTTCAATAAGTTTATTCTGCTACCGCCTCGGTCTGCGCCTCAGCCATTCCCGTATCCATGAACGCCGCGAGCACCGGTGCGAGCGCCGCTCCCATCACGTCGACGCCGAACGTGCTGAACGCGTTGCCGAGCTCTTCGCCCACCGCCGCGTCGTCCATATCCGTCAGCACGATCGCGCTGTCCATGTCGACGGTATCCATCGTGAATGCCTCGCCCTCATGCAGTCCTTCTTCCGAACTCATGCTCAAGCCGTACGTCGTTCCCTTGTTGGTCACGACGACCGCTGCGTCAGAGTGCTCTCCGTTCTCGCCAAAGCCCTTGTTCGCCGCGACATGTACTTCGCCGGCGTCGCCCTTGCCGTCGTCAAACTTCACATCGATGTCCGCCAGTCTGTTCAGACCTTCCGCTGTGCCCTTTGTGACACTCCCGGACACCTCAAGCTCGCTGACTTCCGCGCGCAGCTCCTCGCTCAATCCGGATGCCTCGCCGTCCACATAGATCATATCCAGGATCTGGCTGAGCTCATCGACGCCAAAGCTGAAGTTCGTCTTCTCGTAGCTGCCCTCTGCAATGCTGATCTCCTCACCGTTGATGCCGGTCTGTACGCCGCCCAGCTCGACGGGTTCCGGACCGGTGATGCAGGACTCGATCACAGACGCGATGTCCCCGTCCACGGTGACTTCCGGCATATCCTCGATGACCAGCTCGGTCTCCGGCTCCGCGGCCTCCGTCTCCTGCATATCCGGCAGAGCGTCCGCCTCATTCGCGCTCTTCAGGATGCCGTCCGCGACTGCCTTCGTGTCGACGCTCTGGAGGAACGTGATGAGCGACTGGATCCCCTCGTCCATGTAGTTGGACAGCAGAACCGACGCGTCAAGCACATAGTCCTTCGCGCCGAGGGTCGGGCTCTCAAGATGAAGAACGGCAAGCGTATCCGTGCCGGTAAAGCCGATCTCGGCGACTTCCTCGTCATTCACGTCCAGATGAAGGCTGAGTGCCTCCGGTTTCTCTGTACCCGTAACGTCCACCTCCAGGCTGACGCCGGTGAGGTCGATGACCTGCTCGCCGCTTACGATGCGAAGGTCAGACAGGCGAACGCTCTTTGTGGTGACATCGGCAGCCTCCTGCGCGAACGCGCCGGTGCAGCTCCCGACCAGCATGGCTGCGCTCAGCATCGCCGCCATCAGTTTTTTGCCTAAGTTTCTCTTCTTTGCTTGCATGTTTTCTTTCTCCTTTTCCTGAAATTTCTATTTGAAACGCACAAGCGTCGTTTCCATAGTTCAAAATCCCTCGATTCGGAGGGTATGCTCTGTGTACAGCTCCTGCAGCGCCGCCCCGAAATACCATCTGCCAAAGTGCAGCATGTCCTCGTTGCCCACGCGCACGAGGAACTCGATATCCGTGTACCGCGCGCAGACAAGGTCGATCCACACTCCCATGAGGTAGACCCCCGCCAGTTTCTCCCGCCGTCCGGGGAGCGTGTACCAGCGCCTCACATCCAGCGTCCCTGGCGCCATGAGGCGGCAGACGACCCAGCTGCACAGAGCCCCGCTCTCCTGCTCCACAAGGAACAGGCTGGCGTCCTCGTCAAACTCCTCGACAAACGGGTGCAGCGTTCTCAGCCCGTCCCCTTCATCCGCGCCGCGGACCATGTCCATCAGCGCCTCTTTTGCCTCGGGGGAGACGTCGCGGCTGTGCAGGATGCGGTAGCCCTTCTTCTCCGCGTAGCTGACAGAGTAGCGCTCCGCCCGCGTGCGAAAACCGGGCAGATGGACCCGGAACCTGCAAAAGGACGGCTCCGCGCGCGCCGTGACGCCGGGGATCTGCCGCACGAGCCGGAAGAACGGGTCGCTCTCCCCAGGTCTCAAATCATACAGCCAGTAAAACTCCTTCGGGTGAAAGCGGGCGTCCGCCCGCGCAAGGAGCGCCGCGATCAGCTCACCAAGCAGCGCCGCGCTGCGCCGCCCGGGCGAAACCAGGAGCATCAAAATCTGAAATCTTTCGTTCTCCTCATGGAATCTGCCGCGAATGACCCCGATCTCCTCCCCGTCCGCCGATACGGACAGGAATAGATGGTCGGGTCCATCCGCGGCGAAGTTCGCCGGTTCTGAGACGCCCAGCGCCTTCAGCAGCCGGAGCTGTTCTCCGAGATCGTCCACGATCTGATACCGATAGGTCATGCCCCTTTTTCTGCCTCTCTTTTCTGTTTCTCCTCATAGTGCAGTTCCAGCAGCTCCTCCAGATGATTCCTGAAATAAGAGCAGCAGTTCCCGGTCTTGCCGTCGCGGTGGTGCTCCATGCGTATCTTGTGGCAGCCGCCGTCGCAGATGGGGAAGTAATAGCATTCCCTGCACTCCTGCGCGTCCAGGTAGGAACAGCCGGTCATGCCCTCCGCGATCAGTCCTACGTTCCAGTCGTTGAACCGGTCGATATGCCCGACCACGAGAGATTCTATGCCCACGTCGTCCCAGCACTTGTACAGCTCGCCGTCCGGTCCCACCACGTAAGCGTTGCGCTTGGTGAGCGTACACCCGCCGTACCTCCGCCGCGGGAACATGGACAGCGGATTGACCCCGTACTTTCTGTAAGTCTCAGCGATGAACCTTCCCTTGTCGTCCGGCTCAAAGAAACAGCTCACATCCGGGTGGTCGTCCCCCTTCACGAATCCGGGATAGACCGTCACCTGTTTCTTCTTGTCCTCCGGGCAGAGCGCCTTGATCTGCCGGAACACGTCGATGTATTCGTCTTCATTCCGGGTATCCACGTTCACGCGGATATTGACCTCTCCCTCGTAGCCGGACTTCAGCAGCCCTTCCACGTTCTGGAGGATGCGGTCGTAGGTGGGACCGCCGTTTTTCAGGTAACGCCTCCCGTCGTGCGTCTCCTTCCTGCCGTCCAGCGTGATCTGGACCCATTTGATGTGCAGATCGTTCAGCTCCTCCGCGATCTCCTTCGTCAGGAGGTACCCGTTTGTCACGATGCCGGCGCTGTAGGTCTTCTCCATCTTCTCCACGCCGCGCGTGATCCGGCGGATGGTGTTCATCGCGAGCAGCGGCTCGCCGCCGTACCACACGAGCGAGACGTTCTTCAGCCCGGAATGGTGCCGGATAAAGTCGATCAGCTTATCCGCCATCTCGTCGGACATCGGGACGCCGTTGCGGTTCCCCTCATAACAGTAGGAACAGTCAAAATTGCAGTTCCTGGTGACCGCAATGGTCAGCAGCAGCGTCTGCGTGGCATAGTTGGCGGTAAGGCGGTGCATTTTCAGGATGTTGTACAGCGCGTCGTCCTGCCCATCCTCCACCAGGAACCCGTGACCGCGCAGCGTAAAGTAAAGCTGCGGCTGCCCGGAAAAATCATAGCCGTCGGCATCCGCCTGGATCGCTTTCAACTCCGGGACCAGCTCCTCCCCCACCTGCAGAAAGGAGTTGGACGCCGAGTTGTACAGCAGCCAGCCGTTCCTCTGTGAGAGGAACAGCCGACTGTATCTTGACCAGCGCATCTTTACTTCTCGCCGTGCGCTCCGCAAGCGTTTCCGATGCAGTTGCCGCCGCCCGCGACCTTGTCGAGCTCCTCATCGCTGAGCAGTCCGCCGTCGGTGAAGACTGCCTCGATGCTGTCGCCCTTCTCAATTACCTGGATGGAATATCCCTCCGGGATCGCGATGCCCGAGAGCTCCTCCACGGTCTTGACCGGATCCTTGCAGAGTTTCTCACGGAACGCCGGATCCTTCTCCGCTTTTTCCTTTACCTCAGCATATACCTGGTTAATCTTCTCAGTTGTCCAACTCATGACTCATCCTCCTTGTCTTTGATGATTTGATTAGAATTCAGCTTTTGTCCCGCATACGTTGCCGACGCAGACAACATCAGCCGCACAGCCGTCTGCCCCGCATACCGCCACGCTGGGGCCTACCCCGACGGCAGTGGCGCACACGGATACGATCAGCGCAAAGCTGATGCCTCCGCTGACGTCCTCCGCATCCTCCTCCGTCAGCTCTTTTCCGACCATGTCGGGAAGAACCAGCGTCGCCGCATACGAAGGATCCTGCTCGATCACCTTCAGCCGGAACCCCTCCGGGAGCTTTTCGCCCGTGTACTTTTCGACGGTCTTCACCGGATCCTCCAGGAGCGCCTTGCGGAACTCGGCGTCCACCATCGCGCTTTTCTGGATCTGCTTGTACAGAGCCTCAAGATTCTGTTGTGTCCATTCCATGCTTTTCACCCCCTTTCCATTCTTTCAATTCTCTCCGGAACAGCCAGAAACAGCACTTCATCCCCGATTCTCAGGATAAGCTTTTTCTGAATCAGGTCTTCCAGGACATGTTCTGCCCTCGCCTTGTCCGGTTCTGCGCACAGCTCCAACAGTCTGTCTATCCGGATCGTCTGATCTGCAAGAAGGCAGATCTCCTTTTCCAGACCGTCGAATATATAAACCTCCTGCCGGGCGCAGGGTCTTCCGTCATAGATCGAAAGCAGCCCGCACTGCACCCGGTAATGGAGTGTGCAGCCCTCTTTGAATATATCCCTCCATTCCTGGATCGCCTTTTCCAGCGCGTCGAAATACGGCGTAGGCTGCGCCGGGTCGGCTATGAAAAACTCCGGGAACCGGTCGTCTGTCACCAGCTCCTCCCCGAAGAGGTACGGATAGAAGTCAAACGGTTTCAGCGTCACGCCATACTCCGCCGCGTGCCGGGTAAAGATACTCTGCCGCTGATAGCAATGGCGGTTCATCTGCGGCGCGCCCAGATGGAAGAGCTGAGGATAAAACGCGATGTCGTCGTAATACCACTGTGCCTCCTCGCCCGGAAGGTCGAACATCATATTCCAGATCAGATGGATGCCCTCCGCCCTGGCGTTTTTCAGGAACTCTATGTGCTTGATCGCGCGGTTCCCCTTGTGCATCTTCTGCAGCAGCTCGTCGTTCAGGCTCTCAATGCCGGGCTGGAGCGTTACGAAACCGGCTTTCCGCAGTCCGTGGAGTTCCGCCCTCGTCATGTTTGTCTTGACCTCGACGAACATGCGGTACCCCTTCCCCGCGAGCAGGGACGGCAGCTCCTTTATGTGCTCCCGCGCCAGAATGCAGTCGGTCAGGGCGTAATTCTTCACCTGATACCGATTCGAGAGATACGCAAGCTCCCCGGCAAAGCGCCGGCTGTCCTTGCTCCGGTAGCACAGCACGTCGGGATCCGGGTGGAGCCCGCAGAAATGGCACCTGTGCTTTTCTCCCCACCAGCAGCCCCGCGACGCCTCGACGGTGAGGAGCACCTTCGTCTTCCCCTCCAGACCCGCGGCAGAGAGCTCCGCAAAATAATCGTCAAAATCCGGGTAAGGCAGCGCGTCCATGTCCCGGATCGCGTGCGTGGCGGGGGAACCGCCCCGGTACAGGACCTCCGGGAACCGCGCGCGCAGCTCCTCCGTCCTGCCCTCCGCGATCAGATCCAGGGCGTCGCAGAAGATATCGTCGGATTCCCCCACGAACGCGTAATCGATCTGATCCATATGGTCGACATACGCCTGCCCCGCCTCCGAGGCGATCGAGCAGCCCCCGATCACCGTGATAGTCTCAGGCGACCTCTCCTTGAGCCGTTTCAGGAGCGCAAGGTTGGCGTTGCACTGGGCAAAGGTAAAGGTGCAGCCGACGACGTCCGGTTTCCCGGCAAGGATCTCGTCGCACAGCTGATCCAGGAAACCGGGGATCAGCGGAGCGCATCTCTCGACCCGGGCAAAGAACTGAAGGACGATCTCCCCGAATCCGGCGTCCAGATAATGCTGCTTTGCCGCCTCGTGGGACAGCTTGTTGCGATATCCGGCGTAAGGCGCGAACACCGCCTCGATCAGCTGCATATACGCGGACGCGATATATTCCAGCTCCTGGTAATCCTCCCGCCCGATCAGGGCGGCAAAGCGGAGATTCGCGTAGATGATGCGGGCGTCCTTCCCGTTTCTCAAAGCCGCCGCCTTCAGCAGGCTCAGCCCCAGCACCGGGCTCGCCATAGGTCCGAACGGCATCGTTACCAGACAGATTCTTTTTACGCCCATCGCACATAACCTCGCTCATACAAGTATTGGAATTTCTGCCAGAGCCGCAGCGCGTCGCCCTCTCCGGCAGAGAGCGCCCGATACAGCTGCGTAAGCGTCGTCGGCTCTTCCGAAACGAGCCGGATCGCCTCCCGGAACCCTCCGTCCTTCGCCAGGCTGCAGCCCACGCCGTCTCCCCAGAACTCAATGCACGTTTCCTTCTCCACGATCCTGCAGACGCCGTTGAACTGCAGCGGCGCATCCTCCGGCAGCTCCGGCAGCGCCCAGGTCTCGAACAGGCGGCGCATGCCCGTCTCGAACTCCTTCGCGTCCGTGAACGTGCGCGTCTCACGGATCCGATATCCGTTCGGGAACATCTCCGACGGCAGCTCCGGCTCCAGGAATTCCATCGTCTTTCTCACCATATTCACCCGCAGTCCGGCGGTGCAGCAGATCCCGTAGCGGAGAAATTTGTCCCTGCCCTTCTCCCCCATGCGCGCGCGTAGGCGGATGCCCTTCCCGGAGAGCGAATACTGGTTCAGCGATTCCGGGTTGTTGGCGAGGAGTTCGATGTCCTTAAGCTCCTCCGGGCGGTAGATCTCCTGGATCCGCCTCAGCTGGCTCAGGCTGCGTATGCTGAACCGCAGCGCCGCATTTCGCACCGCGTCAGGTCCCAGCTCTTCCATAAAAGCGCGGATACGCTCCGGGCAACGGTCCGCCACAGCTGTCGTCGTCTGCGGGACCAGTCCGGTGACCGCGCGGAAGTCATAGATGAATCTCTCATAATCCGGGTTGTCAAAGGGCTCCGTCGCCATGTAGCAGGCGCCCGCGCCCGCGACCCGTCCCAGGTACCGGACGCTGATCTGCAGGATCTCCCTCCACAGCCCGGCGTTCTCCGGCGTGTAGGCGAAATCACTCTTCCAGAGCGGCGCATCCACCCCGCAGAACGGGCACTGTACGCTGCACCCGTCGCTCAGCTCAAAAAAGAGCGGATAATACTGGATCGCGTCCCGTCTTCGGAACTGGCGGTTCTCCATGCGGCAGCGGCGGCGCACCTGTCGGCTCCAGAGCAGGAGCCTGCGGTCGGCATAGGCGTCGTCCGCGATCCGCCTCTCGTATTCCCTCATGATCTCCTGCTGATGCGCCCGGAATTCCAGCAGATAACGGTTCTGCTCCTCCGGGATGCGCAGCTCCCCCGAGCACCTGCACAGCCTGCAGCACGCCTCCAGCAGCATCTCCGTGTCAGACGAAACGTCCTCCCGCGGCGTCTGCGTGTCCGGCAGAATGCCGTGCTCCTGCAGCGTCTCCTGCGGGCGCGTCTGCATCCGGCTGCGGAAGGAAGGATCCGCGACATAATTCTCCAGGCAGTATTTCAGGCTTGAAATGTCCGTGTTCATCTCTTCCTCCCGTCTGATCCTAATACAAAAAATTCTGGTTCATCACCTTGCGCAGTTTCCGCAGCGCGTTGTGCTGCAGGACACGGACGTTGGCGTAGCTGACGCCGACCCGCGCCGCGGTCTCCTGTGCGGAGAGCCCATGATAAAAGCGAAAGATCACGATATCCCGCTCCCGCTCAGGCAGCTGCTCCAGGGCATCGGCAAGCATCTCCTGCGTCTCCTGCGTCAGCAGACGTTCGTCCACCTCCGGCACATGCGCCACCTCTCCCTGCTGATCCAGCGTCTCGAGCTCGGTCAGCATCGGCTCACGGTTTCTTCTGCGGTAAAAGTCGATGACCACGTTGCGCGTGATGGTATAGAGCCATGTCCCGGGCGCGCTGCGCGCCGGGTCGTAGCCGTCCAGCGCCGCGATCGCGTTCAGGAAGACCTGCTGTTTCAGATCCGCCCTGTCGTGTACATTCGGCACACGGGAACTGATGTACCGCTCCACTTTCTCGTGATAATTCTGATAAAGTTCCTCCGGCGTGATGACGGTACTCACGGTTTATCCTCACCTTTCGTCTCAATTCGCCACGCGTCTGCATCTCCTGCGGCGTTCAGCTCCAGCTCGCTGTCGTCCAGCAGCGCGCCATCCTTTGTCTCCCCGGCGGCGCGGATCAGCTTGCCAAGCCTTACGTTTTCATCAAAACGCTGAAAGTCGAACAGCGCCCGCAGTACCTGTTCCATTTGATCCATAAGGTCGGCACCTCCTATCATATTTCATAGATTGATACGTCGCGCCATAGAATCTGTTAAAAAATTTTATCTGCCTAGCGTAAACCCTGTCACTCCGTGTCGTCCAGCCTCTGGCGCGCCACGAGCTCTGCAAACTTCCCGTTCTTCGCGATCAGCTCCTCGTACTTGCCGTCCTCGATGATCTTGCCATTCTCGAGGTAGATGATGCGGTCGCACTGCCGGATCGTGGACAGCCGGTGCGCGATGACGATCCTCGTGCACTTCAGTCGGTCGAGCGACTCCGAGACCGTCTTCTGCGTGAGATTGTCCAGCGCGCTCGTCGCCTCGTCAAACATCAGGATCCTCGGTTTCGGTGCGATCGCGCGCGCGATCATCAGGCGCTGCCGCTGTCCGCCCGACACGCCGCCGCTGCCCTCTGAGATCATCGTGTGCATGCCCATCGGCATCCTGCGGATGTCGTCCGCGATCCCCGCGGTCTCCGCCGCCTCCCACGCGTCGTCCAGCGTCAGCCACGGGGCGGAGATCGTGATGTTCGAGAAGATATCCCCCTGAAACAGCTTTCCGTTCTGCATCACCGTGCCGATCCTGCGCCGCAGCGATTTCAGATCGATGTTCGCGAGGTCCTTGCCGTCATAGTACACCGAGCCCTTCTGCGGCGTCTCAAAGCCCAGCATAAGGCGCATCAGCGTGGATTTTCCGCAGCCCGTCGCGCCGACGATCGCCACGTACTGCCCGGCATGGATCTTCAGGGAAAGGTCGTCCACCACGTTCGGCATGCTGTCATTGTAGCGGAACGACACGTTGGAGAGCTCTATGCTGCCGGAAAGCCGCGTGAGCACCTCCTTGCCCTCGGACATCTCCGGCTCGGCGTCCATGAGCGGTTTCGCCATGTCGAGCACCGGCTTGATGTTCGCCGCGGTGAGCGCGATCTGCGCAAGGGACATGAACGCCCCGCTCACCATACCGTACGCCGCGTTGAACGCGAAATAATCCGCCACAGGCACACTGTTCGCGACCGCCATATAGTACATCGCGAAGGTGCCGGCGAGCGTGACCAGCGTCGTGATCGCGTTGTTGTAGCGGATGATCGCGGGCGGATTGTACATGATCCTCGCCTGTTTCGCGTAGAGGCTGCCCCAGTTGGCAAACGCGCGTTTCTCCGCGCCGGAGAGCTTGACCTTCTGTATGCCCGTGATCAGCGCGTAGCTCTTGCCGCTGACCTTCGCGCCCAGCTCCATCGTCTTCCTGGAAACCTTCATCTGCGTAAACGCGGTGACAAAGGACACCAGCACCGTCACCACCACGATCGTGAGCGCGGGTACGACCAGCGCGGGCGCAAAGGTGAAGATCTGGGTGATGTAGATGAGCGAGAACAGCGAGGTCAGCCCCGTCGAGAACACCGCGTCCACCAGCATCGTGCACAGCGTGTTCATATTCTGCGTCCGCGTGAAAAGCTCACCCGAACTGTAATCCTTGAAAAACGTCGCCGGGAGCGACATCACGCGCGCCATCGTCGCCGCCTGTACGGTGACGTCCATTTTCGTCCGGATCCGCGCGAGGAACAGGTTCTTCACGGACTGGATCAGCAGCGTGGAGGTCGTCACACAGACCACAAAGATCGCCAGGGACAGCAGCAGCGTGACGTCCCCGTTCTCCGCGACCGGTCCGAACAGCAGCTGCGTCAGTTTCGGGCTGAGCATTCCGACCAGCGTCGCCGCGAACGTCGCCGCCGCCGCGAGCACGTAGTCCGACATCGAGAGGCTCCCCGCGATGTACCGCAGAAAGGATCCAATGTCCATCTTTTTCGCCGGAAACGGTTTGTAGAAGGCGATCGCCTCCGGCTCAAAAAGATCCTCGTTCTTCCGCGAGACCCTCACCCTCTTCCCCGTCTCCGCGTCGAAGAAGGTATAGCCGGACAGGTTCCCGGGGATCAGCGCCACGACGGAGCCGTCTGACTTGCGCACGCCCAGCATCGCGCCGAACGCGTCCCGGTACCAGCCCTTCTCCAGCCGGACCGACCTGCGCATGATCCCGTACGGGCGCGTGAGGTATTCCAGCTGCTCGTTCACGTCATGGATCGTCTCGGGGACGTCCTGCGTCTTTGCATGGTAGAACTTGAGGATCTCGTCGATCGCGCTCTTCGCGCGGCTTTTGTGGTCCGCAAACGCGGCGGATATGCGCGCGCCTGTGACGGCGTCCGAAATTTCCAGAAACGCCTCCTCGAAGGTGTTCTGGTCGTGCTGCTTTCTCTGTCTTAACTGTTCGTCAAACCAACCCATACAGACACCCCCTTTATTCGCTGGAAACGAGCTGCGTATAATAGCCGTTGCGCGCGTACAGCTCCTCGTGTGTGCCGCGCTCCACGACCTTGCCGTGATCCAGAACGATGATCTCGTCACAGTCGCGGATCGTGGAGAGCCGGTGCGCCACCACGATACAGGTGATGCCCCTCGCCTTGATGGAGCGGACCACTTCGTACTCCGTCTTGGCATCGAGCGCGCTCGTCGCCTCGTCCAGTATGATGATCGTCGGGTCCTGCGCCAGCACGCGGGCGATCTCCATGCGCTGCCGCTGCCCGCCTGAGAAATCCACGCCGCCCTCGGTGAGCACATAGCTGTACCCGCCGTCGCGCTGCATGATGTCCTCATGGATCTGGGCGTCCTTCGCCGCGAGGATCATCTCAAAATCCTCGATCGAGTTATCCCACATCTTGATGTTGTTGCGTATCGTGTCCTCGAAGAGAATGATATCCTGATCGACGACCGCGAGCGAGCCCGTGAACACGCTGTGGTCGATGTCCCGGATCGGTTTTCCGTCAAAGAGGATCTCCCCGCTCCACGGCTGGTACAGCCCGGAGATCAGCTTGGCGAGCGTCGATTTGCCGCAGCCGGAGCCGCCGACAAACGCCACGCGGCTGCCGGTCTTCAAGGAGAGGTCGAAATTCTCGATCAGAGGCTCCGCCAGTCGGGAGTAGCCGAATGTCACACCGCGCAGCTCCACATTGCCCGAGAGCTTGTCATACCCGTCTTCGCTGTCGTCTTCCTGCTCGTTCCCATAGTTGACGTCGACGGGGTACTCCATGACGTCCTCCACGCGTTCCATCTGAGTGCGCATCTCCTGGAGCGCCTGTCCCGTCTGGACAAGCATCATCGCCGGTCCGGTGAACGCGGTGAGGAACCCCTGAAACGCCATCACCATACCGACGGTGAAATGCCCCTCTATCGCGAACAGGACGCCGAGAATCAGCACGACGGTGTTCGCGAGCTGTGTGATCAGATTCGGGATCATCCCGAGGTACTCGTTCAGCCGCGCGTAGCGGACCTCCTGTGTGTTCACGCTCGCCTGGTAGCCCGCCCACTTCTCATAGTAGCCGGTCTCCGCGCCGCTCGACTTGATCGTCTCGATCATCTCGATCCCCGCGACCGTCGAACTCGCCAGCTTACCGGCGTCCCGCATCTGCACGCGGGTGATGTTGATGCGTTTCTTTGATATGACGCGCGACATCAGTATGTTGATCAGGATCGAGGCGACGCCCACCATCGCCAGCGTCAGGCTGTAGCGGACCATCACGATCAGGTAGAAGACCATCATCACCGCGTTCAGCACAAGCGGCGCGAAGGTATTCACAAGCACGTCCGCGATGGCGGCGCTCGCCTCCTGCCGCTGCTGGATATCCCCCGCCATACGCTGGGAGAAGAACTCCATAGGCATCCGCAGCACCTTCCACATGAAGGACGTGTTCCCGACCGCGGCAAGCTTGCCCTGGATCAGGTAATTCGACTTTGCCTCGGCGAACGCCACGACAAGCTGCACGAGGGACACACAGGCAAGCATGACAAAAAAGGGCAGCTCCCACCCGGGATCCCTGTGCGTGAGGATCCGGTCCAGGAAGACCCGTGAGAACACCGGCTGAATGATGCCGATCAGCGACGTGATGGTCGTCGTCAGAATAACGAACGCAAGCGCGGCACCGGCGCCGATCAGCCGTTTCCGCGCAAAGGACAGTACGCTCTTGGGCTTTCCGCCGGGCTCAAACGCCTCCGTCGGCTCGAAGAACAGGCAGATACCCGTAAAGCTGTGGTCAAATTGTTCCATCGAGACGGTATAATTGCCCTTCGCCGGGTCGTTGAGCACCGCCTTGTTGCCCTTGAACCCGCACAGAACGACAAAGTGATTAAAGTTCCAGTGGACGATGCAGGGGAATTTCCCTCTCTCCCGGAGCTGTTCCGGCTCATAGCGGTAGCCCTTCGCCATGAGCCCGTAGCTGCGTGCCGCCTTCAGAACGTTCTTCGCGTTGGAGCCGTCCCTGGACACGCCGCAGTCCACGCGCACCTGCTCGAGCGGGATCCATTTCCTGTAGTAGGCGAGGATCATCGTCAGCGCCGCCGCGCCGCACTCCAGAGCCTCCATCTGCATCACGACCGGGACCTTCGCCACACCCTTTGTAATTGGTTTGATCTGTTTTTTCTTTGCCATCGCCACACCTCAGTTAAACAGGAAAGATATGGGGGATACGCTGTCCGTGATGACCGACGACTCGTAAGCGCCGTCCGGAAGGGAGCCGCTTAAGCGAAGTTCGTACACCCACTCGCCCTCGGAGAGCGCGCCGACGCGCAGCGCGTACTCGGAAAAGCTGTCATCCGCAGCGACCGGCTCAGAGGAGATCTCCTCCACGGCGTACTCCTCCTTCCCGATGCGCACGGTATCGCCCTCCTCGACCCTCTCGAGGTCCGACTCCCGGATAAAGCAGCTCATCGCGCCGCCCTGCGAGACCGTGACCGCGTCCACCTTCTCCTCGATCGTCCCGATGACGCCCCAGGCGATAAAGCCCGCCAACAGGATGATGACCGCCGAAAGGATCAGCCAGATCCCGGGATTCGTCACCCGTATATAGTCGTTAAGCTCCTCGGGTGAGGATACCCGTTGCAGACTTTTTTCCCTGAAAATCGTGTTACCCATAGCATTTCCTCCGTTTTCCTGTTTCTAAGGCAGAGCCTGCCCCGGACAATTTTACTGCTCAATCGTCAGAATGTCAATAAATCCGGTGACCTCAAAGACGTCCATAATGGTCTCGTTGACGTGGCGGACCACCATCTTTCCCTGCTTGTTCATCACCTTCTGCGCCGCAAGCAGCACGCGCAGCCCCGCGGAAGAAATGTACTCCAGCCCCGCAAAATCCATCGTCAGCGCAGTGACCCCGTTGATGCTGTGTTTCAGCTCCGCCTCAAGCTCGGGCGCCGTCGATGTGTCAAGCCTTCCGACAAGCGCTACCTCAAGTTCTGTTCCCTCCTGTTTCTTATTGATCGTCATGTTTGTTTCCTCCGTTTTCTTTTCAAGTTGATATGTTCAGCCAGATGCGCGCCGTGAACGTCTCCTTCTCAGCGTTGTAGCGGAATCTGGCGCTGCCTCCGTACTTTTGCGCGGTGTGCGCCATGCTGTGCAGCCCGTAGCCGCCGCCGTGGTCGCTCTGAAACGCCTCCGCCGGCGAGAACCCGTCCTCCGTCTGCAGGTGACGGTTGATGCGCACCTCCTTGCAGGAATTGGAGATCTCGATCGCGAGCGGTCCCTGCGCCGTGCTGACCTGGACGTCGATCCAGCGGTCCTTCGGGCATTTCCGGCAGGCGTTGATCGCATTCTCCATCGCGTTTCCGAAGAGCACGGTCAGGTCCGAGGGCTCGATCTTCAGCTCCTCACACTCCGCGTTTACCGTGCAGCGGATCCCCTCGTCTCCCGCCATGCCGACGTAGTACTGCAGCAGCCCGTTGACCATCATATTTCTGCAGTATACCTTTGTGTCCGTCCGCGTCGTGGTCTCGATCAGCCCGGCGAGGTATTCCTTCATCTCCCGGGTCTGCCCCCGGTCCAGCATGTCGTTCAGAGCGTTGTAATGGTGGCGTATGTCGTGGCGCATCCGCCGGACATTCTCCATGTCGCCGACGATCCTCTCGTACTGCAGCTGCTGGAGCTCCATCGCGCGCTGCCGGTCGCCGTCATGCTTTCTGCGCAGCGACTCCTGGAAGACCAGCCAGTAGATCAGCAGCTGGTTCAGCATCATGGCAGACATCAGCAGGTGCCACGTCATCAGGAGGGACCATTTCTCCGAGCTGTTGCTCAGCGCGTAGACGCTGTCGCAGAAAATGATCATGATGAAATAGAAGACCGTCGAGAACAGCGTGACAAAAAACTCTCTCTTCATGTATTTCGGCTCGATCTCCTCGATGTAGCCCTTGAGGGGACGGACCACGACCGCCAGCATAAGCGGCAGCAGCAGCGCCGTGAACCCGGCATACAGCGCCAGTGTGAGCGGCGGATAGCCGTAGGCAATGGTCGGATGAATGCCGCGCCTGAAGAAGAACGACTGGAGCATATTGGACAGCGTGTACACGGTCACCGCATAGAACAGGACGACGATAAAGACCAGGATCTTCTTGAGCAGCGCATCCTTCACCAGCCAGACATACGCCGCCAGCACAAGCAGCATCACGAGCAGCATAAAGCTGTTGGACAGCGGGGCGTGGTTCGGATACTTCTCCAGGTCGCGCAGGCAGAGCGCCGCCGCGTACAGACAGGCAAAAGCCGCGCAGCCGAGCGTCACCCACAGGTAGAGCGTCCTGCGCCGGATCCGGTACGCCTCATCGCGAAAAGGCAGAAAAATGATGACGGCGCAGGGAAAAAGCTGTATAAAGAAACCAAGCGCGTTCTCCAGAAAGATCATTCCGGCACACCTCCCTTAAAACACTTTTCTCCGGGACATCTGATCGAACACATAGTTGCCGTACGCCTCCCGGATCGCGGCGCTGTGCCGCACCGCGATCGGAAACTGGCTCCCGTCCCGCATGGCACAGGTGTCCGCTCCCATCCGCACAATGAAATCCATGTTGACGATCAGCCCGCGGTTGATCCGCAGGAACCTGCCGTCCACCTTCTGCTCCAGTTCGCCGAAATTCAGCCAGATCTTCAGCCTCCGCCCGTCGGACAGCGAAATGTTCACCGCATGGCCGTCGTTCTCAAAGAATGTGATCTGATCCAGAAACACGGTGTGCCGCTCCGAGCCCACCATGAAGGTAACGCTCTCCCTGCTCTGGGCGCGGATCAGATTCAGCCGCCGAAACGTCTCCACGATGCCCTCCGTCGTCACCGGCTTTACCAGATAGTGCAGCGCGTGCAGCGAGAACGCCTCCACCGCGTGCTCGGTGCTGGTCGTCACAAACGCGATCCCCGTATCGGGGGCGAGCTCCCGGAGCGCCTTAGCGATGTCGATCCCGTTCTCGCCGGGCATATAGATATCCAGAAACACAAGATCAAAGTGGGGGACCTGCCTCGCCGCCTCCAGCAGGGAGGCGCCGTTCAAGAACTTCTCCACGCTCCGCGTCGGATCCCAGCCCCGCAGCGCTTTTTCAAACTGTTCCTGCTCTCTGGGCACATCGTCGCAGATCGCGATACGCATCATTCTCCCCCCCCTTTCTTCTCACGGCTCTGCCGCGGTTAAGCCGCAGGAACCGCCAGACCCCCGCAAGGGTCCGGCAG
>CANQYP010000046.1 GCA_947628045.1 uncultured Lachnospiraceae bacterium | reverse complement strand
TGGGAAGTGGAAATGAGTGAAAGACTAAAATCAACTTTGGCTCCTTCAAAGTGGAAATAAACTTTTCACTTCACTCAGAAGAGGAAACGGGAGCCGGAACGATCTGAAGGCTGGACATTTCGCCGGGATTATGATAGAAAAGAATGGGTATTGCGTTATGGGAGTGTGTGAGTACGGATGAAGAGAGGGAAGATCATAAGGGAGAAGAGTCTGACTGCGACGGCGGTGATGATCGTCACGCTGGCGGTGCTTTTCCTCATCGCATATTATCGGATCAACGTGCTGATCCGGAACAGGTGTCTCGGGCGCATGGAGGAGGGTGTGAATACCGTCGTGGCGGAGGTGACGACAAAGCTGAAACGCGACAGCCGGATCCTGAATGCCGCCGCGGATATCCTGGCGAATTCCGAGGCGTTTGACAAGGAGTCCATCAAGGAGACGATGGCGACCTTCTCTCCGCTGGTCGAGACGATGCAGATCCGTATCCTGATGCCGGACAATACGATCATTCAGCCGGGCGGCACGGATGTGGACGGAAACGGCTGGATCTCGTTTCAGGAGATCGCCGCGCGCGGGGAGCACGTCTCCAACCGCATAACGGGCGTCATGGACAAGGGCACGATGGTGCTGCGCCACTATGTGCCGATCATCAAAGACGAAGAGCCGGTCGCGGTGCTCTACGGGGTCACGAGGCTGGATGACCTGCCCGGCACGATGAATATCGACAACATCTACAACGCGAGCGCGAGCGTCTATATCATCGACGCGGAGAACGGGGACTTTATCCTGGACACCTGGCACAAGACGCTCGGCAATCTGAGCGATCACCCGCATCAGCCGACCAAAAATGGCATGAAGTGGGATGAGAAGATGCAGGAGCTCATGAACGGGGAGACGGGCTACGTGGTCTTCCTCTCGGATGAGCCGGAGGAATGGCAGTATCTCTACTATGCGCCGGCAAACATCAACAACTGGATGATCGCGGTCTCCGTGCCGGAGCGGGAGGCGTTCCAGAATCTCTACGAAATTCGGCGGGTACTCCTGATCATTGCCGGATTCATCGTCGTCACGATCTGCCTGTACTACCTCTGGGCGCGCAAGAATGCGCGCGCGGCGCTTGACCGGGCGGTCGAGAAGGCGGTGCTGGAGGAGAAACTTCAGAAAGCGGAGGCGGCGGAGAAGGCAAAGACGATGTTCCTGTCGAATATGTCGCACGACATTCGGACCCCGATGAACGCGATCATCGGGTTTACGACGCTGGCGCAGACGAACGTCGGCAACCCGGAGCGTGTGCAGGAATATCTGGGCAAGATCCTGTCCTCGAGCAACCACCTGCTCAGCCTGATCAACGATATCCTGGACATGAGCCGCATCGAGAGCGGCAGGCTGAATATCGAGGAAAAGGAGTGCAGCATATCCGATATCTTCCGCGATATGCGCAATATCATACAGACGCAGATGCAGGTCAAGCAGCTCGATTTCTTTATGGACACGATGGACGTCACGGACGAGGAGATCTACTGCGACAAGCTGCATGTCAATCAGATCCTGCTGAATCTGCTGAGCAATGCGATCAAGTTCACGCCGGCTGGGGGCTCGGTGTCGCTCACGGTGCGCCAGCTGCCGGAGGCGCCGCGGGGATACGGTTCATATGAGATCCGCGTCAGGGATACCGGCATCGGCATGAGCCCGGAGTTTGCAAAGCACATTTTCGAGCCTTTTGAGCGGGAGCAGAACACGACGGTCAGCGGCATACAGGGCACCGGGCTCGGAATGGCGATCACCAAGAGCATCGTCGACGCGATGGGCGGCTCGATCCGGGTGGAGAGTGAGCAGGGCAAGGGCACGGAGTTTATCATCCGGCTCGATTTCCGGCTGCAGGAGCAGGAGGGCAGGATCGAGGTGATCCATGAGCTCGAAGGGCTGCGCGCCCTCGTGGTGGACGATAGTTTCAGCACCTGCGACAGCGTCACGAAGATGCTGATGCAGATCGGGATGCGCGCGGAGTGGACCATGCACGGCAAGGAGGCGCTGCTGCGCGCCAGACAGGCGATCGAGATCGAAGACGAGTATCACGCCTACATCATTGACTGGGTGCTCCCGGATCTGAACGGCGTTGAGGTGGCAAGGCAGCTGCGGGCGACGGTCGGCGAGAAGGTGCCGATCATTGTCCTGACCGCGTATGACTGGAGCGCGATCGAGGCGGAGGCGCGCGACGCCGGGGTGACGTCGTTCTGCAGCAAGCCGATCTTCCTGTCGGAGCTGCGGGATACGCTTGCCGCAGCGATCAGCGAGGTGGAAACGCAGCGGCATGAGCCGGTCTTGCCGGGCGCCGGGGAGGAGCTTAAGGGCAAGCGCCTGCTGCTCGTCGAGGACAATGAACTGAACCGCGAGATCGCTCAGGAGCTCCTGCGGGAGAGCGGCTTTGAGGTGGAGACGGCGGAGGACGGCACGGTTGCCGTGGAGATGGTGAAACACTCGAATCCAGGCTATTACGCGCTGGTGCTTATGGACGTGCAGATGCCGGTCATGAATGGGTACGACGCCACGAAGGCGATCCGTGCGCTGGACAACCATGCGCTGGCGGATATCCCGATCGTAGCGATGACCGCGAACGCGTTTGACGAGGATCGGAGGATGGCGCTGGACAGCGGAATGAACGCGCACGTTGCCAAGCCGATCGATGTGAAAAAGCTGTTCGAGGTGCTGAACCGCCTGTTGAGCAAAAAATAACGCGTCTGCCCTGTACCGGGCGGCGCCGGGACATAGGGGAAGGAGGAGCGGCCGATGAGAGGGGCTGCAGATCCGCGGACAAATTCATACACAAAACACTCGATGCTCTTGCTCTTCCTGCGGGGGAGCAAGAGATTTTTCATCATGAGTATTTTCGGTTCCGCCGCGGTGGCGGCGCTCGATATGGTGGCGCCGCAGGTGATCCGCATCGTGGTGGACGGCTGCCTGGATAACCGGACGGAGAGTCTGCCGGGCGTGGTGCGCCGTTTCCTGGACGAGGCGGGCGGCAGGACGTTCATCGTGGAGCATCTCTATCTGGCGGCGCTGGTGATCCTGGCGACGGCGGCGCTCACGGCGGTCTTTCAGTATCTGACGAACTATCTGAATTCCGTCGCCACGGAGCGCATGATGAAGACGACGCGCGACATGCTCTATGCGCACATTGAGCGGCTGCCGTACGCCTGGCACATGGAGAACCAGACCGGCGACATCATTCAGCGCTGTACTTCGGACGTCAACATGGTGCGGGAATTCGTGTCCGAGCAGCTTGTCCAGGTGATCCGCATTGCGGTGCTGATCGCGTTCAGCGTCGTGGTCATGGCGTCCATGAGCCTGACGCTGTCCTGGATCGTGTTTCTTTCGATCCCGGTCATCATCGGCTATTCCTATTTTTTCTTCCACAGGATCGGGCATCTGTTTCTGCAGTGCGACGAGAACGAGAGCGTGCTGTCGACGATCGCGCAGGAGAACCTGACCGGCGTGCGTGTGGTGCGCGCGTTTGGACGCGAGCGCTACGAGCGCGAACGGTTCCGCAGACAAAACCACGTCTACACGGACGCGTGGATGAAACTGTGCGGGCTGTTGTCCGGTTTCTGGGCGGCGGGCGACCTGGTGATGGCGCTGCAGCTTTTGCTCCTGGTGGCGGTCGGCACGGTGCTCTGTGTGCGGGGGTCCCTGACCGCCGGTATGCTGATCGCGTTCATTTCGTACAACCGCAGACTGATCTGGCCGGTGCGCCGCCTCGGGCGGATGATCTCCGAGATGAGCAAGGCGGGCGTGTCGATGGACCGTCTGCTGTACATTCTCAATTCGGAGACAGAGGAGGCAGGGGAGACGGAAAAGCTCTGCCCGGATATGAGCGGGGATATCGTTTTTCGGGATGTGAGCTTTGGTTACGCGGAGGACGAAACGATCCTGCGGAACATTTCCCTGACGATAAAGGGCGGAACGACGCTGGGCATCCTCGGCGGCACCGGCAGCGGCAAGTCGACGCTGATGCACCTGCTGAACCGGCTCTATGAGCTGCAGGAAGGGGACATCACGATCAGCGGCGTGCCGGTGAGGGAGATCTCGCTTGCCTGGCTGCGCTCGCATATCGGAATGGTGCTCCAGGAGCCGTACCTGTTCTCGCGGACGATCGGGGAGAACATCGCGATCACGAAGAGCAGAACGGCGGCGGAAACCGCAGATACGGCAGACGTGATGGCGGAAGTCCGCCATGCGGCGCGCGTGGCGTGCATTGATGAGAGTATTGAGCGTTTCTCGAAAGGCTATCAGACGATCGTGGGCGAGCGCGGCGTGACGCTCTCGGGAGGGCAGAAACAGCGGACCGCGATCGCGCGGATGCTCGTGCAGAACACGCCGATCATGGTGTTTGACGATTCGCTGTCCGCGGTGGACACGGAGACCGACGAGAAGATCCGCAATGCCCTGAAACAGTATATGGGGCATGCGACGGTGATCCTGATCTCGCACCGCATCTCCACGCTGATGGACGCGGATCAGATCCTTGTGCTGGAGCATGGGCGGATCGCGCAGCAGGGGACGCACGGCGAGCTGGTCGCGCAGGAAGGGCTGTACCGGGAGATTTACAGGATCCAGAGTCCGGAGGGCGCGGAGGATGCAGCATACATGGAAACTGCGGAGCGTGGAGAACATACAGAGATTTCGGAACATAGGAGCGACGCGGGAGTCCCGGAACCTTCGGATCGGACGGCTGCCCGGGCGGAGGAAGATCAGAAAGGAGGCAGTGCCGTATGAATGACGAACATGAGCAGCAGACGTATGTGCGTCTGCCCTGGTTCGGGCTGACAAAGCTTGCACCGTTTCTGAGACCGTATGCCGGGATCATGCTGAGCATGCTTGTGCTCGGGATCTTTGCGAGTCTGCTCGACATCGTCGTGCCGCTGTTCCAGAGCTACGCGCTCGACGTCTTTGTGGCGAAGGGAACGCTCTCGGGGTTCGGTGCGTTTCTCGCGGCGTACATCGGCGTGATCGTGGTCGAGGTTGCCGCGAACACGATCTCCACGTACCAGACTTGTCAGATCGAGATGTACGTGGGGCGCGACATGAAACAGACGAGTTTCGACCATCTGCAGACGCTGTCGTTCTCCTATTTCAATCAAAACTCGGTGGGCTATATCCACGCGCGCGTGATGAGCGACACGGACCGCATCGGCAGCTGGATCGCGTGGGGGCTGATGGACGCGGTCTGGAATTTCAGCTATCTGATCGGGGTGGTGGCGACTATGTTCCTGCTGAACTGGCGTCTGGCGGCGTTTGTGCTGCTGCTGGTGCCGGTGACCGCGGTCGGCGCGTTCTATTTCCAGCGCAAGCTGGTCGTGCTGAACCGGAAGATCCGCGAGATCAACGGCAGGATCACCGGGAACTACAACGAGGGAATCACCGGGGCGCGGACGATCAAGACCCTTGTGATCGAGGACAAAATGCAGCGGGACTTCGAGGAGACGACGGAGGAGATGCGCGCGGTCTCGGTCCGCACGATGCATTTCCGGGCGCTGTTCCTCTCGATGGTCTCATTTTCCGCCTCGTGCGCGCTGGCGCTCGTGCTCTGGCAGGGCGGCGTGATCTCCCTGAAAGGCGTGATGGAGATCGGGACGCTCTCGGTCTTTATGTCTTACGCGCTGGGCATGATGGAGCCGATCCAGTGGATCATACGTGCGCTGTCCGATCTGGTCTCGGTGCAGGTGAACATCGAACGCTACACGAGGCTGACCGAGACGGCGTCCGAGGTGGCGGACCGGGCGGAGGTCGTGAAGAAGTACGGGGACGCGTTCACGCCGAAGAAGGAGAACTGGGAGCCGCTGTACGGGGATATCGAATTCGAGGATGTGAGTTTCCACTACCCGGACGGCGAGGAGATGATCTTTGAACATTTCAACCTGAAGGTGCCGCAGGGGACGAACGTGGCGATCGTGGGCGAGACCGGCGCGGGCAAGTCGACGCTGGTGAACCTGCTGTGCCGTTTCTTTGAGCCGACCGGCGGGCGCATTCTGATCGACGGCAGGGACGCGCGGGACCGCTCGCAGCTCTGGCTGCACAGCAACATCGGCTATGTGATCCAGACGCCGCACCTGTTCTCGGGGAGCATCGCGGAGAACCTGCGCTACGCGAAACCGGACGCGACGCTGGAGGAGATGGAGGCGGCGATGCGCGCCGTCTCGGCGGAGAGCATCCCGGAGCGCATGGGGAACGGTTACGACAGCCAGGTGGGCGAGGGCGGCGACTTGCTCTCGACCGGGGAGAAACAGCTGATCTCGTTCGCGCGCGCGATCCTTGCTGACCCGCGGATCTTTGTGCTCGACGAGGCGACATCATCGATCGACACCGTGACGGAGAAAAAGATCCAGGACGCGACAAACCTGCTGCTGAAAGGGCGCACGTCGTTCGTGATCGCGCATCGGCTGTCGACGATCCGCCAGGCGGACGTTATCCTGATGGTGGACGACGGGAAGGTCATTGAGCGCGGCACGCACCGGGAGCTGATGGAGAAACGCGGGGCATATTATCGGCTGTATCGGAAACAGTATGTGGAGGAGCTGTCGTCCGGGACCTTCGGGCAGGAGTCCGCGGGCTGAATATCGGGAACGTACCGGGTCACAGGATTGACGATTGCGGCGTCAGGGAATATAATTAAGGAGACTGGGGACGCTCGGAGAATGCGGCGTTGTTCTTGAAATCGGAAGAAGAAAACCGGGAAAAGCTGGAAAAAGAACCTGAAAGAAAGAAACTGGAAAATGTACCTGAAAAAGAAAAGGAGTGATGGATTTGGAGACAGTGAGACTTGGCAAGACAGAGATCGTGGTGAACAAAAACGGATTCGGCGCGCTGCCGATCCAGCGAGTCAGCGATGAGGACGCGGTGAAGATCCTGCGCACGGCGTACGAGCGCGGCATCCATTTCTTTGACACGGCGCGCTGGTATTCCGACAGCGAACACAAGCTGGGGCTGGCGCTCTCAGATGTGAGGAGTCATGTGTACATATCGACGAAGACCGGCTCGACCGACCCGGAGGGATTCTGGAAAGACCTCGAGACGACGCTGACGAATCTGAAGACCGACTATGTGGACATCTACCAGTTCCACAATCCGGCGTTCTGCCCGAAACCGGGCGATAAGAGCGGACTGTACGACTGCATGCTGGAGGCGAAGAAACAGGGCAAGATCCGGCACATCGGCATCACGAACCACCGGCTGGCGGTGGCGAATGAGGCGATTGAGAGCGGGCTGTACGACACGCTGCAGTTCCCGTTCTGCTATCTGGCGTCCGATGAGGACATCGCTCTGGTCAGGAAATGCAAAGAGGCGGACATGGGATTCATCGCGATGAAGGCGCTCTCAGGCGGTCTGATCACGAACTCGGCTGCAGCGTACGCGTTCGAGGCGCAGTTTGACAACGTGCTCCCGATCTGGGGTGTGCAGCGGATGAACGAGCTCGAGGAGTTCCTGTCCTACATCGACAACCCGCCGAAGATGACGGACGAGATCCGCGCGCTGATCGAGAAGGACCGCGCGGAGCTGATGGGAGACTTTTGCCGCGGCTGCGGCTACTGCATGCCGTGTCCGGCAGGTATTGAGATCAACAACTGCGCGCGCATGTCGCTGCTGCTGCGGCGCTCGCCGTCCGCGGACTGGCTCACGCCGGAGGGACAGGCGAGAATGATGAAGATCGAGGAGTGCCTGCACTGCGAGCAGTGTATGGCGAAATGCCCGTATCATCTGAACACGCCGGAGCTTTTGCAGAAGAACCTCAAGGACTATAAGGAGATCCTGGCGGGGAAGGCGTACTGAATGAGACAGAAACAGGAAAAACATTAAAAAATTTTAGATGCGATTGTATATTCTCTGAAAAAGCGGTCATACTATAACTGATCTCAAGAGAAAAGCCTTGAACGAGGCGAACGGAAGTATCTCGCGAGATCAGCGTATGCTCTTATCATTGGATCCCCCTCCGATGATAACACACGAAAGATAAGATAAATACTTATCCTCCCCTTTGGCTCCGCAGATGCGTAAAAATGCGTATCTGCGGAGCTTTTTTGCTGAGGCGGGCGATGGGATTTCACAAACGTCAGCTTTGATTTCATAAAAGTCATTTCGCCTGTATTGAAAGGGTGGAGGAGATATGAGAGAATGATTTTGTATATTCTGAGACAAGGGGGTAATACACTCATGAAAGGAAAACTGATCGCACTGCTCCTTGCATCCGCGATGATGCTCAGCACAATGTCGGCAGGCATGGTCTTCGCCGAGGAAGAGGCGCAGACGGAGCTGCTGACGGAAACACAGGAAGTCACACCTGCAGAGGCGCAGGAGGCTGGGTCTGCGGAGGCGGGGACTGACGCGGAGGCGGAAACCCTGACGCGCGCTCAGGTCTGCGAGATGTTGCTGACAGTGGCGGACGATTACAACAATCCGGAGGCGACGCAGGAGCAGCTGATGGAAGGCTTTGAGGATATGGATACGGAGAAACCGGTGACGCGCACGGAGGCGCTTGTCATGCTGGTGCGCGCGTTCGGCGGAGTCCCGGAGATCAAGGGAAATAATGTTTATCTGGCGATCCAGCAGGCAGAGTTCACAGACGTCCCGGAGTGGGCGGCTGCGGAGCTTTCGGACCTGTTTGCGGCGGGGATCATTGAGCAGAAGGAAGAGGGCATCCTGGGAGCAGACGACCCGGTCACGCCCGACGAGATGGATCACTATATCCGCCGTATGTACCGCCTGTACGGCACGAATCTGAAGGATGATTTCTACCAGGCGGTGAACAAGGAGGCGCTTGACACCATCGTCATCCCGGAGGGGCAGACCGGGGCGGGCAACATGCGCACCAACCTCATCGATCAGCAGGTCGCAGAGCTGATCGCGGAGACCGCGGCGGCGGAGCAGGATAAGTCCTCCAAGGCGGGCAAGATCAAGACCCTCTACGAGAACTACCTGAACAAGGACGCGAGGAACGCGCAGGGCTACGAGCCGCTCAAGCCGTACCTCGATGAGGTCGACGCGGCGGAGGATGTCGCGGATCTCGTCGGAACCAGGGCGTTTAACAAGATCGCGTCATTCGCGGTTTTCCTGGACTCCCGGGATTCCACGCATTATATTGATATGTTCACATACAGGACGATCAACGTGAAGGATATGTATGAGGGCAACGATGAGAGAGGAAAAGAAAACCTCCGCAATTATGTGGTTGCGCTGTTCCAGCTGATCGGCTACTCCGAGGAGGAGGCACAGGCGGCATTCGAGCATATTTTCGCGCTCGAAACGCAGATCGCGGAGGGCAGCATGAACGCGACAGATCTGCTCGATGCGAATAAGACTTACAATATCTACACGCTCGACGAGATCTGCGATGTGTTCAAGAACGTGGACATGAATGTGCTGTTTGACAAGAGCTATCTCAAGAACAAGGATAGATTTCTTGTTCAGGACGTCGGCGCGATGGAGACGTTTGCCGGACTGCTCGACAACCAGAACCTGGATGCTCTGAAGGATTACCTTAAGTATAATTTGCTTGACAGTTACGCGGACGAGCTGAGCGATGAGTTTGTGCAGGTGAAAGAGGATTACAACGCGGCGCAGACTGGTGCTGTCGGCTCGCTCAGTGATGAGGAAAAAGCGGCGCAGTTCGTCAATTCCCAGGTCGGGACCTATGTCGGAGAGCTGTACGCGGACAAATACGTCGACGACGAGATGAAGGCGGACATCACCGAGATGATCAAGGAGATGATCGAGATTTACCGCGAAAGGATTCGGGCACTCGACTGGATGAGCGATGAGACGAAAGAAAAGGCGATCAAAAAGCTCGATACGATGGGGATCAAGGTCGGCGCGCCCGATGAGTACACCGAGATGTCGCTTGACAGCATGGAGCTTAAGAGCTATGAGGACGGCGGTTCCCTCCTGGAGAACATGATGACGATCGAGGACGCGAACCGAATGGATCTCCAGAGATATGAGGGGCAAGAGGTGGATCGGAGCGAATGGCTGGAATCTCCGCAGACACAGAACGCAAGCTATACCGCCGTGTATAACGATGTGACGATCTGCGCAGGTATCCTGCAGGTGCCGGGCGTGTACAGCAAGGACGCGTCCTATGAACAGAATCTCGGCGCACTCGGAGTCGCCGTCGGTCACGAGCTCAGCCATGCGTTTGACATCAGCGGCTCGCAGTACGACGAGAACGGGAATGTAGTCAACTGGTGGACAGAGGAAGACACGGCTGCGTTTGCCGAGCGCTGCCAGAAGGTCGTCGAGTACTTCGACGGCTGGGAGGATGCGCCCGCGATCGCGACGAACGGAGCGCTGACGCTCACCGAGAATACCGCTGACCTGGGCGGTATGTCGGTCGTGCTGGAGCTTGCGTCCCGGAAGGAGGATTTCAACTACGCGGAGATGTTTGAGAGCTGGGCGCACCTGTGGATGGGCGTGACGTATCGCCAGCGGCTGGAGCAGAAAGCGGCAAGCGATTACCACGGTCTGGACAGTGTCCGCATCAACGCGCTGTTCCCGAATTTCGACGAGTTCTACGAGACCTACGGCATCACCGAGGGCGACGGAATGTGGGTGGATCCGGAGGACAGGGTCTCCATTTGGTAAAATAGTTCGCTGACAGTTGACCTTGACAGGCTATTTCTGGTATAATTTTTACGAAAGCATTGAGTCGCGTGAAGATGTCAGAGGACAGAATTTATATGCAAAGGAGAGGTTACTATGAACGAAGAAATGTTTCAGAAATTGAAAACGGCGAAGTCAGCGGAAGAGATGATCGCTGTTGCCAGGGAGTACGGCAAGGAGCTGACGAAGGAACAGGCGGAGGAGATGCTTGCGTTTGAGAACGCGGACGGCGAGCTCTCCGATGACGATCTCGACAATGTCGCGGGCGGGATCGATGTGCCCGACTGGGTGAAGAAGTACGGGCCGGAGGCTCTGAAATTGATGCAATATTTATTCTGAGCGGCACAGGCTGCGAGAACACAAAACAACCCCCGGAACAGTCATTCCGGGGGTCTTGTTATTCGATTTCTATGCGGTTTGTGTCTGCGCGGCGCAGGAATCCTGCGTTGACTCAGATACCCGCCATCTCGAGCAGTCCCGGGATCTTGGACTCCCAGCCGAGCGCCATGATATGTACGCCCTGGCAGTACGGCTTGCACTCCTTGATGATGCGCGCCGTGATCTCGGTGCCGGTGACGCCTGCCTTGGTCTTTTCCTTGTCGGCCTTGAGCTCCTCGATCATCTCGTCCGGAACATGGATGCCGGCGACATTGTTGTTCATGTACTTCGCCATGCCGGCGGACTTCGGAATCACGACGCCGAGCTGTACCGGCTTGCCGAACTGTTTTGCCTTCTCCATGAATCGGATGAATTTCTCCGGCTCAAAGACTGCCTGTGTCTGGAAGTAGTCCACACCTGCGGCTACCTTGCGCTCCATCTTCGCAAGCTGCGCGTCGAGGGAGTCGCTGCACGGAGAGACGACCGCGCCCTTTGCGAACTTCGGCGGTTCGCCGACCAGCTCATTCCCGCCTAAGTCCACGCCGGACTCGAGGAGCTTTACGGTATGGATCAGGGAGACGGAATCCAGGTCGAAGACCGGTTTCGCCTGCGGGTGATCGCCCATCTTTGTATGGTCGCCCGTCAGCAGCAGGAGATTCTCGATCCCGAGCATCGCTGCGCTTAAGAGATCGGACTGCAGCGCGATGCGGTTCCGGTCGCGGCAGGTGAGCTGGAAGATCGGGGTCAGCCCCGTATCCAGCAGAGCCTTGCATGTCGCCAGCGATCCGAGACGCATGACGGAGGACTGGTTGTCTGTCACGTTCACTGCCGTGACGCCCTTCAGATATGTTTTTGCCTCTTCGAGAAGACCTTCGATGTGGCATCCCTTTGGCGGTCCTACTTCCGCAGAAACTACGAATTCGCCGCGCTCAAATAATTCCGTGATCTTCATTCTATATTTACTCCTTTCGTCGCATCATCTGTCGCAAAATTGCGGATCTGGGTCGGGCACTTCAGCACGTCCAGGCGCCCGATCTTCTCCAGACGCCGGTAGATGCGCTCCCAGCCGCAGTCCATCTCACTGTCGACCTCGCATTTGCCGTTCTTGGAACCGCCGCACTGACCGTTGATCAGGCTCTTGGAGCACGCTGTGATCGGGCAGATGCCCCCGGTCAGGTTCAGGTAGCACTCGCCGCACTGACCGCAGTCGTGCTCGAGCGGGGTCACGCCCTGGAATCCCGGCAGACGGTAGGTATCGCATGCCGCGCAGACCTTCTTGCTCTCCAGATACTCGGCGACGGTCTGCACGCCGACGCCGCAGGAGAAGACAAGCACCACGTCCGCCGCCTCGATCTCGCCCATGTGCCGCTCGAGGCGCAGTTTCAGATTCTCGGGGTTGCATATGTAATCGGTGGTGATGCTCCCGGTGACCTTGCCGTCCGCGGACAGTTCCTTCTGTAATTCCGCGACTTCCTTTTCCGGGAAATGGGTCTCCTTGCAGCCGTGGCAGTTGATGAGGAAGACCTTTTTGCCTTCAGCCAGTGAGAGGATCGTTTCTTTGGATTTCAATTCGGTAATCAGCATATCACTTCATCCCCCTTACTGCATTTTTGCCTGCCTTGATCTTGGAGACCAGCGGGATCTTGGAGGAACAGATGTATTCGCAGCATCTGCACTCGACGCAGTCCATGACGTTCATGTCCTTCATGCCCTGCCAGTTCTCCTCGTCCGCGTACTTCGCGAAGTAGAGCGGTGAGAGCTCCATCGGACAGACGTCCACGCAGCGCCCGCACTTGATACACTCTACGGTCTGTGTGTGGTCGGTGTCGATCGCGATGATGCCGTTCGAGCCCTTCAGGATCGGGACGTCCAGATCATTCAGGACGAAGCCCATCATCGGGCCGCCCATCTTGACGGTCACATCGTCGCCGACGATGCCGCCGCAGTGCTCGATGAGCTCGCGGACGTTCGTGCCGATCTTGACAATGTAGTTGCCCGGTCTCGCGATGTGCTCGCCGGTCACTGTGACGACGCGCTCCACAAGCGGCATGCCGGTACGAATCGCGTCGGCGATCGCCTTCGTGGTGCTGATATTGCCCACGACGACGCCCACATCCGCGGGAAGTCCGCCGCGCGGCACCTGTCTGCCCATGACGCGCTTGATCAGCGTCTTCTCAGCGCCCTGCGGGTATTTTGTCTTCGCCACAACGACGTCGATGTTGTCGATATCCGCCACCTTGGACTGCATCAGCTCGATCGCGTCGGGCTTGTTGTCCTCGATCACGATGAGTCCTTTCTCGGCGCCCACGGTCTTGAGGATCGCCTTCAAGCCGTAGATGATGTCGTCCGCAAACTCCAGCAGCACTCTGTGGTCTGCCGTCAGGAGCGGCTCGCACTCGCAGCCGTTCAGGAGAATGGTGTCGACGGGTTTGTTCGGTTTCAGCTTGACCGAGGTCGGGAAACCTGCGCCGCCCATGCCGACGATGCCGCTCTCGCGGACGATCTCAATGATCTCATCCGGGGTAAGGCTCTCAATATCGCCGTGCGGTTTTACGGATTCGTGCAGAGTATTTTTGCCGTCTGACTTGATGACGACAGACATCATCTGGTCGCCTCTGGTCGGATGCAGGCGCGGCTCGATCGCGACGACGGTGCCGCTGACGCTGGAATGAATCGGGCTGCTGATGAAACCGGCGGATTCGCCGATCTTCTGACCGACCTTGACCTCATCGCCTATTGCGATGACCGGATTCGCCGGAGCGCCCGCGTGCATGGACAGCGGGATCACGACGGTCTCAGGCTCCGGAAAGCGCTCGAGAGCGATGTGCTCGGAGTACTCCTTGCGCTCTGACGGATGCACGCCGCCGTAGTAGCCGTCGAGACGGTTCTCGCGGATCGACTTCACATAGTCGGCAACAAATTTGTGGCTTGTTCTGGAATAGTCGCGCAGCTGCACGGGCTGGTGCAGGAATTCTTCCAGTCTGCCCTGTTTCGCGAGGCGCTGGTAGATCTTCTCCCACGCGCAGTCCTTGTTGCTGTCGACTTCGCACTTGCCGTTCTTCGCACCGCCGCACTGACCGTTGACGAGGCTCTTGGAGCAGTCGACGATCGGGCAGATGCCGCCGGTCACGTTCAGGTAGCACTGCGCGCAGGCGTCGCAGCTCTTCTTTGTGAGAGCCATGCCGTGGTGTCCTGTGTAGTTCAGCGAATTCGTAGCCGTGTAGACCGGCTTGTCGACCAGCTCGGCGACGGTCTGGATGCCCAGCCCGCAGGAGATCACGAACACATTTTCCGCGCCATCCGGGATCGCGTCCACCAGCTTTTTCGCCGTCTGGGTCTTGTTGCACAAAAAGTCGACCTTCATGCTGCCTGTGACCGTCCTGCCGCACTCGGCTGCGATCTGCGCGAACGCCGCGCAGTCAGGCTCGTCGACGGTCTCAAACTCTTTGAAACACTTGTTACAGGCGATGACGAACAGCTGATCCCTGTCAGCTAATACAGAAGTCAGTTCGTCATGCTCTTTCAACTGATACTTGGTATAGTTTTCCAATTGCTCACCCACCTTCCATGAGGAATATGTAAATATACAAATCACACATCGGTTCGCCGCCATCGTTTCAAGCCTCTGCACATAAATGAAAGGGCGGTCGGCGAAACGTCAGGATTTGTGAATATTGTATAAATAAGTATAGCATAGAACTTTTTTATTATCCAGTACAAATACACAGGGAAAGAAATTTTCTACATTTTTTTGACAGATGCCAGGGAGAGGGGTATAATATCTGTGAAAATGAGAGAGGCTGCTGCAAAATGCGAGAGACAGGGGACGGAAACGGGAGCGGACGGTAGGGATGTGGAGGTGCGTGCGCGCATGAGTAACGCCAGATTAAACGTCAGATTCGGAAAGCGATTCATCGTAATGTGGATGCTTGCCATTCTTTTGTGCGCCGGTATATCCAGCAGGGCTGCGGAGGCGGAAACGAAAGGCTCCGGTGCCGCGGAGTCCGTCGATGGCGCGGCGGAAGAGACAGCCGAGACGGTCGATAGCGCGGAAACAGAAGGGGCTGCCGGGACCGTCGATGGCGCGGGAGCAGGAGAGACAGCTGGGACGGTAGATGGCGCGGCGGAAGAGACAGCCGGGACCGTCGATAGCGCGGAAACAGAAGAGACTGCCGGGACGGTAGGGGCAGCCGGATTCACGCGGGAGGAGCTGGAACACAACCGCGCGTTCGGCGTCCTGAAGGTCGGCTATGTCAGCGACCGCAATCCTGTCTCCTTCAAAAATGAGAAAGGGGAATTCGCCGGTATTTCCCGCAAGATCTTTGACCATTTGCAGGAGATCAGCGGGCTGCAGTTCGAGTATGTGGCGCTGCCGGGCGGACCGGTGACCTACGACTATCTGCTGGGAGAGGGGTTCGACTTCGTCACCAGCGTGGAGTACAACGAGGAGAACAAAAAAGCGCGGGGGATCCTGATCAGCCACCCGTACCTCACGAGCAAGAAGGTCGTGGTCGGGCGGCAGGATCTGGTGTTTGACGCGAACGCGCACCTGAAGGTGGCGGTCTCGACCGGCTCCCAGACGCTCAAGAAGGTGATGGCGTCCATGTACCCGAATTTTGAGCTGATTGACTACGACACGATGGAGGACTGCTTTGACGCCGTGAACCGCGGCGAGGTGGATATCCTGATCCAGAACCAGTTCGTAGTGGAGCGCTACCTCTACAAGCCCCTGTATGAGAAACTGTTGGTCGTTCCGGTGATCGGCATGGACGACGAGCTCTGCTTTTCCGCCGTGACGCCGCTGGAGGAGACGCAGGGAGAAGAGTGGGAGCGCTGCGAGGAGCTGCTGAACGTGATCGACCGCGCGATTGGCTTGCTCACCGAGGACGAGGTGACGAGTTATACAATAGAAGGGACAATGGAAAACATCTATGACCTCACTTACGGGGATCTCTTTTACCGTTACCGCTACGCGCTGTTCGCGCTGGCGGCGGCGTTCGTCTTGGTGGTCGCCATGATCGTGATGATCGCCCGCTATCGTCTGCGGACGGCGGACGCGCAGGCGGAGGCAAAGGCGAAGGGCAACTTCCTCTCGACGATGAGCCACGAGATCCGCACGCCGCTCAACGGCATGATCGGACTCTATTACCTGATGGAGCAGAACCTGGACAACCGGGAGAAACTGAAGGACTACCTGCATCAGTCGTCGTCGACGGCGAAATATCTCCAGTCCCTGATCAACGATATCCTGGACATGTCGAAACTGGAAATGAACAAGATGGAGCTCATCAGGAGCCCGTTTTCCCTGCGGGACGCGCTGAAGATGATCGAGACGATCGAGGAAAGCCGCATGGCGGACAAGGAGATCGACTTCCGCATGGATATGGAGGTTTCGCACCCGGTCATTGTGGGGGATGAAGTCCGCCTGGAGCAGATCGTGCTGAACATCATCGACAACGCGTACAAGTTTACGCCCGCGGGCGGCAGCGTCCGCGTGCAGGTCCGGCAGGAGGCGTTAGGCGACGGCAGGATCTCGACTGAGATCAAGGTCATCGACACGGGCTGCGGGATCAGCGAGGAGTTCCAGCAGAAGATCTTCCGCTCGTTCACGCAGGAGCGCAACACGGTCTCCCAGGGCAACCAGGGGACGGGGCTGGGCATGTCGATCAGCTATCTGCTCGCTGAACTGATGGGCGGTAGCCTGAGCGTAGAGAGCAAGGTCGGGCAGGGGAGCTGTTTCACCTTTTCCTTCCCGGCGGAGGCTGTGCCGGAGGAAGACGGCGCGGCGCTTGTCGATGAGAAGGAGCAGACAGATGCCGGAAAGGGGCTCAGCGTGCTGATCGCGGAGGACAATGAGCTGAACGGGCAGATCCTGGCGGAGATCCTGCA
>CANQYP010000045.1 GCA_947628045.1 uncultured Lachnospiraceae bacterium | reverse complement strand
ACCGAGTGTCCCGAGGTGTACGCATCCTTCGCATCGATCGTGTTCGCGATCGCCAGGATCGAGTTCAGCGACACCTTCTCCAGCAGCCTGCTCTTCTCCGCGAGCTTATCCTCGAGCTCCACCCGCAGCCCATACAGCTCGATCAATCGGCTGATGCGGCTCTTGACCGTCATCGGCACGAAGGGCTTGACAATAAAGTCGGCGGCGCCCAGCTCAAAGAACTCCTTCTCCGTCTCCGGGGCGGAGTCCGCCGTCAGGATGATGATCGGGATCTTTTCCCATGCCGGGTTCTCCCGGATCTTCGCCATCGTCTCCGCGCCGTCCATCTCCGGCATGCGGAAATCGAGCAGGATCAGTTTCGGCTCATAGGTCTCGAGAAACTCCAGCGCCTGCCTGCCGGAATCCGCCGAGACGACGCGATAGTCGTCCTTCAGGATCCGCTCTGCAAATTTTCGGTTGACCGAACTGTCGTCCACAATGAGGACGTCTATCTTCTCCAGCTGCTCCTGCATCTTTTTGCCCCTTCCCTGTGTTATGCGTTTCGGACTTCCTGTTTCTGCTTAAAAGACATGTTTCTGCTTAAAAGACATTTTTCTGAATTGAGAACATTCAGATGAAAGGATGCCATAAATTCTTGTAAAATTCAATCAATTTTACACGAATCGTCTTTTCAGCAACACGAATGGGAATCAAAACCACTTGCATTGATGAATAAAGAAGTGTAGGATAATAAAATATTGCGAATATTACCGGGAGAAGATAACATTATGATGTACGAAATTGCCGTCTGCGATGACGATGCCGCGTTTCTTTCCTCGTTCAGACCGATGCTCGAGGGGGCGCTGCGCGCGCGCAACACGACCTGCAACCTGACTTTTTACAACGACCCTTCCGCCCTGACGCGCGCGATGGACCAGGGCAGGAAATTTGACCTCCTCTTTCTGGATATCTACTATGACACGGAAAAGGGGATCCGCTTTGCGAAATCCCTGCGCGAGAAGAACGACCAGACAGACATCATCTTCATGACGGCGCTCACCGATTACGCGGTGGAAAGCTACGACGCCGCTCCGCTCCACTATCTGCTGAAACCGCTCAACCCGCAAAAACTCGACGCCGCCCTGACGCGTTTCCTCGAGAAGAACGCCCCGCAGAAACTGCACTTCATGACGACGAAGGGGCATCTCTACGCCTCGGTCGCCGACATCGTCTTCATTGAGATCTACGGGCATGAGATCATCATCCATCTCGTAAACGGCGCGAGCGAGACCTGCATCGGCACGCTCAAGGGGCTGGAGCCGCTCCTCCCTGAGCTGACCTTCGTGCGCCCGCACAGGAGTTATCTGGTCAACCTCGGACACATCTCCGAGATCACGCGCTATCAGATCCGGCTCTCCTCGGACGATGTGGTCCCGGTCAGCAAGAACCTGTACAACAACATTTTAACCAGCTTTATCAACTACGCGCACCAGAGCGGCATCTCTTTCTGACGCCGATTGCAGAGAGGAACCTACCATGTCACATTCCATGTCAGAAAAGCATTCCAGATACCAGACAATGTCTGTCGTCGGTCTCGTTGTCATCCTGATCGCTGCCGTGCTCTTCCTGAGCGCCCTTCTGGGGCTTTCCACGACTGACACGGCGGACTTCTTTCTGCGCGATGTGTCCGACCAGAAGTTCGGCTGGAAGTACGAGCTCCTCTCGGACGGGACGGTGACGGAGGGCACGCCGGAATTCGGCGAATATCAGGAGATCTCTTTCCCGCTGGATTCTATCCAGGCGGTCAGCATTTCACGCACCATGACAGAAGAGCTCTCCGATGACGCGGAGATCGAGTTCACCTGCCACGGCGACAAGATGGTCGAGGTCTTCCTGGACGACCTCCTGCTCTTCTCCGCCCTTCCGGACGGACAGCGGAACAAAGAGGGGTTCCTGCTGCTCGGCGAGGCGGATTCGCATCTTTCGGAAAGACTCACACTGAAAAACGAATATTACCCGTACGGGAACTCGGTGCGCCTCTCCCTTCCCGAGGGCTGTCAGGGCAGGACGCTGCGGCTCATCACCTACTTTTTTGACGGAACCGCGAACTGTGAGCCGGTCTATCCGGCGCTTGGAACCTACGAGTCCCGTTATGCCGTCTACGTGGCGGAGACGGTGGTGCCCGTCGCGCTTTTGATCCTCTGCGCCGTCCTCTCCATACTCCTGCTTGCGGTCTTTGTGCTGGATCTGCCCAACGGCAGGAACGATCCGCGCACTCTCCTCCTTGTCCTGTACTTTACCCTTCTGTTTGTATCCACGCTGAACGGTCCGACCATCAGCGTCGCAGGCGATGTCGCCGACCAGCCCGTGATCCAGATCCTCGGGGAATTCTACCTTCTCCCCCTGTTTCTCTATCTCGCGCTGCTGCTGCCCGGCTGGAAACGCAATCTGCTGTTTGGCGGCACAGCCGCCTGGACTGTATATATCATCGTCCAGCTGCGCATGTGCGTAGGGGCCGGCTATTATGTGGCGGATACTACGGGGCAGGGCATCTTTCTGCTCTCGCTGCTGTTTTTCGCCGTGTTTCTCTTCGATTTTATCACCCGGGGAAGGAGACTGCTCGACCGGAAAAGACTGCTCCTGTACACGACGCTGACCGCGGCAGTCTTTTTCCTTTGCATTCTCTCCAACGCGATCCGCGTGTGGGACGGCGATATCCTCACCTGCCTCGAAACCATGTTTTCCCTTGCTTTCGGCGGCTATTTTATCGTGCTGATGAGCTACGTGCAGAACACCTGCGCCGCGATGGCGGTCATCATCCTCGTGCTGGAATTTCTTCGCAGGAACACGGAGGCGCACACGATGGTCACGGTTCTGGAAGAGCGCGGAAGAGCCACGCGCAAAGAGTACAACCGTATACTGGACGCGGAGCGCGCGACCAACTCCCTGCGGCATGAGCTCTCCCACCACCTGACGGCGCTCATGGGATTCCTCCGCGACGGCGAGAACGAGCGCGCGTGCGAGTACATCACCTCTGTCGTGAAGGATCTGAACGACTTGCCCGTGCTCCGCTACAGCAAAAACACGATCGTAAACGTGATCGCCGGTTCCTACTTAGACCGCGCGGCGAAGATGGGCATCTCGGTGAAATACAGCCTGCAGGTTCCCAATGAGCTGCCCATACAGGACGAGGATCTCAGCGTCTTCCTCTCCAACCTGCTCCAGAACGCGCTGGAGGCGTGTGAGCGCATGGACGCAGGGTCCGAGCGCTATATCCGCATCAACATGAGCGTGTACCGGACTTATCTTGCGATCGGCTGCACGAACAGCATGTCCCCGGAGAAAGAAAAAGCCTCCGACGCCACAAAACAGCGGCGACCAAGGCACTCGCATGGTTACGGTCTGAAAGCCATGTCAAACATTGCCGAAAAATACGGGAGCATCCTGAATATCGAAAAGACCGCCTCCGAATTTTCCGTCAAGACCCTTCTTCATATGGACAAACCCCTCGTCTCAGCAGAGCCGGGCGAGCTCTGATTCCGTCTTCCCGGACCTCAGAATTTTCCAGAACCGTTTCGGCATCGGCGCGACGAACTCCCGCCGGGACAGATAGGCAAGCGCGCCGTCGACCGCGGGAAACTCCAGGCGGTACGCGTGCAGCAGCTGCGCGTCTGTCCCGAAAGACGCCCTGCAGCGCTGGTTGAGTCGTTCGTCCCCATACTTCGGGTCACCGAGGATCGGATGACCGATGGACGCCAGGTGCGCGCGAATCTGGTGGCTCCGCCCCGTGATCAGGTGCACCTCGAGCAGCGTCCACCCCTCCCCCGCCGCGAGCGGGCGATATTCGGTCTCGATCGGCAGACTGCCGGAGGCGGCATGTTCGCTCACCGAGACGAGGTTCCTTGCCGTGTCTTTCGAGAGGTAGCCCTTCAGATACCTGCCTTCCCGCAGCTCCCCCGCCACGATGCAGCGATAAAATTTACGGATAGCGCGCTCCTTCAGCAGACGGCTCATCGTCTGCAGCCCGAGCAGCGTCTTCCCCGCTATGACGATCCCGCTGGTGTTCCGATCCAGACGGTTGCAGACCGCGGGTGAAAAAAGCGCAAGATCTTCCTTTGTGAGCGCGCCGGACTCCAGCAGATACGCGGTCAGGTACTCCACCAGGGAGACGTCCTGCCGCCGCGCCTTCTGGGAGAGCATCCCGACCGGCTTGTTGACCAGGAGAATATGCTCGTCCTCGTAGAGGATCTCGAGCGGCTGCCGGGGCGTGCGCGCCGCGCCGCTTTGGAACTTCTCCACGGTCTCGTCCGCCAGGAACAGCCGGATCTCGTCCCCGGGCTGCACGAGCTCATTTCCCTGCGCCCGTTTCCCGTTCAGCGTAATGTTCTTTTTTCGCATCATCTTGTACAGGAAACTCTTCGGAGCCTCGTTCAGATAACGCGCAAGCAGCTTGTCAAGGCGCTGTCCCGCCTCTCTTTGGGTCACTGTGAGCTGTTTCATTCCCGTGCCTTTCCTTTTCCGTTTCTGAGTCTCTTCGTCCGTGTCTCTGTCCCTGCACATCTGGTCTGGGCGTTTCTGTGCCTCTTCGTCCGCGTCTCTATCCCCGCACATCTGGTCTGGGCGTTTCTGTGCCTCTTTGTCCGCGTCTCTTCCCCTTGCGCTGACGTTAAAGGGAGATCGCGAGCAGGGTGTGGAAGATCAGCTCCTCCCTGCTAAGCTCCGGGTAACGTTCGTCCGGCGTGAACTCGATGCCTTCCCGGTAGTGCTCCGCGCGTCCCGCGAGCTCCGACACGCGCTGCAGGTATTTGCGGAACTCTTTCATCACCTTCGGCTGCACGGACGGAAAGCCGTTCAGCGTCAGGATGCGCGAAAGATGTTTCTCGATGTAGGCAAGGTCCGCCTTCCCGTCCGGGGTGTAGCAGACCAGCTGATCCCCGCAGACGACGAGCGCGCTGACCGGCGTCGTGTGCTCATACGCCGTGAAGACCAGCTCGTAGCCCGCCACCAGATCGCCCGCCGCAGCGCGCGCCTCCTTGTACTGCTCCTCGGGCATCGGTCTTTGCATCAGGATCATGATCAGCCCAACCAGCGACTTGCACGCCGGGAGGCAGCCGAGGATTGCGACAAACGTGAAGAGGTTCAGCCGCGTCTTTGTCTGAAGGTAGCCGGTCACGTAAATGACAAGCGGAATCGCGAACAGGACGAACGTGATCAGGAAGGTCCTGCATTTTGCGTATCGAATGTAGCCGTAAGTGCCTTTTTTTACTTTTTTCATGCCTTGCGCTCCCCTGCTTTCTTTTTGTGGATGTTGCGGATCGTGCGTTTCTTTTTGCCTGTTTTCCTGCCGTCTGTTTCTCTGTTATCTCTTTCTTTTCCGCCAGTTTTCCATCCGTTCGTCTCTGTGTTTTCTCTGCCTCTTCTGCTTGTTTTTCCGGCATCATTTGCTTTTCCGCCTGTTTTTCTGCCAGCTGTCTCTTCGCCGGTTTTCGCTGTCCGCATGCCGGAGGCTCTCCCCTTCGGGCGAATCAGGCAGTCCGGACCGTAGCCGATCAGATCCTCGCGTCCGGCGAGCGTGAGCGCCTCGACGACCAGCTCGTAATTCTCCGGGCGGCGGTACTGGATCAGCGCGCGCTGCAGCGCCTTGCGGTGCGGGTTCTTCTCGACGTAGACCGGCTCCATCGTCCGCGGATCCAGCCCTGTGTAATACATGCAGGTCGAGATCGTCGCGGGCGTCGGGTAGAAATCCTGCACCTGCTCCGGCATATGCCCGGTCTTTTTCAGGTAACAGGCGAGCGCGACCGCGTCCGACATCTCGCAGCCCGGATGCGACGACATCAGATACGGGACGAGGTACTGCTCCTTCCCGCAGGCGCGGTTGATCCGCTCATACTTCTCGACGAATCTCTCGTAGACGCGGTGCGGCGGTTTCCCCATCCGGGCGAGCACGCGATCGGAGACATGCTCCGGCGCGACCTTGAGCTGCCCGCTGATGTGATAGTTCACGAGCTCCCGGAAGAAGTCGTCGGACTTGTCCTCCAGCAGGTAGTCGAAACGGATGCCGGAGCGAATGAAGACCTTCTTCACGCGCGGCAAGGCGCGCAGCTTTCGCAGCAGCGCCACATAATCGCTGTGATCCGCGCGCAGGTTCGCGCACGGCGTCGGGAACAGGCACTGGCGGTCCTTGCAGACGCCCTTCGCAAGCTGCTTTTCGCAGGACGGCTGCCGGAAGTTTGCGGTCGGTCCACCGACGTCGTGGAGATAGCCCTTGAACTCCGGGTCCTCCGTGAGCGCGCGCGCCTCCTTCAGGATCGACTCGTGGCTGCGCGTCTGGACGATCCGCCCCTGATGGAACGTGAGAGCGCAGAAATTGCAGCCCCCGAAACAGCCCCGGTTGCTGACGAGGCTGAACTTCACCTCCGCGATGGCAGGGATCCCGCCCGCCGCCTCATACATCGGATGGCTGGTCCCGCAGTACGGCAGGTCGTAGACGTCGTCCATCTCCTGCGTCGTAAGCGGTCTCGCCGGGGGATTCTGCACGACATAGACCGTCCCGTAAGGCTCCACCAGGCGTTTCCCGGAAAACGGATCCGTGTTGCAGTACTGGGTGTAAAAGCTCCTGGCGTAGTTTGTCTTGTCCGCGCAGAGCGCGTCGTAGGACGGAAGAAGTTCGTAATCATAGACGGCGTCCAGCGTTTTCGTCCGGTAGCAGGTCCCGTCCACAAAGGTAATGTCGTGAATATCGATCCCCGCATTCAACGCGTCCGCGATCTCCACGATCGAGCGCTCCCCCATCCCGTAGGAGATCAGATTCGCCGCGCTGTCCATCAGGAGCGAGCGTTTCAGGGAATCCGACCAGTAGTCGTAATGCGCGAGCCTGCGCAGACTCGCCTCGATCCCTCCAGCGATGATCGGCACGTCCCGGTAGGCGTGACGGATCAGGTTGCAGTACACCGTCGCGGCATAGTCGGGGCGCAGCCCCATTTTTTCCCCGGGCGTGTACGCGTCCTTCTGCCGCCTCCTGCGCGACACGGCGTAATGGTTCACCATGGAATCCATATTGCCCGCGCTCACCAGGAATCCGAGCCGCGGGCGTCCCAGCGCCGTCACGCTCGCCGGATCTCTCCAGTCCGGCTGCGGAACGATCCCCACCGTATAGCCACGGGACTCCAGCACACGGCTGATGATCGCATGCCCGAAGGACGGATGGTCCACGTAGGCGTCCCCGATCACATACACAAAGTCCAGCTGTCCGATCTTCTGTTCCTCAAGCTCCCGCCGCGTCGTCGGGAGAAAACGCCTCTCCATATGCTCTCTATGCCTCCCGCCCGCCAAGCGTCTCGAAGGTCCCCTGCAGCACCTCGTCGTAGGACCTGATGTAATAATCCGCAAGGCTGCGGATCTGCGCCCTCTGGTCGGCAGAATAAGCGTCCTCCACCGCGCAGACCTGCATCCCGGCATTCTTCGCGGCAAGGATCCCCATCGGGATATCCTCAAACACAAGGCATTGCTCCGGAGCTGCCCCAAGCTTGTCCGCCGCCCTCAGATAGATGTCCGGCGCGGGTTTCCCCTTCTGCACCTCGCAGGAGATCGTGACAGCGTCAAAGCAATCCCCGACCCCGTTCGCCTCCAGACAGGCGCGGATCAGCTCCAGACTGTTGCTGCTCGCGATCCCCGCGCGCAGTCCCCGGCGGCGGAGCTCCCGCAAAAACGCGTGAGCGCCCGGTTTCAGACGCACGCGCTCCGCGTAGACCTCATACGCCATACGGTTCCATTCGTTCTTGATCTCCTCCACGGAATCCGGGATGCCGTACCGCTCCTTGAAATACTGCGCGGTCTCCGTAAAGCTCATTCCCTCGATCGCGCGTTTCATGTCCACCGTCGGCGCGTGTCCGAAACGCCCGAGGTATTCGTTGTCAATGTCGTCCCACGCCCACATGGAATCCATGAGGGTCCCGTCCAGGTCAAACAGAATCGCTCTCTTCCCACACAGCATATCGTTTCGCATCGCGTCCCTCCACCTTTTCTCCGTCTTACCCCTGCAGCCTCCAAGCCCAGTCAACATTGCGTCTTATTCCTGCAATCTCCAAGCCGGGCAATATTGTGCCTTACCCCTGCAGCCTCCAGCCCGGGTAATATTTGTTCTTGAGCCTGCCGTCCGCATATTTTCCCCAGCCGAGCGCCAGCCCGTCCACGCACACCAGCGTCCAGCCGTTCGTCCCCGCCGCCTCCCGCACTTCCGCGTCGATCGTCTCCCCTTTCAGATAGCGCGTCACGCGTGCGTCCTGCGCAGGCAGATCCAGAACCTGGGGATAGGAATCCGCGTCAAGCAGCATCGCGAGCGCCTGCGACGGCTCAAACCTGCCGCGTTTTCGCGTACCCGCGAGGATCCCGGTGCGCAGATAGCGCAGCCCTCCCGGAAGGTCGTACGGGGGCAGCAGCAGACATTGCTCCCCGATCTGCGCGTAACCGCGCCCTTCCCATAGCCGTCCCGGCACCAGACGGAGAAACTCCGCGACCTCCGCGGGCATCGCCGTCTCCGTTCTCCGCTCTGTCACGGACAGCGCCGTCTTGCATCGTTCCGTTCTCTGCTCCGCCGCAGACATCGCCTCGGCACATCGCACTGCTTTCTGCCCCGTCACAGGCATCGCCGTCTCGCATGGCACCGTTCTCTGCCCCGTCGCGGGCGTCGTCATCTCCGTTCTCTGCTCCGCCGCGTCCCCGCTCTCCGCGCGCTTGTGCAAAAGCGCGGCGTAATGCCCTTCGCCCTTCACGCGGTGCGGGAAAAGCCGCACACTCTTCTCACACGGCGCTCTCCCGGGGACAAAGCCCTCCTGCATCGGTATCGCGCTCAGCTCCAGCTCCGGGTAGCGTCGCAGGATCCGCTCGACCACCGCCTCATCCTCCTCCTCGGAGAAGGTGCAGGTGGAATACAGCAGATAGCCTCCCGGCCTCAGCATCTGAACCGCGCAGGACAGGATCTCCTGCTGCAGTACGGCGTACTGCTGCGGTCCGCGCTCCTTCCACGCCTCGATCAGCCCGGCGTCCCTGCGGAACATTCCCTCGCCGGAGCAGGGCGCGTCGACGAGGATCTTGTCAAAATAACAGCCGAACGCCTCGAGCAGGCGCTGCGGGGTCTCCGCCGTGACACAACAATTTTCGGCGCCCCAGAGGGTCAGGTTCCGCAGCAGCGCCTTCGCCCGGCTCGCGCTCACGTCGTTGGCGATCAGCAGCCCTTCCCCGCGAAGACGCGAAGAAAGCTCCGTGGCTTTCCCGCCAGGAGCCGCGCACAGATCCAGCACCACATCCCCCGCCTCCACCGGAAGTACGGACGCCGGGAGCATGGCGCTTGGTTCCTGTATATAGTATAAGCCCGCGTAATAATGCGGATGCCGCGTGACCGGCTCCTCCTTCCAGTAGTAGAACCCGTTGTCCGTCCAGGGAACCGGGGTCAGCCGGAACGGAGTCGTCGCCCGGAAGGTCTCCGCCGAGCGCCGCCGCGTGTTGAGGCGCAGCCCGACACAGCCCTCTTCCTCATAGCTAGCGCAGAAGGCGTCATACTCGTCGCCGAGCTGCGCGCGCATGCGCCTGGAAAATTCCTCCGGCAAGTGCATCATAGCTGTCTCCTATTCATCCTCCCGGCTGATCGACTGCGCGCGGTACCCCTCCGCGATGTTGTCCAGCTCCCGGCTGAACCGCCGGAGCTGATCGATGTCGTCCAGCTCGTAGATCCGGTAAAATTCGTCCTGGATCTTCAGCACCTCGCGCTTGTTCGCGATTCGGTAGAGGTTCTGTATGTTGTTCAGGATATCCGCAATCAGCCTGGAATGGATCTGCAGGGAATTCTGCGCGTCCATGATCTCGCTGCGCACGGACGACATCTCATTGTCGAGCTGTATGATCGCGTTTGCCGCGTTCGTCAGCTTTTCGCGAATGTGATCCGGTATGTTTTTCTTGTATTTGTACTGGAGCGAGTGCTCGATCGTCGACCAGAAGTTCATCGCAAGCGTGCGGATCTGGATCTCGACCTTGATCTGCCGCTCACGTTCCAGCGTCTGCACGCAATAGTAGACGATCATGTGGTAGCTCCGGTACCCGCTGTCCTTCATGTGGTTGATATAGTCGCGCTCGTGAATGACCTCCATGTCGGAGCGCCTGCGGATGAGCTCGACCACCTTCTCGATATCCTCGACAAACTGGCAGATGATCCGCACCCCGGCGATATCGATCATCTTATCCTCGATCTCGTCCATCGGTATGTTTTTCTTCTGTGCCTTCTCCAGAATACTCGAGACCGACTTTACCCTGCCCGTCACCTGCTCGATCGGGGAGTACAGCCCGCGGCTCCTGTGTTCGTAGATCAGATGCTCAAATTTCACGGTCAGCTCCTTGACCGCCAGATCATAGGGCGCCAGGATCTCCCGCCATAATTGTATTTCCATAAAATAAAACCTCCAGGGTATAGCTGATATTAGTTTAACATATCCGCGCGGAAGATGCAACGAAACGTTTTTCGCGTTTCTGAGCGTCTGCGCATACCGCAGCCCGGCGGCTCTGCTGCGGTCGGCGGTCTCGTCTATCCGTCTTTCAGAGCATCTGCGCATACCGCAGTACCCAGTAGGGGTTCACGGACAGCTCCCGCGCGCGCTCGGTGCGGATGTAGATGCCGAGGTGCAGGTGAACGTCGAACTTCCCGCGGGTGCCCTCCGGACCGTAGCCGGTATCTCCCACCCAGCCGAGCACTGTCCCGGCGGAGATCGCCTCGCCCGCCCAGAAGGTCCTGCTGTAGCAATCGAGGTGCGCATAGTAAAAGTATCCGCCGGAGGGGCTGCGGATCCCGATGCGATAGCCGCCCAGCGGCAGCCAGCCGACCTTTTCCACGACGCCGTCGGTCATGCTGACGATCGGGTAGTGCCCGCTCAGGTTCTCGGGCGGCATCAGGTCCGTGCCCTCGTGCCCGCGTCTGCCCCCGTAGTTGCGCTCAAACATCCAGCTGTTCTCGTAGACGACGCCCTCCGACGGGATCGGAAAACAGGCGACGTCGTCCAGGATCGCGCCGTAATATCCGGCAAGCTGCTCATAGCCCTCCGGCGCGTCGCGCAGCATCAGGCGTTTCCACTTCACGAGATCCCCGGCTCCGCCCTCGCCGACCGGGCTTGCGCTCCTCGCGGCGTCCGAGCTCAGGATCGCGAGCAGCTCCCCGGGCGGCATCCCCAGCTCGCTCCGCGCCGCCGCAAGCCTGGACAGCAGCTGCTGTGAGAGCGCAAGCGCCCGGAACTGATCGCTCTCCGGTGCGACCTGCTCCAGCTGCCGCGCGACCCCCTTCTGAAACAAAAGCGCCGAGAACTGTGTGTTTACAAACGTAAGAAAAAACAAGAGCGCCAGCCCACTGCAGATCTTCCTCACCGCGGCAACCTTCCGAATTCACTTCCTGACAGTATATGCGGGAAACGCGGATTCCAGACCGTCCGCATATTTCTCCCCGCATGCTCATGCGCTGCCGCGACCGGACGCAGCGACACGGCACAGGCAGCGGCAGACGCAGCATATTTCTCCCCGCGTGCTCATACGATGCAGTAACGACGACCGCCGGAGCGTGCAATGAAAAAACTGTTCTGCTGTCTGCTGTTCCTGCTGCTGTATCTGCTCCTGTTCCCGGCGCGCGCCCTCTCTGACGCGCGGGCGGGACTGCTCCTGTGGTACCGCTCTGTGCTGCCGGTGCTCTTTCCCTTCATGCTGGTGTGCAGCATCCTGATCCGCCTTGACCTGCTCAAGCGGGCGCTGCCGTTTCTCGCCCGCCCGTTTCACCGCCTGTTCGGCTGCTCACAGTACGGAGCCTTCGCGATCCTTGGCGGATTTCTCTGCGGATTCCCGATGGGAGCAAAAATCACCCGCGACCTGCAATCGCAGGGGAAGATCAGCGCGGATGAGGCTTACGTTCTGTACGGCTTTGTCAACAACCTGAGCCCCTCGTTTCTCCTGTCCTATCTCGCCGCGGATCAGCTGGGGCAGCGCTCCCTGGGCGGTCTGTTTCTGCTCAATGTGCTCGGCGCGGCGTTTCTCTACGGGATCTTAAGCGCGCGCCGCCTGCGGCGCTCTAACCTTGCGCCCGTTCCCGCGGCGAGCCGAACCGCCCCGGACCCAAGCGGCGCGGGCAAAGACCCGCGCTTTGATCTGCAGGAGCTGTTCCCCGTGATCGACGAATGCATCTACGACACGATCCGCAATGTGGTGCGGCTCGGCGCATACCTCGTGATGTTCGCCCTCTTCTCCGGCGCGGCGACGCTCCTGCTCCCGATCGAACATCCCGCAGCGCTGTTTCTCGTCTCCTGTATCGAGGTGACCAACGGCGCGCACCTGCTCGCGTCCGCCCCGCTGCCGCTGCACGTCCGCTATCTGCTCATAACCGCGCTCGCGTCGTTCGGGGGACTCTCGGCGCTCGCGCAGAGCGTCTCGACCGCGGCGATGGACCGTCGTCTGCTGCTGCACTATATAAAAAGCAGGGTGAACATCACCCTGCTCTCCCTGCTCTTTGCTCTGGTCTCTGTCTTATTCGTCCGCCTCTTTCCCCTCTGAGGAATCCTCCTCGGCAGGAGCCGTCGTATAGCTGGACGGCGCCGCCTGCGGGGAAAGCTCCGAGCGGTTCTTGCTCACTATGTCGTAGCAGGACTGAATCGAATTGATGAAGTTGTTGTATTTCGTGCCCGCCGAATCGATCGTGTGGCTCATGATCTTCTCGAGGTTGTCAAGCATCTCGTCGGTATAGCGGATCGCGCTCATGCGGATGTTGTTCGAGTCCTCGGTCGCGCGGTCCATGATCTCCTGCGCCTGCGCGTTCGTCTGCTCGATCAGCTGGTTGGACTGCTGGAGCGCCACCTGCATGACCTCGCTCTCGCTGACGATCTTCTGCGCCTGCGCCTGCGCCTCGGCGATGATGTTGTCCGCCTTCGTCTGCGCGTCCTCGAGGATCGCGTCCTTGTTGCTGATGATCTTCTGGTAGCGCTTGATCTCATCCGGCGTCTTCATGCGGAGCTCGCGCAGGAGCTCCTCGAGCTCCTCCTTGTTCACGACGATCTTCGTCGAAGACAAGGGCTGGAACTTACAACTGTCGATAAACTCTTCGATCTCTTCAATGATTTGTTCGATTCTGCTGCTCATGATTTTCTCTCCTTACTCCTTCTTGAAATTACTTATACTTTGTTCTCCCTCTGCTGTTCCGAAATCTTGCGCTGAATAGAGCACGCCACGCTCTCCGGGACAAACCCGGAGATATCCCCTCCGTACCATGCCACCTCCTTGACGATCGTAGAACTGATATACGCATACTGCAGCGCCGTCGTGAAGAAAAGCGTATCGATCCCACCGTCAATGCTCCGGTTCGTCTGCGCCATCTGTAGCTCATACTCAAAGTCTGTGACCGCGCGCAGACCACGCACGATAAAGCTTGCGCCGCAGCGTTTCACAAAATCGACAGACAGCCCGGAGAAGGATTCCACGCGAACATTCGGTATGTGTCTGGTTACCTCAACTAACATATTAACACGTTCTTCGACAGAAAACAACGGTATTTTTGCATTATTATTCAAAACTCCGACAATTAATTCGTCAACCAGCGCCGCCGCGCGCTCGATGATATCCAGATGTCCCTTCGTGACCGGATCAAAACTTCCCGGATAGACGGCACGTTTCATAACTTATCCTCCCGCAGCCTGAGAAACACATGTTTGTTGGTCTTGTATGTTTTTTCGCGCAGGAGCTCGTACCCGACCGCCTCCGCATAGGAAAAATCCGTCCTCAGCTCCGCCTCCGCGATGAGCGTGGTTTCGCCGGTCACAAACGACGGTCTGCGCCGCGCGATCTCCTCGAGCACCGCGCGCTCCAGCCCCTTCCCGTAAGGCGGGTCCATGAAAATGATCCCAAACGGCTCCTGCCCTTCCAGCCGTGCAAGCGCCGTCATAACGTCGCACTGCATGACCTCCGCCTGCGCGGCTAGGCGCGTGAACGCGAGATTCTCCCGAATGCAGTCCGCCGCCGCGCGCGCCGACTCCACAAAGCAGGCGTACTCCGCCCCGCGACTCAGCGCCTCGATCCCGATGCCTCCGCTGCCGCTAAACAGATCGAGAAAACGGATCCCGCCGACCTCGCTCTGCAGCATATTGAACAGCGTCTCCTTGATCCGGTCCGTCGTCGGCCGCGTGTCTCTGCCCGGCGCTGTCTTCAGCGGAAGTCTCCGCGCTTTTCCTGCGATCACTCTCATTCGCCCGTCTCCTGCCTGCGCCGCCGCGTCCTGCATGCGCGGCGCAAGATCCGCGGCACGCGCGGCGTCCGGCGCCGTCCTGTGATACGATTCGTAGAATTCGGAATCATTATAAAGAGTTCGTCTTCGGCTGTCAATATCAAACAGGCATTTTCCGGGTGCAAGACAGGTGAAATATTTTCAAAAAATGGATAGCCAAGCTCCGAAAAATGTCGTATACTTTTTTTATTACGAAGACCAGACAGAACGGGCGCGGCGCCTGCCGCGCACCCGCAGGGGGACATGCCATGAAGACAGGGTTTGACAATCAGAAATATCTGCGTATGCAGTCAGAGAAGATCAAAGAGCGCATCGCCATGTTCGACAACAAGCTCTACCTCGAGTTCGGCGGCAAGCTGTTCGACGATTACCACGCGTCGCGCGTCCTGCCCGGATTCGAGCCCTCCAGCAAGCTCCAGATGCTGCTGCAGCTCTCCTCGCAGGCGGAAGTGCTGATCGTCATCAACGCGGAGGACATCGAGAAAAACAAGGTCCGCGCCGACCTCGGCATCACCTACGACCTGGACGTCCTGCGTCTGATCGAGGTCTACCGCAGCCACGGTCTGTACGTCGGGAGCGTCGTCCTGACGCACTACAGCGGGCAGACGCTTGCGGACGCGTTCCGCAGCCGCCTTGAGAAACAGGGGATCGACGTCTACTGCCACTACCTGATCGAGGGCTATCCCAAGAACGTCGCCCTGATCGTCAGCGACGACGGCTATGGGAAAAACGACTACGTGAGGACGACGCGTCCGCTCGTCGTGGTGACTGCGCCTGGTCCGGGCAGCGGCAAGATGGCGACCTGCCTCTCGCAGCTCTACCATGAGCACAAGCGCGGGATCCGCGCCGGTTACGCGAAGTTCGAGACCTTCCCGATCTGGAATCTCCCGCTCTCGCACCCGGTCAATCTGGCGTACGAGGCGGCGACGGCGGACTTAAAGGACGTCAACATGATCGACCCATTCCACTTAAGCGCCTACGGGATCTCCACAGTCAACTACAACCGTGACATCGAGATCTTCCCGGTGCTGAACGCTATCTTCGAGGGGATCTACGGGGAGAGCCCCTACAAGTCCCCGACCGATATGGGAGTCAATATGGCGGGGCACTGCATCGTGGACGACGAGGCGTGCTGCGAGGCGTCGCGCCAGGAGATTCTCCGCCGCTACTATGAATCCATGATCCGCAAGGCGGATCTGGTCGCCACCGAGGATGAGCTCGCCAAGATCGAGTTTCTGATGCAGCAGCTCTCCATCAGCTGGAAGGACCGCCCCTGCGCGCTTGCGGCAAACGAGCGCGCAGACCGGCAGCAGGTGCCCTGCGCCGCGATCGAGCTCTCCGACGGCAGCATCGTCACCGGGAAGACCACCGAGCTGCTGGGACCTTGTTCGGCTGTGCTCCTGAACGCCCTGAAGGTCGTCACCGGAATCGACCATGCGCTCCCGCTGATCTCCCACAAGGCGCTCGTCCCGATCCAGACGTTGAAGACGCAGTATTTCGGCAGCCGCAACCCGCGCCTGCACACGGACGAGACCCTGATCGCGTTGTCGATCAGCGCCTCGGAAAACAGCGACGCGCAAAAGGCGCTGGAGGCGCTCGGGAGTCTGCGCGGCTGTCAGCTGCACTGCTCGTCCCGCCTCTCCAAGGTTGACCTGAACACCCTTCGGAAACTGGGGCTGAATGTGACAATGGAGCCGTCCTAAGCGGCGCCGTTTGTCTTTTTGACTAACAATTCCATTGAATTTGTTATAAATTTTGTAAGATTAGAACTTGCAATACGAGCTATAATGATATATGATGCAAATGACAGAACATAATGTCTGTGTGTGGCTAGATTTTACACAGATAAAAGATATAATTCTAATTGAGGAGGAATTTATGAAAACCAAAAAAACTCTGACAGAAGTTACCCCTGCGAAGATAGAAGAAAAGGTTGCAGAGGTGAAAAAGGAAACCGCGAAACCGGCTGAGAAGAAGACCGCGGTCAAGAAACCTGCGATCCGGAAACCCGCCGCGGCGAAGAAGGCTGCTGTGAAGGAGACGGTCTTCCTTCAGTATCTCGGCAAAGAGATCAACAAGGACGACGTCATCAAGAGCGTCAAGGACGTCTGGACCAAGCAGATGAAACAGAAGGTGGGCGACCTGAAGTCCATCGACCTCTATCTCAAGCCGGAAGAGAATGCCGTCTACTATGTGATCAACGGCGATGTGACCGGCAGTCTCGACATCTAAGCAGAGGTTATGCGGAGTTTCGCATAAAAAACGGGGTGTTGCATATGCAGCACCCTTTTGTTCTGTCCTTTTTCGCTCTGTCAGAACTCGTTCGAGCGGATGTTGAGCCGCCAGTCCATATCTCCGCGCGCGAGCCCAAGCACCAGGGACTCCGCCGTGGCGATGTTGGTCGCGATCGGGATATTGTACTGGTCGCAGCAGCGGGAGATCGCGAAGATGTCCGGCGCGTTCGGGCTTGTCATGAGCGGATTATAAAAAAAGATCACCATATCCATCGCATTTCGCTCGATCATGTCGATGAACTGCTTGTCTCCACCCACGCTCCCCGGCAGGAACTTGTAAACTCTGAGGTTCGTGACGTCTTCGATTCTTCTTCCGGTGATACCAGTTGCGTACAGATTGTGTTTCGATAAAATATACTTGTAAGCGAGACAAAAATTCTCCATCAATACTTTTTTGTTGTTGTGTGCGATTAGTCCTAT
>CANQYP010000044.1 GCA_947628045.1 uncultured Lachnospiraceae bacterium | reverse complement strand
TGCCGCCATATTTGCGCATCACGAGCCGCGCCGCCTTCTGCATGTTCCGCACACGGTTGTAATAGCCGAGTCCTTCCCACAGTTTCAGCAGCCGCTCCTCCGGGCATGCCGCCAGCGCGCCCACATCCGGCAGCGCCTCGGTAAACCTCGCGAAAAAAGGTTTGACCGCCTCGACCCTCGTCTGCTGGAGCATGATCTCCGACACCCACACATAGTACGGGCTCGGATGCTCCCGCCACGGGAGCACCCGCGCGTTTTCCCGAAACCAGCAAAGAATCGGCTCCTCGATCAGAGCCAGACTGCCTGTATCCATGTGATGATCCTTCTCGTATCGTTTCTGCATAGACTCTTATGTAGATTCTATGTGGTTCCATGTTGTCTATATGTAGTTAAGTATAACACCTTTATCCGAAAAACAAAAGTATATTTTATGTGACAATAAAGGTAGCATATCCCTGCGCGCGCAGCGTCCGCTCCAGGCGCACCGCCTGATCGAGCTGACGGAACGCTCCGACCTGCACGCGGTACAGCGTTTCGCCGTCGACCGCACCGGTCTGCGTCCCCTCCACACCGCCCGAAACTTCGCCTGAAGATCCGTCCGAAACCTCGTCCAAAAGTCTGCCCGATTCGCCTGAAAATCCGCCTATAAATTCGCCCGAAGAGCCGCCTGGAAATCCGCTCATTAGTTCGCCCGAATACTCACCCGCGGGTTCGTCCGCCGTCCCGAAGATCTGCAGGATCCCGTTCGCAATCGCCTGCGCGATCTCGTCGAAACGCTCATCGAAACGCTCGTTGTCCGCGTCCGTATTCAGAAAGCCGACCTCCACAAGTGCCGCCGGCATTTTCGTCCTGCGCAGCACGACCAGCTCCGGGCGCTCCTTCACTCCGAGATTCTGAAACCCCAGCTGTTCCAGCTCGCGGTTGACCGCCTCCGCAAGCGCAGCTTTCTGCCCGGACCTGTCATACACCAGCGTCTCCACGCCGGAATACTGGTTCTCCCTCGGGCTCGCGTTTCTGTGGATCGAGAGAAAGAAATCTCCTCCCTCGCGGTTCGCGCTCTGCGCCTTCTCAAACGGTTTCTCGTACACGTCCCCGGTCCGCGTGTACGCCACCTCCACGCCGTTCTCCTCGAGCAGCGCCCCCACCGCCAGGACAAGCCGCAGCACGTCGTCCTTCTCGCTCCTGCCCTCATACACGGCGCCCGGGTCGTTTCCCCCGTGCCCCGCGTCAAGAATGATCTTTGTCATAAAACCTCCAGCCGCATCCTGTTCCCTCTATCTTATGACAAAGCCCAAAAAAAGTGCGCCCCGGAAGACCCTTCAAATCCTCCGGGACGCGCCCTGCTCTATTTTACCGTCACAGTGATCGTCACCCGCTTATTGCCCGAGCTGACCGTGATCTTTGCCTTGCCCTTCTTCTTTGCCGTCACCTTTCCGCTGCTCGACACGGTCGCGACTTTTTTGTTGGAAGAGGAAAATTTCACCTTGTCCGTCGAGTTTGCCGGCTTTACCTGCGCAAGCAGCGTAAACGTCTTCTTCGCCTTCACGGTGACCTTCCGGCTCTTCAGCTTGGCGCCTTTCGCGGAAACGCTGAGTTTCGTCGTCGCGTTCCTCTTGACGGTCACCTTCACCTTTGCGGTGAGTCCGCTGTCCAGTCTGACCCTGATCGTCGCCGTGCCGGGCGCCTTCCCGCGGACTTTTCCGCCCGCGCCCACCGTCGCGACTTTTTTCTTCGAGCTCGTCCACGACGCGACCGTATCGCCAAAGCTCTTCGTTATGACCTTGAGCTTGTAGGTCTCCCCGACTCCGAGCGTGAGGTTGTAAATGTTCAGACCGATCACCGGCGTCAGCTGATCCATCTCAGACGTCTCAATGTAGCCGCACACGGAACACGTCCTGCCCTGCAGCCCTCTCGCCGAGACCGTCGCCTGGGACAGAATGTTCCACGTGCCGAAATTATGCGCCGTGACCGGGATCGGTTCCGTCTTGATCTTGCCGCACCTCGTGCAGGTGTAGGTCTTCTCGCCCTGCGCCGCGCACGTAGCCTCCTTTGTGACCTTCCCGGCGTCCCAGCTGTGCTCGACCAGCGGGAGCGCCCCGTTCGGCTCGCAGTCAAAATAGGCGACGCCCAGCCCGTTGTTCTTCGCGAACAGGTCCGCGCTCGAGTTTACCCTGACCGTGAGCACGGATCCGGCGCCGAACGCATGGGCGTTCAGTGTCACGGAGGGATTGTAGATCGTTGCGTTGACCTTCCCGAACGCGTACTCTTTGATGACGGAGACCTTCACCGGGATCACCACGCTCGTCAGCCCTGTTTTAAGAAAGGCGCGCTCGCCGATCGTTTTCACGCTCTCCGGGATCGTGACCGAGGTCATGGGCGTCCCATAGAACGCATAATTGCCGATGGTAGCAAGCCCCTCCGAGAGCGTACAGCTCGCCAGCTGCGGGCATTCCCGGAACGCGCCCGGTCCGATCCGGTCGACATTGCCCGGCACCGTGACGCTCTGCAGATACGGCGATTGCCAGAACGCGCGGTCATAGATCGTCTTGACGCCCTTTCCGATCACCAGCTCTTTGCACGCCGTGTTTTCAAACGCGTACGCGCCGATCGCGGTGATGCCGTCGCCGATCACGATCTTGCTTATCTGCATCCTCATGTTGTAAAACTTTCCCTGCCCGCTTTTCGCATAGCCGTCTATCCTGCCCGTGCCCGTCACCGTCAGGACGCCGTCCGCCGAAAGCTTGCCCCAAGCGCTGGCGCCGCACTGGATCCCGGGGTCTTCGACCGGTTTCGTCTCCGTTGTACTTCCCGTTCCCGTACCAGTGCCTGTTCCTGTTCCCGTACCGGATCCTGTTCCTGTGCCGGTTCCCGTGCCTGTGCCGGTTCCTGTGCCTGTGCCGGTTCCTGTTCCCGTGCCGGTTCCTGTTCCTGTACCGGTTCCCGTGCCTGTGCCTGAATCAGACTCTTTCTCTGACTCTGTCTCTGTCTGCTTTTCGCTCTCTTTTTCAGTCTGGCTCCCCGTCCCCGTGCCTGTCTCCTCCGCATGCACGGTCGCAGCCCCGATCAGCAGCACCGCAAGCATCGCCATCAAAAGGCTTTTCCATCTGAAACATTTCGCTCTCATAATTGTTCTGCTCCCCTTTCCTGCGTATCTTTCAAATGTATTCGATTGGATTTTAACACATTTTTCTTATTAATTCAACACATACTTAAATAATTTTTAATATCTGATTAACATTTTCCAATTTGTTTATATTGACTTTCCTACGTTAAAGCGATATAATGTTACCGTTCGCGGATTGGTGGCAACCGTTCACCGCCGCATATCTACAAATCATTGAGGAGGATAACAGAATGAAGAAACAAATTATTGCTGTTGCGCTTTCCGCAGTTCTGGCAGGAAGTATCGTAGGAATGAATGTCAGCGCGGAAGAGACTTACACCGTAGGCATCTGCCAGCTCGTTCAGCACGTCGCGCTCGACGCTGCTACCGAGGGATTCAAGGATGCCATCACCGAGGAGCTCGGCGACGCGGTCACTTTTGACGAGCAGAACGCGCAGGGTGATTCCAACACCTGCTCCACGATCGTCAACAGTTTCGTATCGAACAACGTTGACCTGATCCTTGCAAACGCTACCCCGGCTCTTCAGGCTGCACAGGCTGCGACCGATTCGATCCCGATCCTCGGCACGTCCGTTACTGAGTACGGCGTGGCGCTTGGCATCGACGACTTCGACGGCACGGTAGGTACGAACATCTCCGGCACTTCCGACCTGGCTCCGCTTGACGAGCAGGCGGCGATGCTCAACGAGCTGTTCCCGGACGCGCAGAACGTTGGTCTTCTGTACTGCTCCGCTGAGGCGAACTCCCAGTATCAGGTAGACACGGTACAGGCTGCTCTCGAGGATCTTGGCTACACCTGCAAGCAGTACGCGTTCTCCGATTCCAACGATCTGAGCGCTGTCTGCACGACCGCTGCGGACGAGAGCGACGTTATGTACGTTCCGACCGATAACACGGCAGCCTCCAACACCGAGATCATCACCAACATCTGCGTACCGGCAGGCGTTCCGATCATCGCGGGCGAGGAAGGCATCTGCGCCGGCTGCGGCGTTGCCACTCTTTCCATCGACTACTACGACCTCGGCGTTGCCACCGGCAAGATGGCAGTCAAGATCCTGACCGGCGAGTCTGACGTCTCCGAGATGCCGATCGAGTACGCTCCGGAATTCACGAAGAAGTACAATCCGACGCTCTGCGAGGAGTTGGGCGTTACCATTCCGGACGACTATGTAGCGATCGAGGATTCTGCTGAGGCTGAGACCGAGGCGTAATTCAGACTGACAAGTTTACCACTTCACATAAATGACAGCGGGAAAGGTTGCTCCTCTCTCGCTGTTGTTTTAAGACCCGGACAGGCGACCTGCGACCTGTCAGACCTGCAGGAGGAAACTACATGAATATTATGAATCTCATCAACGCAATGCCCGGCGCCGCCGCACAGGGACTGATCTGGGGCATCATGGCGATCGGCGTCTACCTGACGTTCCGTATCTTGGACGTCGCGGACCTGACCGTGGACGGCACGATGTGTACCGGCGGCGCTGTCTGCGTCATGCTCGTCCTCTCGGGCTGGGGCGTATGGCCGGCAATGCTTGCCGCCGCCGGCGTCGGAATGCTCGCCGGGCTGATGACCGGTATTTTCCACACCTTCATGGGCATTCCCGCCATTCTCGCCGGGATCCTCACGCAGCTCTCGCTCTACTCGATCAACCTGAAGATCATGGGCAAAGCGAATCAGGCGATCAACGTGAGCAATTACGACCTTCTGGTCTCGCTGCGCTACATCCGCGGCGTTCCGGTCTGGAAGAACACGATCCTGATCGTCGCGGTCATCATCGTCGTCCTGATCGCGCTGCTCTACTGGTTCTTCGGCACGGAGCTCGGCTGTTCGCTGCGCGCGACCGGCTGCAATCCGAACATGTCCCGCGCGCAGGGCATCAACACAAACTTCAACAAAGTCCTGGGGCTGATGCTCTCGAACGGTCTGGTCGCCTTTTCCAGCGCCCTGCTGGCGCAGTACCAGGGTTTCGCGGACGTCAACATGGGGCGCGGCGCGATCGTCATCGGACTTGCCGCCGTCATCATCGGCGAGGCGATCTTCGGACGCATCTTCCGCAACTTCGCCCTGCGGCTTTTGAGCGTGGCGCTCGGCTCGATCCTCTACTACCTGGTGCTCCAGGTCGTGATCTGGATGGGCATCGACACCGACCTGCTGAAACTTCTGTCCGCGCTTGTCGTCGCCGTCTTCCTCGGATTCCCGTACTGGAAGAGCAAATATTTCACAAAACCGGTCAAGAAGGGAGGCGCCGAGAATGCTTGAGCTGAAAAACCTTTACAAAACCTTCAATCCCGGAACGATCAATGAAAAGACCGCGCTGAACGGTCTGTCCCTGAGCATCAAAGAGGGCGAGTTCGTGACCGTGATCGGCGGAAACGGAGCCGGGAAATCCACGATGCTCAACGCGGTCGCCGGCACCTGGCTGGTGGACGAAGGACAGATCCTCATCGACGGCATCGACGTGACAAAGCTCCCGGAGCACAAGCGCGCGATCTACCTCGGACGCGTCTTCCAGGACCCGATGACCGGCACTGCCGCCACGATGGGCATTGAGGAGAACCTCGCCCTCGCGAAACGCCGCGGCAAACGGCGTCTCCTGAAGTCCGGCATCACCTCCGGGGAGCGCGAGGAATACCGTGAACTGCTGAAGATCTTGGGGCTCGGTCTGGAAGACCGCCTGACCTCGAAGGTCGGACTGCTCTCCGGCGGACAGCGGCAGGCGCTCACGCTGCTGATGGCGACGCTCAAGAAACCGAAACTGCTGCTGCTCGACGAGCACACAGCCGCGCTTGACCCGAAGACCGCCGCCAAGGTACTCGAGATCACCGACATGATCGTCAACCGGGACCATTTGACGACGCTGATGATCACACACAACATGAAGGACGCGATCCGCCACGGCAACCGTCTGATCATGATGATGGACGGCAGGATCATCCTCGACATCGAGGGCGAGGACAAGAAAAAGCTGACGGTCCGCGATCTGCTCGATCAGTTTGAACACGTCAGCGGTGAGCAGTTCACGAACGACTCGGCACTGCTGGGGTAAAACACAAAAACGTTATGTCTGGAAGGAATGTCTATCGGCGTTCCTTCTTATTTTTTCCCGGCAAAATCGCGATCCCGGCGGCGGCGAGCGCCAGTCCTCCGACGAGCAGGATCGCAAGCTCGGTCGGCGTGAACTCCTCTTTGACGAGGAGCGGGAAGATTTTCCCCATCTGCTCCGGGTATTTCATCACCGCCGCGGAAAGCGCGTTGTTGAGGCAGTGCAGCGCCATCGAGACATAAATGCTGCCGCCTTTCCAGACAATGAAGGCAAAGCCCGCGCCGAGCAGGAAGGTCGCCGGGAGTTTCACGAGGCTCATGTGGAACACGGCGAATACGAGCGCCGAGAGCACGAGCGCCCAGATGCCGCCCGCCTGTTCCCGCTCTCTTTTTCCTGCCGTGAAATGCTCCCGCAGACCCCCGAAGAGAAACCCGCGGAACAAAATCTCTTCGCACGCCGCCGGAAGGACCGCTATGAGCAGGAGCAGAATCGGCAGCGGCTGCGCGACGATTTCCGCATACGCCCCCTCCAGATTCTGCGTGCTCTCCGGGAGAAGGTAAATTGCAATCATACTGCAGAAAAGCCCCAGCACAAAGACGCCCAGGTAAAGCAGCAGTCCGCCCGCGCAGGCGCGCGCGGAGGGCGTTCGCAGACGAAACAGTCTGCGCGCATCCGACTTCATATACCAGACGACAAAGACGGGGACCGCCAGTATGATCAGCTCCGTCACGACCGTCCCGGCAATCGTGCTGCGCGCCGTCACCGCCATGCCGACATAGAGCACCAGCAGGAGGACGAGCGCGGTGCTGATGACCAGATCTCCTGTGCCGGGCACCGTCCCCTTCCGAATCTCCGAGCGCCGCTGGAACAGCCGCAGCCCGCGGAACCCGTCTGAGAATAGAATATCCTCGCTGTTGTACATGCGCGCCAGGATCCAGACGATCACGACGCTGTAGCCGAAATTGACGAGGATCGTCATGCCGACCAGCCCCGCGTCAAACTGCTGCGCGATGATCTGTTTCACCATCAAGGACACATTGACGACCGGGATCAGCACCGTCCGGTAATCGAGCCGCGTCGAGGGCAGCATCGCCGTCATCGACGCGAGCATGACGACGAACAGCACCGGCGTCACATAGTTGTTCGCCTCCTTAAAGCTCCGCGCAAATACGCAGAAACACATGCACAGCGCCGTGATCAGCAGCGCCGTCACGATCAGCGTCACGACGAGCAGCGGGAGCTGCCTCAAAAGCGCCGCAAACGAAAAGCCCTGCATCTGGTCGGCAAGCTCCGGGGAGAGCCCGAACATCAGGAACAGCACGGAGCCGCCGAGCGACAGCAGTGACAGCACCGCCGTTACACAGGCAAAAAACGCCACCGAAATGTATTTACTCAGGATCATCTGAAAATTTGTCACCGGGAGCGTCAGCAGCGTCTCCAGCGTTCCGCGCTCCTTTTCCCCCGCCGTCGCATCGATCGCCGGATAGACCGCGCCCAGGAGGATCGTCACGATCAGTATCATTCCGATGCTCCCGCCGATGTCCATGCCGAAACTCTCCGACGCCGGCGTCAGATCTTCCTCCTCGCACACAACCGGGTGGAGGAACTCCTCGTCCAGCCCCTGCGCGCGCAGGTTCTCCGCCAGGAGGCGGTCGCTGTATTCCCCGAGCAGATCCGAGAGCGCCTCGCTCGTATATGCTGAGCTCTCGTTCGAGGACGTGTACTGCACCGTCACATGCCATGCGCCGTTTTCCGCCCGGGAGATCTCCAGCCAGGCGTCGGTCGTTTCTTTTACGCAGTCTTCCTCTCCCGCTTTCGCAGGAACAAATGTCAGGTCAGCCAGCTCCTCCCCGGTCCCTGCATCCGCCGTATCCTCCGCGTCTGCCGTATCTTCTGCGTCTGTCCTGTCGCCGTCTGCCGCTTTATTTTTCGGATACAGGCTTTGCAGACCTTCGACCATCTCCTGATACTCGACCGGATAGCCCACCGTGTGCTCTTTGCTCTCCTGGCTCTGCATCATGTAGCTGAACGCGAGGGACATACCGATGATGATCAGCGGATACAGCAGCACCGGCACGACCACCATCATCACCAGTGTCTTCTTGTCGCGCAGGATGTCAAGCATCTCCTTGCGCACCAGCGTTTTCACCTGTCTCATGCGGACGCGCCTCCTTTCTCCCTGTTCTCATTGTCTCCTCTGCTGCCCGTATCTCTGCCCGGCGACGCCTTCCCGTCAATCCGCTCACCCGGCGTCACGCTCTGCTCTTTGCCCGCCTCAGTCTGCATGTCATAGATCTGATGGAATGCCTCCCGCAGGCTCTCCGTCCCGGTCTGCGCAAGCAGCTCCCGCGGCGTCCCCTGCGCCACGATCCGACCGTCGCAGATCATATAGACCCGGTCGCAGAGGAACTGCGCCTCCTCGAGATAATGCGTCGAGTAGAGCACCGTCTTCCCCCGCTCCTTCTGCTCCTTCATAAAATGAATGATCGCGTCCGCGCTCAGAATGTCCAGCCCGAGCGTCGGCTCGTCCAGAATATAGATCTGCGGATCCGCCATCAGGCAGCGCGCGATCGAGGCACGCTGCGTCTGTCCGGTCGAGAGCTTTTCGATCCGGTTGTCCAGAAACGGCTCCATGTCCAATACGCGTGAGATCTCCGCCGTCCGCTCCTCGATCTGCCTCCGATCCAGCCCGTACAGCTCTCCGAGGAAACGCAGGTACTCGCGAATCGAAAAGCGCGGATACAATTTCGTGTTGCCCGACAGATAGCCGATCGCCGCTTTTTTCGCCGTCTCGCTCTCAATCACGCCACCGTTCGGCATCGTGAGATCCGGCTCGCCCTGCAAGGTCAGGCGAACCTCCCCGCCCGTCGGCGTCATCAGCATGCCCAGCATGCGCAGGAGCGTCGTCTTACCGGCGCCGTTCGGACCGAGGATCCCGATGATCTCCCCCGGACGCGCCTGCAGTGACACATGATCCACCGCCAGGAACGTCTCCTTCACCGTCCTGCGCCCCTTCTTCACGCTGCGCTCAAATTGTTTACATAACCCGATCGCCTCAATCATATTGCTCACCTTCTGCCCTTCCCCGCCGCGATTCTCCCCGCGGTCAATTTGAACCCGTTCCTATTCTTCCTCACTCGTCGTCCTCCCAGAACAACTCATTTGCACTCATTCCCGCCCGTCCTCACTCGTCGCCCTCCCAGAACAGCTCGTCCAGTCCTTTGCCAAGCACGCGGCAGATCGCCCGGCAGAGCCTGATCGTCGGGTTGTAATCGCCCTTCTCGATCGCGTTGATCGTCTGTCTCGACACATGCACCGCGTCCGCCAGCTCCTGCTGCGACATGTCCAGGAGCGCCCGCGCCGCCTTCAATCTCAGATTCTTCATGCCTCGCCCTCATCCTCCTGTGCTCCGCTCTTTCTGTATTTCAGCGCAAGCTCCGCCAGAAACACGAAGAACAATCCGACGCAGAAAAGATTCAGGCTGCTGATCTGCAAAACGCCGTCCACCACCATCTCCCCCGCGCAGATGCTTATGATGGAGAGTACCAGATTCACAAGCCCGGTCAGCGCGAATATGACCTTCAGCCGCTGCTGATTCTCATTCAGGGAAAAATACGCGTCGTGCCAGACACAGTAGGAAACCTGCACCAGCACAGACAGGATGATGATCAGCCCCATCGCGGACGCCACGCACAGCGGCAACCGCTCAAAGCCTGTCGCAAGGATCGCGTAGACCGCGTCGCCGATCATAAACGTGAAGAACCCATACTTGTATGCCTGTCCTCTCGCAGCCGTCTGCCGCTCGTCATACTCGCTGTGGGAATTGCCGTTTGTCTTTGTGTTCTTCATAATGATCACCGCAATCAAAAGTCCGACCAATACGCCTGGCAGGATGCCCAACATCATATAAAAGTCTCTGCCCATCCAATACCAGCTCCTCTCTGTTTGCCTCTCGGCTTACTATGTACTCTCTATTCGCTCCTCGGCTTGCTATTTACCCCTCTGTTTGCTCCTCTCGATAGCAGTATATATCTTCAATAGCATTTTGTCAAGTATATTTTACATATTGTAAGAATCGAGTAGGGCGGATTTTCCCTACTCGCTCGCTGTGCGACCCGTGTGCTGCGACAGGGTCTGCACGTAAAAGAGCGCCGGGGTCGACCCGACGCTCTCTACTCTCATATGGTCATGATTACTTTTTGACTTTCTTTGTCGCGGAATAATCTCCGTATACCTTGTTGCCATTCTCGTCGATGACGTAAGCGCGCACCTTCACGTAGTAGGTCTTTTTCTTTGACAACTTCTTCAGCGTGGCACGCGTCTTCGTCGTGGACACCTTCTTCGTGTTCTTCTTCAGCCCTTTCGTCGTCCCGTAGACGATCTCATATCCGTCAGCATCCTCTACCGCCTTGAACTTCACGACCGCCTTATCGTTCGCCTTGGTCGCCAGCGTGGTCACCTTCTCGGGCTCCTGTGGCTGTTCTTCCGGCTGGGCTACGGCTGCCTGAGACGCCTGAACGGTCGGCGCTGCCTGAGACTCCTGCGCTGCCGACACGGTCGTAGCCACCTGTGCCGCCTGTGCCACCGGCGCTGCATTCGCAGTCGTCTGGGACACCTGAGAAAGCTGGTACGTCTGAGGCGTCTGAGCCTCCTGCGATTTCACCGGCTCCGGCTCCGGTTCCGGCTCCTTCGGTCCGTTCACCACATCGTCAACGATGCCGCCGATCAGTCCGCCAAGGTCTCCGCCGAAAAGGTCGCCCAGACCGCCAAGATCCTCCTTGAGATCGCCCATGTCGTCTCCAAGTTCTCCCAGCTTATCCGGGTCTACTTCCGGCTCGATCGAGCTGGCGTCTGCGATCTCCGTCTCCACCGGCACCGCCGGCACGCGAACGGTCTTCCCGGAAAGCGGATCGCGGAACAGCTCATATACCTTCACCGTGTAGCTGCCGCAGCCCTTCACCAGACCGTCCCTGGAGACTACCTTTCCAGCCGCGTCGGTTATCTCATAGCGGAACACCGCGCCCAGCTCAAGCGGCGACAGGTACTCTACCCAGTTGTCCTCCATCATGCCGGTCGCCTGGTCAAGTTTCGCCCCTTCCTTGCGATACAGCACTGGGACTTCACTCAGCGCGTACTGCCCCGCCCAATAGTTGATGTCAAACTGCTTTGAGTCGTATGCCTCCAGCTTGTAGTAATCCGGCTCCGGATAATCCACGTCAAAGACATAGGTGTCCGAGTACTCCTCTCCGCTGCCTACGCAGCCGTAGCTGATCGCCTGTACTTCGTAATGCAGCCCGACCGGGAGCATCGACCAGCTGCTGTCCATGCCGCCTGTCGCCAGGCTCAGATAGCCGTTGTCGTTCATGGGATAATTCGCCACGTTCCCATCGACCGTAATGCGCAGCATGTAAGCTGCTCCCTTCTTTGCCCCGCTCGCGCGGAACGTCAGATACTGACCCGCCTGTACTCTTCCTTCGGTCACGCCCTCAATCCTGAGATTGAGCGCTCCCTCCGCCTGTGCGGGCAGCGCCACCAGCAGCACCGCCATTGCAGCCATAAGCAGCGCACACTTCAACCTGTCAAATACCTTCATGCTATCGCCCTCCTTATTCTGTTTGCAAACACATTGTTTCTTTTTATAAACATAATACTCGCATTCTGTTGCTTTGTCAACGATTCCGAACCAATAGATTTTCAAAAATCCATAATTATGCACAAAAAAACGCTTGATCTCTCTCAATTTTACAAATGATCTCCAGGTTTGTTCCCTGAACTCCTCATCCTACAAAATGGATCTCGACCTCGCAGACCTCCGCGATCGTGCCGACGCGCATATTCGGTCCGAACAGCCCCACGCCGGAAGTCACGATGTTGTGCATGTTGTCCTTCTGCATATATCCGCAGGCGTTTTCCCACACCAGACGGCAGGTCAGGTTGGCGGGGAACAGCTGCCCATCGTGCGTGTGCCCGCACAGGTCCACGTCGACGCCGGCGTCCGCGAGCTCCTGCAGCTCCTTCGGCTCATGATCTATGACGAGCAGCGGTTTCGTCAGGTCCAGCCCCTGCGTGAGCTCCTCCGGCGTCTTCCGCTTTGTGATCCCCCTGCCGGGGCGCTCCGCGTCCGGGCGACCGTACAGATAAAAGCTGTCGTCGATCAGCACGTACTCGTCACGCAGCAGCTGAATGTTCGACTTCTCCAGGAACGCGTCCATCTCCGGGCTGCTCACCTTCTCCTTGCTGTTTCCCCCGAAGGTGAACCCGGCAAGGATCTTCTCCTCGATATCATGGTTCCCGTAACAGGCGTACACACCGTACTTGCTCTCAATTCCCCGCAGGATCTCCGCGAGCCGCTCGTCGTCCTCGAGCGCCTCGTACTCGTTGTCGAAAATATCCCCCGCGATCACGACCAGATCCGGATGCATCGCGTTGATCTTCTCGACCATCTTCTCCATGCGTACGCAGCCGATGTTATAGCCCAGATGCAGGTCCGCGGCAAGCGCCACCTTGAGCGTGTCCAGTCTGCCCCCGTCCTTCTGCACCTCGATCTCATAGTGCGTCGTATGTATCTTCCGCGGGTTCAGGACGCCGTAGGTGCTCACGCCCGCAATGATCAGAATGCACAGCGCGCCCACTCCGACAAAGACCTTTCGCGAGCGGAGTTTCTCCTGGTCGATCCATTTGCATCTCTTCAGGATCAGCGCGATCAGATCCGCCGCGCCGACCGTCAGCACGGTATAGAGCATCACGCCCAGCCAGTAATGCCCGATCAGCTTCATGAGCCGCTCCAGCTTTCCGCCCGGCAGGAAAAATCCTATGACCATCGCAGACGCAACAAACACATAGATCAGCACGACGACCGCCCGCGCCCAGAATCTGCGCAGGATCCCGTGGCATGCCGCCATCCATTTGAACAGCCTGTGAAGAAGATATACGCTCAACAGAATATAGAGCGGGGATAAAAATACAGCCAGCATAGTCCGCCTCGTCCTTTCTCTGATTCGTCCGGTCTGATGTTACGCATTTTTACACAGACATGTGTACATTTTACTACGCGGGCGAACTTCGCGCAAGCGATTCACGCGAAAAAAACAGAAAAACGATACCGCCTCTTCAAATACAAAATACCGCATATAGCGGAACAGCCTTGATCCCGTTCATCATGCCGAAATTTCGACCGGATACACGAATACTGTATGTCGGACTGTATTTTTCCTGATAGACAGACAGGCTCCTCGACTTCACATGATCTCCCGCCTTGCACTCAATCGGGATCACCTGTCCATCCCGCACGATCAGGAAGTCTATCTCTGCCGTTCCCTCAGACTCCCAGTAAAACAACTCATACCCGTTTGCCTTCAATGCGCACGCCACATAATTTTCAGCAAAGATCCCCCGGAAACGCTCGCTTTGTACCTGCAGGAGACTTTCCAGTGTCATGCCTGTGCGCGCGGACAGCAATCCGGTGTCACTGTAATAGAGCTTGAACGCCGACAACTCCATATACGCCGCCGGAGGCATGAGTCCCTGCGTACACCGGCTGCATTTGTTCACGATCCCTGACCGGATCAGCCAGTCGATCGAGGTTCCGTACTGCGATGCTCTTGCGCCGGAGCGAATCAGCTTATACTGAAATTTTTTATTCTCCTTTGCAAGCTGGCTTGGCAGAGAATCATAAGCCTCGAATATTTTGACGGTCTCTCCGGAATCAGCATATTTCGCCATATCCGCCACGTAGGAATTAAAGATCATCTGCCTGATCTCATGCTGCGCGATCGTCGGATTGACAGAAATATCAGCCAGCACAGCTGCCGGCATTCCACCCACAATACAGTAATTTTCATACTCACACATCGCCTCCTGATGCAGCGCCTCTTCCATCACCCGGTCCCGCTCGAAATGCGCGCGTATCTGCTCTGCCAAAGGTTCTTTCCCTTTCGCCCAAAGATATTCCTCAAAATCCATCGGGTATACGGTAAGCATCCTGACTTTTCCTACCGGGAAAGAAAATCGCTGACGGTTCAGAGCCACGCCGAGAAGACTTCCCGCCGCAATCAAATGATACTCCGGGGATTCCTCCGCAAAATATTTCAATGAAGTCAGCGCCCGTTCACACAGCTGAACCTCATCAAAAATAATAAGCGTCTGATCCGGGACGATCTTCGCATGAAAATACCGCTCCAAAACCGCTATGACTGCCTCTGCCCTGATCTCCGTCTCAAAATAACTTCCAATCTGTGAGTTCTCCTCGAAATTCACATAAATCGTATTCTGAAACTCATTCCGTCCCAATTCCTTCATCACATAGGTTTTCCCGACCTGTCTGGCTCCGTATAAGAGCAGCGGAAGGCGACCTTCTGTCTCCCTTCTCCACTTCAGCAGATCTTCCTGTATTTTCCTTCTCATACAACCCCCATATACTATGTTTTTCTGCGAAAATTATAACGTATGGCGGAATATATGTCAATATTAATGTTTATTTCTACATTTTTATGTACTAAAAAATGTGTTTATCTACACTTTTCCATCCTTTCATCCATTTCACAAACTCAAATTTACATTCAGATCTGCTCAGAATGCCCGCTCTTTTTGTCTGATTGCCCGGAGCAGGTTTTCTCATAAAGCAAAAAGACCCCGGAGGATGACGTTTTGCCATCGCTCCAAGGTCTTTGTACTGTTTCAGGCTATGCTTACTTGTCCGCGATTGCCGCCTGGGCCGCCGCCAAGCGTGCAATGGGTACCCTGAACGGGGAACAGGACACGTAGTCCAGACCCAGCTTGTGGCAGAACTCTACAGACGACGGATCGCCGCCGTGCTCGCCGCAGATGCCGATATGCAGGTTCGGGTTCGCCGGCTTGCCGAGCTTGATCGCCGTCTCCATCAGCTTGCCGACGCCTGTCTGGTCGAGCTTTGCGAACGGGTCGTTCTCGAAGATCTTCGCGTCGTAGTATGCGTTCAGGAACTTGCCCGCGTCGTCGCGGGAGAACCCGTAGCACATCTGAGTCAGGTCGTTCGTGCCGAAACAGAAGAAGTCCGCCTCCTTCGCGATCTCGTCCGCCGTCAGCGCCGCGCGCGGGATCTCGATCATCGTTCCGACCTGATACTTCAGGTCTATGCCCGCCGCCGCGATCTCCGCGTCCGCGGTCTCGACGACCGTCTTCTTGACGTACTTGAGCTCCTTGTTGTCGCCGACGAGCGGGATCATGATCTCCGGGCACATATCCCAATCCGGGTGCGCCTTCTTGACGTTGATCGCCGCGCGGATGACCGCCTGCGTCTGCATCTTCGCGATCTCCGGGTAGGTGACCGCCAGACGGCAGCCGCGGTGACCCATCATCGGGTTGAACTCGTGCAGGGAGTCGATGATCGCCTTGATCACGTCGACGCTCTTGCCCTGCGCGTCCGCAAGTTTCTGAATGTCCGCCTCCTCGGTCGGAACAAACTCATGCAGAGGCGGATCCAGGAAACGGATCGTGACCGGATTACCCTCGAGCGCCTCGTACAGCTCCTCGAAATCGCTCTGCTGCTCCGGAAGGATCTTCGCGAGCGCCTTCTCTCTCTCTTCGACGGTCTCGGAACAAATCATCTCACGGAACGCGTCGATGCGGTTGCCGTTGAAGAACATATGCTCGGTACGGCAAAGACCGATGCCCTCCGCGCCCAGCTCGCGCGCTCTCTTCGCGTCCGCCGGGGTATCCGCGTTCGTGCGGACCTTGAGCTTGCGGTACTTGTCCGCCCACGCCATGATCCTGCCGAACTCGCCCGCGATCGACGCGGGAACCGTCGGGATAATGCCGTCGTAAATATTGCCGGTGGAGCCGTCCAGGGAGATCGCGTCGCCCTCGTGGTACTCCTTGCCGTTCAACGTAAATTTCTTGTTCGCCTCGTCCATCGTGATGTCGCCACAGCCCGATACGCAGCAAGTGCCCATGCCGCGCGCCACGACCGCAGCGTGGCTCGTCATGCCGCCGCGCACTGTCAGGATGCCCTGCGCGCTCTTCATGCCCTCGATGTCCTCCGGGGAGGTCTCGAGACGGACGAGCACGACCTTCTCGCCTCTCGCAGCCCATGCCTTCGCGTCCTCAGCCGAGAAGACGATCTTGCCGCAGGCAGCTCCCGGCGATGCGCCGAGCGCCTTCGCGATCGGAGTCGCCGCCTTCAGCGCGGCAGCGTCGAACTGCGGGTGCAGCAGCGTGTCGAGGTTGCGCGGGTCGATCATCGCGACCGCCTTCTCCTCGGTGATCATGCCCTCGTCCACGAGGTCGCAAGCGATCTTGAGCGCCGCCTGTGCGGTGCGCTTGCCGTTGCGCGTCTGGAGCATGTAGAGATGCTTGTCCTCGATCGTGAACTCCATATCCTGCATGTCTCTGTAGTGATCCTCCAGAGTCTTGCAGATCGTCGTGAACTGTGCGAACACCTCCGGCATCTCCTGCTCGAGCTGCGCGATCTTCTGCGGCGTGCGCACGCCCGCCACGACGTCCTCGCCCTGCGCGTTCAGCAGGAACTCGCCCATCAGTTTCTTCTCGCCGGTCGCCGGGTCACGCGTAAACGCGACGCCCGTGCCGGACGTATTGCCCATGTTGCCGAATGCCATCATCTGTACGTTGACCGCGGTGCCCCAGGAATACGGGATGTCGTTGTCGCGGCGGTATACGTTCGCGCGGGGGTTGTCCCACGAGCGGAACACAGCCTTGATCGCCTCCATGAGCTGTACCTTCGGGTCGGTCGGGAAATCGGAACCGATCTTCTCCTTGTACTCTGCCTTGAACTGGTTCGCCAGCTCCTTCAGATCCTCGGCGGTCAGCTCAACGTCCTGCTTCACGCCCTTCTCAGCCTTCATCTTGTCGATCAGCTCTTCGAAATACTTCTTG
>CANQYP010000043.1 GCA_947628045.1 uncultured Lachnospiraceae bacterium | reverse complement strand
GACATAGCCCAGCCCCGCCGAGATCGACGTCGAGCTGTGTCCCGTGTCGAACGCGTCGCAGTCGCTCTCCTTGCGCTTCGGAAAGCCGCTCATCCCGCCGAATTTGCGCAGCTCGTCAAAGCCCGCCTTGCGCCCGGTCAGGATCTTGTGCGTGTAGGACTGATGTCCGACGTCCCAGATGATCTTGTCCTGCGGCAGCGTAAAAGACAGGTGCAGCGCCATTGTCAGCTCCACCACGCCCAGGTTCGAGGCAAGGTGCCCGCCGGTCCGGCTGATCTTCTGAATCAGAAAATCCCGGATCTCCTGCGCCAGCTCCGGCAATTGTTCCTTCTCTATCTTCTTGATATCGTTTACTTCGTTGATCTTCTCTAACAGAATAAACGCCACCCTTCCCGGTCACGCGTTCCGGTGGATCAGGTTCAGGATCAGCTCGCGCAGGAATTCGTTCTCATACGGCAGCTCGCCGAGCAGCCGGATCGCCTCTTTGGAATAACGCGCCACGTCCTCCTGCGCTTTTTCGAGTCCGTTCACCGTCACGTACGTCGTCTTCTTGTTCTTCTCATCGCTGTTGGTCGGCTTGCCGAGCGTCTCCTGATCCCCGGTCACGTCCAGGATATCGTCCTGGATCTGGAACGCGAACCCTACGTTTGCCCCAATCTGCTGCACCTTCTCAAGCTCCTCCTCCGAGGCGCCGGCGAGCACTGCGCCGATCATCATGGACGCCTCGATCAGCGCTCCGGTCTTTTTCCTGTAAATGAAATGCAGCTGCTCGCCGTTGAGCGGTTTCCCCGCGTACTCCACGTCCACCGACTGACCGCCGATCATTCCGTCCAGCCCCGTCTTGCCCGCAAGGATCTGGAACGCGCGCCCGACGCGGGGATTCTCCGGCTCCAGATCAAACGCCTTTGCCGCGGTCTCGTACGCCAGGTTCAAAAGCGCGTCGCCCGCGAGGATCGCCATCGCCTCGCCGTAAACGACGTGCGTCGTCTTCTTTCCCCTGCGGTATTCGTCGTCATCCATCGCCGGCAGGTCGTCATGGATCAGCGAGTGCGTATGCACCATCTCCATCGCCGCCATGAACGGCTTGATGACCGCGGACTTCCCGCCGAACATCACATAGGTCTGCTGCATCAAAAGCGGACGCAGTTTCTTGCCGCCGACCAGCATGCTGTAGTTGACCGCCTCAAGGAGCGTCCTCTGGAACCCGTCCTCCTCCGGCAGGTACCCGGCGATCACGCTCTTGACCTCTGTCACGCGTTTCTTCATCTGCTCGTCAAAATTCACTTAGCTCACCTTCTTTGTTCACAATCAGGATCTGTCTTTCCACACTGTCGATCTTTTCGTTACACTTCGCCAAAAGCTTTGTTCCCTGCTGATACAGATGCAAAGCCTCCTCGAGGGGAAGGCTGCTGTCCTCCAGTTTCTCCAGCATCCCGTCGAGGATGGCAAACGATTCCTCAAGCGTCACCTCTTGCGCGGCGTCTTCCTCCGCCGCCTCATACGCCGCGTGCAAACGGTCATACTCCGCGCAAAACGCCGGATCCGCGCCCTGCTCCTCCAGCCATTTTCTGAAACTGTCCATCGCGGTCACTCCTTCCTCTCTTCCGTCTCATTCCTCACCGTTTCGTCCGAAAGGTCCAGCTTTTCCACTGCAACCACCCTGGATTCGATCCTTCCATCCGCCACGTAAGTCCTCAGCCAGCCGTCCTTGCGCACCTGGCGGACAGAGGAGATCCGTTTCCCGTCCTCGTCCGTCACACAGGCATAGCCCTGCGCCAGTTTCTCAAGCGGCGAAAGTCCGCGCAGGCGCTCGATGGCAAGCGCCATCCGGCGTTTCCTGTCCTGCAGGCTATCCTGTATTCCCCTGCGCAGCTGTGTGTCAAGCTCCGCGGCTCTCTGTCTCTGGTCGCGCGCCTTTTGTTTCGGACTCGCGTAGTGCAGGCGCAGCCGCAGGCTCTCCGCCCGTCCCCGCTGCTCCCCGACTCTCTGGCGCAGCAACCGCCCGAATCCAGCCTGTGCGTCCAGCAGCTGCTGCCACAGCGCTCCCACGTCCGCAACCGCCAGCTCTGCCGCAGCCGACGGGGTCGGGGCGCGCAGATCCGCCACAAAATCCGCGATCGTCGTATCCGTCTCATGCCCGACCGCCGAGATCACCGGTGTCTCACACGCAAAGATCGCCCGCGCGACGATCTCCTCGTTGAACGCCCACAGATCCTCGATCGAGCCGCCGCCCCTTCCGACAATGATGACGTCCACGTTCTGCCCGTCCAGCACGCGAAGTCCCTCCGCCACGCTCTCGGCAGCGCCCTCGCCCTGTACCTGCGCCGGATACAGGATGATCTGGATTCCGGGGTTGCGCCGCCTGGAAACCGTTATGATGTCGCGGACCGCCGCCCCTGTAGACGCGGTCACGACGCCCAATTTGCGCACATACTTCGGGATCGGTTTCTTGTACTCCGGGGCGAACATGCCCATCTCCTCAAGGCTCTGTTTCAGCGCCAGGAAACGCTCGTAGAGCACCCCGGCGCCATCCTGCCGGATGCGGCTTGCATACAATTGATACTTGCCGTCCCGCTCATAGACGCTCACGCTCCCGTCCACGACCACCTGCTGCCCGTCGGACAGCTGAAAAGCCAGTCCCATCCTGGCTCTGGCAAACATCACGCACGCGATCGTCCCGGAAACGTCCTTGAGCGAAAAATAGATGTGTCCCGATCTGTGGTATTTGCAGTTCGACACCTCGCCCCGGACGCTGACCCGATTCAGCAGAAAGTCCTGCGCGAACATATTTTTGATGTACTGGTTGATCTGAGCGACCGAATATACTTTTTGCATAACCATCTTATCAGGCAAGTTTCGCCAGGATCCCGTTCACAAACGACGGCGAATCGTCCCCTCCATACTTCTTGGCAAGCTCCACCGCCTCGTTGATCGCGACCTTCAGCGGGATCTCCTCATCGTACAGCATCTCGTATACCGCCAGACGAAGGATCGCCAGCTCCGCCTTCCCCATGCGCTGCGTCTTCCAGCCCTGCGCCACCTCGTCGATCCTGTGGTCGATCTCAGGAACCTTCGCCTTGATCCGGTCTACCTTGTCCGCAATATAACTGTGCTCCTCCTCCGTCGCCTTGTCCAGTTCCTCAAAGTAGATCCGCACCTGCTCCGGAATCTCCTCGCTCGGATGGAAGTCTCCGCAGAACACAAGCCTGAATATATGCTCCCTGATCTCGTTTCTCTTCATTGTCCGATTCTCCGTTAAAAAGAGCGCCGAAAATCCGACGGATCGTTCTTTACGGCACTCTGTTTTCTCATTTCTTCTCCATCGCAACGTTCACGATCTTGATATTCACTTCCGCGACTTCCAGTCCGGTCATCGTCTCGATCGCGGTCTTGACCTTCTCCTGTATCTTGGAGCACGTCGTCGGCACGTTGTAGCCGTACTGAATATTGATCGCCAGCGCGACGTGGACCGTGTTCTCATCCATCGTGATCTTCACGCCCTTCGACAGGCTCTTCATGCCGAGCTTTCCGATCAGGTCCCTCGTCACGTTGCCCGCCATCGAGGCGACCCCGTCGACCTCCGACGCCGCCAGCCCGGCGATGATCGCGACGACCTCGTCCGCGATGCGGACCTCCCCGAACTGCTCCTCATTCTCCAGCTTGTGCGTGTGGAGTTCTGTATTTTCCATAGTTGCTTCCATAACGATAGCCTCCTTACCAAAATGCGCAGCCGCGTATCCGTTTTTACCCATATATTGTGTTATCAATATAGTTATTATTATACAAAATCCATGCCCCGTTTGCAAGACGTTTTCATTTTTTCGTGCTCTCCTTCGTCCCGACAAGCGAATTGAGCCCGTAATACCTTGCCATATACAGGTTCGGCCAGTCGTTTGCCGTCTTCTTTTTCAGATAGCGCAAGTCGTGCGCCGCGGAATATTCCGTCTGCGTGTCGAAAACGCTGATCTTCAGATCCAGATCTCCTTTTTCCCGGCTCTCGATTATATAGTTTTCCCTTGCCCTGAGCGCATGGTACGTCTGCAGGATGTCATACGCACCCGGGAAAAAGCTCACCGCCGCAAAATACATGCACAGCACGGCTGTAATGCTGACCAGGACTTCATACCGGCTCTCCCAGAACATCGCCAACAAAGACATGTCCGCCATAAACAGGAAGATCGTCGTCCCGAGCATTCCTCTCAGCGGATAGCGATTCGCCACAATATGCATAAAATTGAGCGCCACGCTCACGAGCATAAAGACGACAGAGCGAATCACGGCAGCATGCCTGCGGTTGAAGTACAGAGCGGCTGCAAACAGCACAAGCCAGAGCACGATCAGCCAGTTCAGCCGCGATACATACCGCTCCAGGACGTCCAGCAGCCGCTGCCCGAACCCGCCGCCTCCCGTGATCCTGTTTTTCCATGTCCCGGGGCTCCTGATCATCATGATATATCCCGCGGCGCAGGCAAGCAGCGCCCCGATCCGCCAGACCCTCACAGAAGCCTTTCTGTAAAACCTCTGCAGCAACACGGAGAAAAAAGAGACAATGAGCACGCCCATCGATATCGTCTCCGACATAGCACCTATCGGCGCCCCCAGAAGGACATACAGGAGCTGCCCTGCCCGTGTCTTCAGGCACGGTCTCCCCTCCGACTCCCACAGAACCGGCAAAAGGTACAGCAGCGCCAACGTCATCGGCCACAGGTAGTTGACAGCACCGTCCAGCCAGAGAAACACATGCCCGAACACCGGCGTCACCCTCCAGACCAGAGCAGCGGTCGTCAGGAAGAGCAGCGCGTTGTGTTTCTTGCTAATGCGAAAACAGGTGTGATAGTAGATCAGCACAAGCATGCCGCAAAACATTCCGGCGTTCAACAGATCAAACACGACGCCCGGCAACATGAGCATAAGCTGTACGAGCGCGTGCGTCAGCAGTCTCCCGTTCATCGTGTAATAGTGGTTCGCCATAGACGGGAAGATCTGGGCGACCGACTGTATCCGTTCCCCCGTCGCAAAGCTGAACGCATAAATATAATCGTCGCAGATCTTCAGCGTCAGCACGTTAAACAGCAGCATGACCGCAAACAGCAGCCCCGCCGCAACAAAAATCGTTTTCCCGGATTCGTTGATCCTTTTCCACATATTGTCTCCTCCTGCTGCCTCCGATCGAGACCCGTCCAGCCGACTCGCCGCCTTTTTTACTGCATTCACGAGGAAAACCGCCGCGATGCAAAACAGGAGTTTCACGAGCATTGTGCTCCAGAAGGCAAAGATGTGCCCATAGCTGCTCCCCGCCAGAGCGCCGATCTGCGCAAAGCATTTCCAGGAAGATATCCTTAGAACCTTCAGTTCCCAGCAATGCGCGCACAGCAAAATCAGGCTGTTCCTGCCGCAAAATTTCAAGAAAGACGCCGCCACACGGAGCCTCTTCTCCAGCCATCTCGAAAACCGGATCACGAAATAGCTGCCGGACAGAGCGCCGAGGATATCGATCAGTCCGTGCCCCGCATAGTTCCGAACCACATAGAAAGTTCCGCCCGTCCTGATGCAAAACAGCCAGACTCCCGCCATGCCCGCCAGAATCACCAGCGGGATCTTTTTGTGAAGAAAATCGGTCTTTTGCGCCTGTAGCCCCAGATACACAAACGGCGCCGCAAACATAGCAGACTGAACACTCATCGGCAGCCACAGAATGTCCGTCGTCGCATAGCCGATGCACGCCAGGAGCAGAATTCCTATAATTCCGTACGCATACTGCATGAAATAGCGCACGATCAGCGTCGCCAGAAACAGCGCCGGCAAAAACCAGATCGCGCCTATATTTTTCTTCACAAAGGCAGGGAGCTGATCCAGGACGTTCCCGCTCCCGTACAGCGCGGCTATCGTCCATCTGGCGACCACACGGAAAGCCGCTCTCATGCTGCCTGCTTTCCCGCGCAGAAACGCCTCGGCAAGCTTTCCGAAAGTGATCAGAACGCTCGTCACGGCGTACGGAACCATCAATTGGACGAATCTTCTCTTTGCCGTCTCCGCCACCGACCGTTTTTCGCTCAAAAAGTAACCGCTGATCAGGAAAAAAAGCGGAACATGGAACGTAAACACGAAAGAATTGGCTGTCGCATTATTCATATGACCCGCGATCATGCAGAGGATCGCGATGCCCTTTGCGACGTCAAAATAGTCGATGCGTTCATTTGTCTTTGGTTGAATCGAATCAGTCATGTTTCTCATCCTTCCGTACCTGCCTTGCCATGCCACAGACGCGTATGCTTCACAGATAAATCTGCAAGGTCTGTCTTTTCCTTCGCTGGCAAGGCGAAACTTTAGCGACCAAACTCCGACAACCTGAGTCCTTCGTTCCGCTCCAGCACCATGCCAACCGACCAGCTGTTGACGAACAGCAGCAGCGGGCGATCCTTGAGATCCCGGATCTTCTTCATGTCCGAGGTGCCGACGATCTTGTTCAGGTCGATGTCCTCGTTCTCGATCCAGCGGATGTGCTCGTACGGGAGCGGTTCCAGCACGATCTCTACGTTGTACTCGTTCTCGAGGCGGTATTTCAGCACGTCGAACTGCAGCACGCCGACCACGCCAACGATGATCTCCTCCATGCCGGTGTTGAACTCCTGGAAGATCTGGATCGCGCCCTCCTGCGCGATCTGGTTGATCCCCTTGACGAACTGCTTGCGTTTCATCGTGTCGATCTGCCGCACGCGCGCGAAGTGCTCCGGCGCAAAGGTCGGAATCCCCTCGTAGGCAAACTTCTTGCCCGGCATGCAGATCGTGTCACCGATGGAAAAGATGCCCGGGTCGAAGACGCCGATGATATCCCCCGCGTACGCCTCCTGCACGATGTGCCGCTCCTGCGCCATCATCTGCTGCGGCTGGGAAAGACGCTGCGTGCGGTCGCCCTGCACATGGTAGACCTCCATGCCCGCGTCAAATTTGCCCGAGCAGATGCGCATAAACGCGACGCGGTCGCGGTGCGCCTTGTTCATGTTCGCCTGGATCTTAAACACAAACGCCGAGAAATCCTCCTCCATCGGATCGATCACGCCGCAGTCCGCCGTCCTCGGCAGCGGCGACGTCGTCATCTGAAGGAAATGTTTCAGGAAGATCTCTACGCCGAAATTCGTCAGCGCCGATCCGAAAAACACCGGGGAGAGCTTGCCCTGGCTGACGAGCTCCTGGTCGAACTCCGCGGAGGCGCCGTCGAGCAGCTCGATCTCCTCGAGCAGCGTGTCCTTGTTCTGCGTCCCGATAAACTCCTCGAGCTCCGGCGCATCCACGTCGATCTCCGTGGCGACGCCCGCCTTCGTGCCCTTCTGCGTGTCGGTGAACGTCGTCACCTTGCGGGACGCGCGCTCGTACACGCCCTTGAAATTTTTGCCGGAGCCGATCGGCCAGTTGATCGGGCAGGTCGCGATTCCCAGCTCCTTCTCGATGTCGTCGAGCAGTTCAAACGTATCGTTCGCGTCGCGGTCCAGCTTGTTGATAAACGTAAAGATCGGGATATGCCGCATCACGCAGACCTTGAACAGCTTGCGCGTCTGCGCCTCGACGCCCTTCGACGCGTCGATCACCATAACCGCGGAATCCGCCGCCATCAGCGTGCGGTACGTGTCCTCCGAGAAGTCCTGATGCCCCGGCGTGTCCAGTATATTGATGCAGTACCCGCCGTAATTGAACTGCAAAACAGAAGAGGTAACCGAGATACCTCTCTCCTTCTCGATCTCCATCCAGTCCGACACCGCGTGCCGCGCCGTCGCCTTTCCCTTGACCGATCCCGCCAGATTGATCGCGCCGCCGTAGAGCAGAAACTTCTCCGTCAGCGTCGTCTTACCGGCGTCCGGATGCGAAATGATCGCGAACGTCCTCCGCTTTCCGATCTCTTCCCTCAAATCACCCACAGCAATTCCCTCCACTGTCTCGTCTTCGTAGCCGTTCACTCTCTGCACAGCTACTTTCATTTATGCAAATCCTCTGTTCTTTCAAGTCCATCGCATATTCTACCAAGACTCGCTATCCCTGTCAATGCCGGAAGTTCCGCTTTCCCCATGCTTTGGAGTCCGCCCAGCCCTGCCCGGGACTGCGTTTCTCCCCTGCTTGAGGACCCGCCCAACTCTGCCCGGGACCGCGTTTCTCCCCTGCTTGAGGATCCGCCCCCCCCTGCCCAAATGATGCGCCCTGAGATTCAACGCAATTCAATGCTCCGTACGCAAGATGCCGGAGCACCCTATTCCTTCCCGAATACGGCTCCGGCACCTGTTTGCGATAATTTCGCCTGTTCTTACTTGTTTCTGTTCTATCTGTTTCTTCCCATTCCGAACCGCGTAAGCCCGCTCTTACAGGTCGCAGCTGTCCACCTGCGCAATGTCCGGATTTCCGTCGAGGCTCTGCATGTTGAGCGTCTTCCTCTTGAGCCGCTCCTCCTCCGACTGTTTCAGGATAAAATTCTTGATCTCCTTCGCGTGCTTAATGTGCACCAGACGAAGATCCGGGTTCGTCATATCGCCGCTGAAACAGTGGACGGTTCCCAGCCCGAAGATGCGCTCGGGCAGGCTCACCTCCAGCCGCACATCGACCACCTTATACATATAGCAGTCGTTCTCGACACGTTTCAGAAGACCGGAATTGACCGTGATGATCTCGTCCTCGATCGTGTAAGTGGTAAAGGTCAGCGGCAGTCCGAAGAACACCCATCTCTTTTTTTCTTTGTAAGCCATACTTATTTCCTCCTCCAGCTAATTTTCCAGCCGTATGTTATTTCGATTTCACGAACGGCTTGCCGTTTGCCGCCGGCACATGGGACCTGCCCACGAACAGGATCAGCACGATGACCGTCACGACGTACGGAATCATCGAGATCAGCTGTGCCGAGACGATGTTGGAATTGCCGAGCACCACCTTCAGACCGGTGCAGAAACCAAACAGCAGACAGCCGAGCATCGCGCCCTGCGGGCGGAATTTTCCGAAGATCACCGCCGCGATCGCGATAAAGCCCTGTCCCACGATCGAGATCGGACGGAACTGGTTCGTGATCGCCATCGTCACGCACGCGCCTCCTAAGCCCGCCAGAAAACCGGAGATCGTCACGCAGAGGAACCTGGTGCGCAGCACGTTGATGCCGAGCGTCTCACATGCCTGCGGGTGCTCGCCGCACGCGCGCATGCGCAGACCGAAACGCGTCTTGTAGAAGATGAACCAGACCACGATGACCGCGATAAACACCAGATACGTCGTGGCGTAGTTCGTGAACACGTTCTTCATGAAGGTGCCGAACACGGTCGTCGTGTCGAACGCGCCTTTGAACAGCAGCGGGATCTTGGCAGACGGGATCAGCGGCGTGGTGTCGGTCGAGTTGAACAGCGCCTTCGCCATCATGACCGCGATGCCGGGCGCGAGGAAATTGATCGCCGTGCCGGAGATCGTCTGGTCCGCGCCCAGCCGAACCGTCGCCAATGCGTGGAGCATTCCGAACAGTGCCCCGGCAAGTCCTCCGCAGAGGAAACCGATCCAGGGATTCCCCGTAAAGTGGGCGACCACACAGCCTGAGAACGCCCCCGCCGTCATCATGCCCTCCATGCCGATGTTCACCACACCGGAGACCTCGGAGAAACAGGAGCCGAGCGACGCGAACAAAAGCGGAGGCATATAGAGCAGGGTTGCGTAAAGGATAACGCCTAATTCATTGATGATCGCAGTCATGATTTACTGCCTCCTTTCTGCGGGCTTTTCTTCAGGTATCGGATCGCGCCGAAGACGCTGGAGATCGCGATGAAGAATACGACAGTCCCGACGATGATATCCACCACCTGCGTCGGCGCTTTCACGAGGTTCAGCTTGCCGCCGCCGTAGGTCAGCGCCCCGTAGAACAGACCCGCCAACAGCACGCCGAACGGCTGCGAGACGCCGATCAGCGCCACGACGATGCCCGCGAAACCAAAGCCCTCCTGCGCGGTAAAGATGCTGACACGTCCGCCCATGCCCAGCAGCTGCAGCGCTCCGCCGAGTCCTGCAAGCGCGCCTGAGATCGCGAGCGCCGTGAGGATCGAGCGGTTCACGCTGATCCCGCCGTAGTCCGCCGCGGATTTGTTGAAACCGACCGCCTTCAGCTCATAGCCGAGCGTCGTCTTCTCGATGATGAAATACACGACGACCGTCAGGATGATCGCCACCAGAATGCCCCAGTTCGCGGTCGGGCACAGATTGAGCTTTTCGATCAGCCCGGCAGGAAGGAGTGTCCTCGCGTTGTCCGAGACGGTGCGCGTCGCCTCCGCGGTGCCCTCGTTGTGGATCGCCGGAAAATCCGCGATGAAGTTGCTCAGATAAAACGCGATCCAGTTGAACATGATCATGGAGAGCACCTCGTTGATGCCCCACTTATTTTTCAGGAAACCGACGATCACGCCCCAGACGGCTCCGGCTGCCGCGGCAGCAAGGAAACACAGCGGGATCAGGAGGATCTTCGGCAGCGAGCCGAGCAGGATGCCGGTCACACACGCCGCCATGGAGCCGATCACGAACTGCCCCTCCGCGCCGATGTTGAACACGCCGGTTCGGAAGGAAAACGCCACCGAGAGACCGACCACGATGTACGGGGTCCCGTAGACGATACAATAGCTTAGGTTTTTCGTGTTGGAAAAGATGCTCTTGAAGAGCATTCCGTACGCCTCGCCCACCGGTATCTTCATGATGGCAAGAAAGACTGCTCCCACCAGAAATCCGATCAGGATCGACAGGATCGTGTGGATGAACTTGCTGTCCGCGATCACGTCGATCAGGGTTCTCTTTTTATCCATGTGTTCCACCTCCTGCCATCATCAGTCCGAGCTCGTTCTCGTCCGCGTCCTTGCCCGCCACCTCGCTGACGATCTTTCCGCTGTAGATGACGTCGATGCGGTCGGAAAGACTCATGATCTCGTCCAGCTCGAAGGACACCAGCAGGACCGCCTTGCCCTTGTTGCGCTGCTCCACGATATATTTGTGCACGAACTCGATCGCGCCTACGTCCAGACCGCGCGTCGGGTTCACCGCGATCAGGAGATCCTTGTCGTTCTCCACCTCGCGCGCGATGATGACCTTCTGCTGGTTGCCGCCCGAGAGCGTCCCGGCCGGCCGCTCTTCGCAGTGCGCCGGGCGGATGTCGTACTTCTCGATCGCCTTCGTCGCGAAGTCACGGATCGCGCCGCGGTTGATCAGGATCCCGTTCGCAAAGCGCGGCTCCTTGTAGTTCTGCAGGACCATGTTCTCTTCCACCGAGAAATCGAGCACCAGCCCGTGTTTCTGGCGGTCGGCAGGAATACTCGACACGCCGTTGACAAAGCCGAACCGCGGGGGCTTATTGTAGATGTCCACCCCGTTCACCGTGATCGACCCGCCGGACGCCTTGCGCAGCCCGGTGATGATCTCGACCAGCTCCGTCTGCCCGTTGCCGTCGATGCCCGCGATGCCCACGATCTCACCCTTGCGAACCGTGAGATTCAGCCCTTTGAGGATCTCGACCTTGCGGTAATCCTCGCCGTGCAGATCCTTCACCTCCAGGACGACGTCCCCCGGTTTCTGCTCCGGCTTGTCCACCACGAAGGTGACCTGACGTCCTACCATCATGCTGGCGAGCTCATCCTGCGTGACGTCTGATACCTTCACCGTGTTAATGTATTTCCCGAGCCGAATGATCGTGCAGTAGTCCGCGGACTCCTTGATCTCCTTCAGCTTGTGCGTAATCAGGATGATGCTCTTCCCGTCCGCGGTCAGATTGTGCATGATCCCGATCAGCTCCACGATCTCCTGCGGCGTCAGCGACGCGGTCGGCTCGTCGAGGATCAGGATATCCGCACCGCGGTACAGCGCCTTGAGGATCTCCACCCTCTGCTGCATGCCCACCGAGATATCCTCGATCTTCGCGTCCGGATCGATCGAGAGCCCGTAGCGCTCCGAGATCTCCTGCACGTTTTTGCGGGCGGTCGCCATATCCAGCTTGACGCCCTTTACCGGCTCTGTCCCGAGCACGATGTTCTCCGTCACAGTGAACGGCTGCACCAGCATGAAATGCTGATGGACCATGCCGATCCCCGCCGCGATCGCATCCCTCGGGTTGTTCATCTCGATCTGTTTCCCGTTCACCAGGATCTCCCCGGGCGTGGGCTTGTAGAGTCCGTACAGCTGATTCATCAGCGTAGACTTGCCCGCGCCGTTCTCTCCCAAGATCGCGTGGATTTCACCCTTGTGGACCGTGAGGTTGATACCGTCGTTCGCCGTGAAATCGCCGAACTTCTTGACGATGTTGCGCATCTCGATCACCTTGGTGTTCAGATCCACATGTTGTTCCGCCAAATTTATCCCTCCCTTATCCTGAATTTCTTATTATATATTTCTTCCAGACACGTCGTACCTGATATCGACCTCAGCCAACCGTTCCCATACGACCAGCTGAGCCCCAGGGTCGTCTCATACCACAAACACATCGCTCAGCCCGTACGGCAATCGGGTTTCAGAGCCGTTTCATACCACGACCACATCACTCAGCCCGTACCCGACCGCGACGCCGACCAGCTTCTGCAAGAACTCTTCCGTCGGGGGCGTCAGACTTTTGTATTCCTCCCGCACGCCCATCGGGCGGTAGCGGATGATCTTATACCTCGCGTCCAGGCAGCCAAGCCCCGCAAGCAGGGCGCTAACCTCCCGCACCGTCTGCCGGCAGTCGAACAGCTCCGGCACGACGACTGTGCGCACTTCCGTGAGCTTTCCCGCAGCGGCGAGCCACTCCAGATTCCGGAGCACACATGCATTGTCCTGTCCCGTGACGCGCAGGTGCTCCTCCCGGCTCCAAGCCTTGACGTCCAGCATGACGCCGTCCGTCACCGCCATCAGTTCAGGATCCTCCGAGAACGCATAGCTCCCATTTGAGTCGAGCAGCGTGCCCAGCCCTTCCGCCTTCGCAAGGCTCAAAAGCTCCAGCAGGAAATCTCTCCACAGCGTACACTCTCCGCCAGACACCGTGATCCCGCGGATGAACGGCTTATTGCGGCGCACCTCGCGCATCACCTGCTCCGCCGTCAGCTCCCTTGTCCGGGCGGACGCCCCGTGCGGACAGTGGCGGAAACACTCGTCACAGAACACGCACTTCGTGATGTCGTAATGCACCCGCTTTCTGCCTGTCCTTTGATCAGCAGCACGCACATTTTCCTCCACCAGCGTCAGCGCGCCCGGTTTGCAATACTTCACGCACTCCCCGCAATGAATACAGGCGTGGATTGTCTCCGGGTTGTGACAATACCGGCAGTCGAACCCGCAGCCCTGCAGAAACACGGCGGTACGGTTCCCCGGCCCGTCTACGCTGCTGAAGGAAATGATCTTGTTTACCGTCGCTTTCGCCATATCTGCCTCTCCACCATACGCCGGGTGTGCTTTTCTTCTTTCCTGCGCTTTCTGCATCACCGAATCTCAGCGGATACGGCGATCCAGAATTCTGCAGTTCTTCGTCGGACCTTAGCGGATACGGCGGTCCAGGATCTTGCAGTTCTTCGCCGCGCCGAGCCCGAGCCCTGTCGTGTTCTGGCGCACGTTCTGTCCAGCGTCGAGTTTCTCCATCTCGCTGCGTTTCACCAGATACCCGGTCACGCGGATCACATCACTGTCGCTCGCGTAGAAGGACAGATAGCGGATGTCGATTCCCAGACTTCCGCGAATGATGTCCAGCACGTACTGCGGATTCTTATGTACCGTCAGATCCACCGGGAAGATGTCTCCGGTCCCGGACGGGAAATACTTGTGAAACAGCTTGATGCAGTTCAGATGGTCGACCAGCTCATCGGGCTCCTCTCCGATCGGGATACGCGTCCCCGGCGAGCAGTCGTGGTCGGACTCGATCCCGACCTGCGCGTGGAGCAGGAAGTGGTGATCGGTCGCCTCGCAGTACGGATTGTAATGGTTCTTATTGAAATGGTCGATGATGTCCATGATCTCCACGCCGAGCTGGTTCGCCCTGTCGCTGTGCCCGAAACGCTCCGTGCAGCCCTCCTTCTCGAGGAGCAGGTTGACGCACTCCGCCAGCCCTACCAGACCGAACATCGCCGTGAACTTATCTCTGCGCACAAAACCTTCCCTTGCGAGGAAACTGTTTGTGAACCAGCCGCTCTCCTCCACGAGGAAACGGATCCGCTCGTCCATGTAGCGCGCCATGACGTCGCACACATGCGGCAGCACGTTGGTCTTGAAGTCCTCAATGCCCTCCGCCTTCTTCGCGATATTCGAGAGGATCAGGCGGCTCAGCGTATAGGATCCGCCGCCCTTGAGCAATCCGTTGTAACAGCTCGCGATGCAGTAGTCGTCCCCCAGCTCACTGCGGAACATCTCATCGTTCGCAAAGCTCGGTTTCGCCGAGTGCAGCGCGCACTTGACGCCCGCCAGGATAAAGTCATCCGGCGTGTCCTTGCTCACGCGCATCGTCAGGTTCGGCACCGCGTTCTCCAGCTCCGACTCCACCTCCATCAGAAGATAGCCGAAACGGCTTGCCTTCGGACCGATGTCCGAGTGGCAGAAGGAGTCGAGGATCGTGCGGTCCACCATCGTCAGCCACAGGCGCAGCGCCTTCTTCACCGTCTCGTCGTCCAGATCCTCAATGTACGGTCCCAGCAGCTCGTCGAGATCACCGATAAAGACCGGATAGTTCGTGATGCTCGGAATATTGTGGTACATGATCATCAGGTTCGTCAGCGCCTCGGCAAAATCCTTCGCCGGTCCGAGCTGCAGGAATTCGCTGCCCTCGCGCAGGAACTTCGGGAAGTCGATGCAGATGTACCGCGGACGGTACGGCGCGTCGCCCTCAAAGAGATTGCAGATGCAGCGCGTGTCAATGTCGCAGCGCATCAGCTCGTCCAGCTCCTCCGGCTCGTCGAGCACCGTCATGAAATTCTCCGCGTGGCGCGCGAGGTAGGTGACCTTCTGCTCGTGGGAGCTCGTCGGATCAACGATGGTCTCATAAATCTCTTTGCGTTTCTCCTCAATGATCTCCGGCGTCAAAATTCGTTTCATAACTCTCACCTCATATTTCAATTCATTCATTAAAAACCTATTCTTAAATCCGTTCTCCATGTACCGCCGCGCAAAGCGCTCCGCCGGAATCGTCTTCCCTGACCGCAATTCCCTGCGCAGCATGGATATCCTGAAAGAAAGGACCGCTGCAAAATAAAAGATATTATTTCACAACAGTCCCCTCATAATTAACCCTTATTCACGTTTCGCGAATGTCCGGAATTACTCAAGAACGAAGTCCGGGCACTCCTCTGCGGTGGTCGGAACCACTACGTCGCCGGAAAGGATCGACTCCTTCGCCGCCTCAACTGCCGCGATCACATCGTCCGGAAGGAGATCCTGCGTCGGAGCGATGTCCACGCCGCCGTCCTCCAGACTGTACTGATGCACGCCGCCTGCGAACTCGCCTTCCAGGACGCCCTCGGTGATCGAGGTAACCGCGATGTCAACGCGTTTCATAGCGGAGGTGATGACCGTCTCCGGAGCCAGGTAGGACTGGTCCGTGTCAACGCCGATCGCGTAGATGTCGTTGTCCACGCAAGCCTGGATCACACCTGCGCCCGAGCCGCCCGCCGCGTGATAGATAACATCCGCGCCGTTCGTGATCATGTCGGTCGCGCCTGCCGATGCCGTAGCTGCGTCCGTGAAACTGTTCACATTAAACTGCATGACCTCGATGTCCGGGTTCACGGACTGAGCGCCCGCGATGTAGCCGTAACCGAAGAGGTTCATCGTGTCGGTGACCTGTCCCTGCACATAGCCGATCTTGTTGCTCTTGGTCATCATGCCTGCGACCACGCCTACCAGATAAGACGCCTGCTCCTGAGAGAACATCAGGCAAGCCACATTCTCAAGGTCTGCGTTCGACGCGTCATCGACGATCGCGAACTTCTGATCCGGGTTCGCCTCAGCAGCCTCGCGCGTAGCGCCCGCCAGCATAAAGCCGCCGCAGATGATCAAGTCGTAGCCCTCGTCGATAAATGTCTGGATGTTCGCCGCATAGTCCGCGTCCGTCGCGCTCTCCAGATAGTTTACTTCAATCGCGTCGTTCTCCTCAGCGAGCGCCTCAAGCCCTTCCCATGCCGACTGGTTGAAAGACTGGTCGTTGATGCCGCCCGCGTCGGTAACCATGCCTACCTTGATGGACTCCGGCGCCTCGTCGGCGACCGCCGCCATCGGCATCATGCCGAGAACCATCGACGCCGCAAGGATCACTGCAGAAATCTTTTTCATGTTCATTTCTCTCATCCTCCTGTTTTGTGTGTTTTTATGTAACAACTCTGTAAAACGCGGGAAAACTGTGTGTCAGCTCCCGTCGTTTTTCATGATATTAGAATACAATACAACCGATTAGAAATCAACCATATTTTTTCTTTTTCTTCTAATTTTTTGTTTTCTGTCTTGAATTTCCACATAAGATAGGATATGATACAGTGCAGGAAATCTGATATGAAAAGGGAGGTTATTATGAGGCATTTGATGAATCCTTTGGACTTCTCGGTCGAGGAGCTGGACGCGCTGCTCGATCTGGCTAACGACATTGAAAAGGATCCCGGGAAATACGCGCACAGATGCGACGGGAAGAAATTAGCTACTTTATTTTATGAACCAAGTACCCGCACCCGTCTCAGTTTTGAGGCAGCCATGTTGAATTTAGGGGGCAGCGTACTTGGTTTTTCTTCGGCTGATTCCAGCTCCGCGGCAAAGGGCGAGAGCGTCGCGGACACGATCCGGGTCATTTCCTGCTACGCGGACATCTGCGCGATGCGGCACCCGAAGGAGGGCGCGCCCCTCATCGCCTCCATGAAGTCGCGCATCCCGGTCATCAACGCGGGCGACGGCGGTCACCAGCACCCGACGCAGACGCTGACCGACCTGCTGACGATCCGCTCCCTGAAGGGCAGACTCGGCAATTTCACGATCGGTCTGTGCGGCGACCTGAAGTTCGGGCGCACGGTGCACTCGCTGGTGAAGGCGCTCGCGCGCTATCAGAATATCACATTTATCTTTATTTCTCCGGAAGAGCTGAGGATTCCCAGCTACATCAAGGAAGACGTGCTGGAGGCAAACGATCTGCCCTATCGGGAAGTGGAACGCATTG
>CANQYP010000042.1 GCA_947628045.1 uncultured Lachnospiraceae bacterium | reverse complement strand
TCATGTCAGCATCGACTCCGTGGCAGGGCCGAGCGAGATCCTCGTGCTGGCCGACGAGACGGCGAACCCGCGCTATGTGGCGGCGGATCTGCTCTCGCAGGCGGAGCATGACGAGATGGCGTCGGCGATCCTCGTGACGACGAGCGAGACGCTTGCGCAGGCGGTCGCGGAGGAGATCGAGGGATTTCTGAAAACGCTGTCGCGCGCGGAGATCATACGGAAGTCGCTGGAGCAGTACGGCTTTATCCTGCTGGCGGACAGCCTGGACGACGCGGTCGAGACGGTAAACGCGATCGCCTCCGAGCACCTGGAGATCGTCACCAGGGACGCGTTTCAGCTTATGACAAAGATCCGAAACGCCGGGGCGATCTTTATCGGGGAGTACAGCAGCGAGCCGCTGGGCGATTATTTCGCGGGTCCGAATCACGTGCTGCCGACGAACGGCACCGCGAAGTTTTTCTCGGCGCTGTCCGTGGACGACTTTATCAAGAAATCCAGCATCGTATACTATTCGCGCGAGGCGCTGGAGCCGATCCATCAGGATATCATCGCGTTTGCCGAGGCGGAGCAGCTCACGGCGCACGCGAACTCGATCCGGGTGCGTTTTGAAGAGCAGGATTGACGCGCGGAAATTGAGAAACAGCTTTCCGGCAGAGGGAAACAGGTTCCCGGAAGTGGGAAACACTTTTCGGCATGCGGAGCAGAGGAGCAGAGAAGGAGAACGACATGGGAAGACAGGCGGAAGTAGTCAGAAACACGAAGGAGACGCAGATCCGCGTCAAGCTGGACCTTGACGGGACAGGCAGCGCAAAGATCCACACGGGCATCGGGTTTTTCGACCATATGCTCGAGGGGTTTGCGCGCCACGGGCTGTTTGACCTGGAGCTTGACGTGAAGGGCGACCTCGAGGTGGATTGCCACCACACGGTGGAGGACACGGGCATTGCGCTCGGACAGGCGATCCGCGAGGCGCTGGGCGAGAAGAAGGGGATCCGCAGATACGGCAGCCGCGTTCTGCCGATGGACGAGGTGCTGGTGCTGTGCGCGATCGACCTTGGCGGTCGTCCGTATTATCGCTCGGACGCGGAGTTTGAGACGGAGCGGATCGGCGACCTGGACACAGAGACGGTGCGCGAGTTTTTCTATGCGCTGTCTTATTCCGCGGCGATGAACCTGCACTTCAAGGTGTTAAGCGGCGGCAACAGCCACCACATGGCGGAGGCGATGTTCAAGGCGTTCGCGCGGGCGCTGGACGAGGCGTCGGGACTGGACCCGCGCGTCACGGGCGTGCCGTCGACGAAGGGAACTCTTTGACACTGACATAGAATGGAAGAATTGTGCTATGAAAAAGAAAGAAATCATTGTGCCGATCTACTTAAAAGAGGGACAGGCAGTCGAAGGCTGGCTGGAACAGACGCCGTGCGGAACCGGTGATCCGGTCGCGTTCGCGCTGTCCTGCGACCATGCCGGGGCGGACGCCCTTCTGGTGTTTGACTTGTCCGAGGGGGACGAAGAGCATGACCGGTCGATCGCCCTCATACGGGAGATGGCGCGCGCGACCGATATCCCGGTGTATGGCGGCGGAAATATCCGCCGCGTCGAGGACGTGAAGAAACTGCTCTACGCCGGCTGCCGCAGGGTGTTCCTGAATTACGAGAAAGAGGGTAACGTCGCCCTGACGGAAGAAGTGTCAAAGCGTTTCGGGAAGGAGAAGATCCTTGCCTGCGTCCGGGAGAGCGGCGCGCTTGCGAGGGCAAAGGAGAATGAAACGTTTCTCGGAGGCGTCGTGCTGCCCGAGGCTGTGCTCTCTGAGGCGGTGTCCGCAGGGTTCGACGAGGTCCTCTGTGTCTGTAAAAAGACAGAAGAGGCGCGGGAGGCGGACGCGCGGGAGCGGATCTGTTCGCTTGCCGGGGCGGACGGCGTCACCGGGATCTGCGCGCGGGATTTCATGGAACCGGAGTATCCGCTGATGGAGCTGAAACATACGCTGAAAAGCCGGGGAGTTCCGGTCAACCTGTTTGAATCCTCGCTCTCGTGGGAGGAGATCCGGACAAACGGCGACGGTCTGCTGCCGGTGGTGGTGCAGGACTACCGAACACAGGAGGTGCTGATGGTCGCCTATATGAACCGGGAGGCGTTTGAGACGACGGTGGCGACCGGGCGCATGACCTATTTTAGCCGCAGCCGTCAGGAACTCTGGGTCAAGGGGCTGACCTCCGGGCATTTCCAGTATGTGAAGGAGCTGCGCATCGACTGTGACAACGACACGCTGCTCGCGAAGGTGGCGCAGGTGGGCGCGGCGTGCCATACCGGGAACCGGAGCTGTTTCTACCGCGCGATCCTGAAGAAGGAATACGATGAGACGAACCCGCTGAAGGTGTTTGAGGATGTGTTCGCGGTGATCGAGGACCGCAAACTCCACCCGAAGGAGGGTTCCTATACGAATTATCTCTTTGACAAGGGGATCGACAAGATCCTCAAGAAGGTGGGCGAGGAGGCGACGGAGATCGTGATCGCCGCCAAGAACCCGGATCCGGAGGAGATCAAGTACGAGATCTCGGATTTTCTCTACCATGTGATGGTGCTGATGGCGCAGAAGGGCGTCAGCTGGGCGGACATTACCGAGGAGCTGGCGCGGCGCTGACAGGGGATGCGCAGGACGAAAGGAGTGTGTGAGCATATGAAACAGAAACGATGGATCGTGGGCGTGCTGGGCGCGCTGTGCATGACGGCATTCTGCGGGCTGTACGCGCAGGCGGCGTTTGCCCCGGAGGTGGAGACGGCATATAACACGGCTGTGCAGGGGCAGGACGCGCTGGACGGGCTGGACGTGAGCGTCAGCGAGACGACGGTGTCCTCCGCCACCAATCTGTCCGCGGAGAAGAAAGTGCGGCTGAAGGTGTCCGGGATCAGGAGCAATTTTCTGAAGGCGTCGATCGAGCTGCTCACAGACGAGGGCTCTTCCCTGAGCTATTACCTGGACGGATCTTATTACACGGAGACCCCGGACGGCAAGCAGAAACGGGCGATGGAGCGCGCGGATATCTGGACGATGATCAATTCGGAGATCTATCTGGATATGACGAGCAATTACCTGAAAATGCTCTACTCCAGGGAAGATGAGAACGGGACGACCTATTATTTCGCGGCTACGGCGGATACGCTCGGCGATTACGCGGCAAAGCTCCTGAGCGGGATCGGGACCGAGGAGGGCGTCACGATCGACGCGCTGCTGGGCACGATGGACACGGACGCGGACGGGCATGTGCTGCAGCGCAGTCTGCAGATCGTCTACACGGTCGCACAGGGGGAGAACACAGAGACCTTTTTCACGCAGACTCTGGCGCAGTTCCACCAGAACGAGGAGGGCGTGACGATCGATCTCCCGGATCTTTCGGACTATGAAGAGCCGAAACCGGAGGAGCCGGTCGTGACGATCACGCCGCTGCTGCGCACGGCGTATGTGACTGCCGACGTCAACGTGCGCGCGGCGGGGAACTTAAGCGCCGCGATCCTCGGAGGGCTGTACGCGGGCTCCGGCGTCACGCAGACCGGCTACACAAGCGACGGCTGGGTACAGATCCAGTACAACGAGGCGCCCGGGTATGTCTGGGGCGAGTACGTCAGCGACAAGAAACCGGTGCTCACCAAAAATTCGAGCGGCACGATGTACGCGACTGTCGGGGTGAATGTCAGGGCAAGCTATTCCTCTGACGCCGAGATCCTGGGCGGGCTCGCCAAAGGGCAGGCGGTCGAGATCACGGGGACGACCGACAACGGCTGGGTACGCGTGAAGTTTGCCGGAAAGACCGGCTATGTCTACGCGGATTACCTGTCCTGGTCGGAGCCGGTGACGGACAGCTATGTGACGAACGCAGTCGTGTCGGGCACGGTTCTGGACGCCTCCTACGGCTCGCTGCGGATCCGTCGCGACGACGGGCAGGGCGATATCAGCTTTAACACGATGTACGCGGAGATGCAGCTCGCGGACACGATCTTCACGGGCGACCGGGTCGAGGTCAGCTACTCCGGCGCGGCGGTTCCGTACACGGCGAACAAGATCACTGACTACACGCGCCACGAGGGCGTCGAGCCGAGGGCGTTCCACGTGGAGGGCGTCGTGACCTCGTGCACACACTCGAAACTGGAGCTTTCCGGCTCTGACGGCGTGTACCGCAGTTTTGATATCTCCAACACGGATATCGAGATGCCGGATTATCCGGTCGCGGGACAGGTGGTCGAGGTCACCTGGATGTCCGCCGCGGGCGGCATTGAGACGAGGAACATCAAGGCGCTGCGGGTCAGAGGCTGAGTGGGAAAAGGATATGGCTGCATGAGAAAACTGGCGTTGAGTGACGAGCTGTTACAGAGCATCGAGAAACCCGCCCGTTACATCGGCGGGGAGACGGGTTCGGTGATGAAGAATAAGGACGAGGTGGCGCTGCGTTTCGCGCTGTGTTTCCCGGACGTATATGAGATCGGGATGTCGCACCTCGGGATCCAGATCCTGTACGACATGTTCAACCGGAGGGAGGACGTCTGGTGCGAGCGGGTCTATTCGCCGTGGGTGGATCTGGACCGGCAGATGCGGGAGCGGAAGATCCCGCTGTTTGCGCTGGAGTCGCAGGACCCGATCCGGGAATTCGATTTCCTGGGGATCACGCTGCAGTACGAGATGTGCTACACGAACGTCCTGCAGGTGCTGGACCTCTCCGGGATCCCGCTGCGCGCGGCGGATCGGCCGCAGGACTGCCCGATCGTGATCGGCGGCGGACCGTGCGCGTACAACCCGGAGCCGCTGGCTGCGTTTTTCGACCTGTTTTATATCGGGGAGGGCGAGACGGTCTACGACAGGCTGTTTGACCTGTACCTTTCCTGCAAAAAGGGCGGCTGCTCCAGACAGGAATTTCTTCGAAGAGCCGCGCAGATCCCGGGGATCTATGTGCCCTCTCTGTACGAGGTGCGCTACCATGAGGACGGGACGATCGCGTCCTTCCTGCCGGTGGCGGAGGACGTCCCTGCCGTGGTGGAAAAACAGGTGCAGATGGATCTGTCGGACGCGCCGTATCCAGAGGCGCCGATCGTTCCTTTTATCAAGGTGACGCAGGACCGCGTGGTCCTGGAGATTCAGCGCGGCTGCATCCGCGGCTGCCGCTTCTGCCAGGCGGGCATGATCTACCGTCCGCTCCGGGAGCGCAGCCTTGATTGCCTGAAGGAGCACGCGGACCGTATGCTGGCGAACACCGGGCACGAGGAGATCTCCCTGAGCTCCCTAAGCTCCAGCGATTACAGCGAGCTGCCGGGGATCGTCAACTATCTGATCGACCGGTATCAGGATGAGAAGATCAACATCTCTCTGCCGTCCCTGCGCATCGACGCGTTTTCGCTCGACGTGATGAGCAAGGTGCAGGACGTGCGCAAGAGCAGCCTAACGTTTGCCCCGGAGGCGGGGTCGCAGCGGCTGCGCGACGTGATCAACAAGGGACTGACCGAGGAGGTGATTCTGCAGGGCGCGGACGAGGCGTTCCACGGCGGCTGGAACAAGGTCAAGCTGTACTTCATGCTCGGGCTGCCGACGGAGACCGAGGACGACCGGAAGGAGATCGCGCATCTGGCGGAGCGGATCGCCGAGAAGTATTACGAGATCCCGAAGGAGCAGCGGAACGGCAAATGCCAGATCACGGTGAGCACCTCGTTCTTCGTGCCGAAACCGTTCACCCCGTTTCAGTGGGCGCCGATGTTCCAGCCGGGCGACTATCTCGGTTTCGCAAAGACGGTCAACCACGAGATCAAGGCGATGAAGAACCAGAAGAGCATCCGCTACAACTGGCATCATGCGGATGTGACGCTGCTCGAGGGCGTGTTCGCGCGCGGGGACCGCAGGGTCTCCGAGGTGATCCTCGAGGCGTACCGGCACGGGGCGCTCTACGACGCGTGGACGGAGTACTGGGACTACGACCGCTGGCTGCAGGCGTTTGCGCAGGTCGGGGTCGATATGGACTTCTACACGATGCGCACGCGTGATCTGAATGAGATCCTTCCGTGGAATTTTATCCGCATCGGCGTGACGAAGGAGTTCCTCAAAAAAGAGTGGCAGAGGGCGCAGGAGGGCATCGTGACGCCGAACTGCCGCGAGAAGTGCTCCGGCTGCGGAGCGGCGGCGTATCAGGGCGGCGTCTGCGCCGCGCGGCGCGCGTAGACTGAGCGATTATTTGCGCGTTGGCTGATTGTCCGCACAGTGTTTCCAAGATAGGCATGGAAGTGGAGAGCAGGAAATAAGAGCAGAAGGAGTTTCCACAGTGAAGGTGAGAGTGAGATTCTCCAAGCAGGGGAATATGAAATACATCGGGCATCTGGACGTGATGCGCTATTTTCAGAAGGCGATCCGGCGCGCGCGCATCGATATCGCGTACACGGAAGGCTTGAGCCCGCACATGATCATGTCGTTTGCGTCCCCGCTCGGCGTGGGGCTGACGAGCGACGCGGAGTATATGGACATCGAGCTGCGCACGCCGATCGCGTCCCGGGAGGCGATCGACGCGCTGAACCGTGTCGGCGCCGAGGGGATCACGGTGACCGGATTCTGGGAGGTGCCGGAGGGGAAGGCGAACAAGGCGATGACGCTCGTGGCGGCGGCGGATTACGTCGTGCGTTTCCGCGGCGGGCGCGTGCCGGACATCGACCTCTCCGCCGCGCTGGAGGCTTTTCTTGCGCAGAGCGAGATTCCCGTGTGGAAAAAATCTAAGAAATCGGAGCGGGAGGTGGATATCCGCCCGATGGTCTATGAGCTGCGCCAAACGGACGACGGCGCGGTCTTCCTGAAACTTGCCTCCGGGAGCGCGGCGAACCTGAAACCGGAGCTGGTGATGGACACGCTGTTTGCGATGTCCGGGGTCGAGCCGCCGCCGTTTGCGTACGAGATCAACCGCTGCGAGCTCTACGCGGATACCGGGGACGGGGAGCGCCGCAGCCTGACGCCGCTGGGCGCGCTCGGCAGGGAGATTCTGTGATGGACAAAAAATATCTGCTCACGGCGTGGAAGGGAAAGATCTATTCCTGCCTCATGGACGGGACAAGGGCGGTGGAGCTCCACTGTGACCCTCCCGCGGCGGAATATGTGATCGGAAACATCTACATCGGGAGAATCAAGAATATCGCGAAGAATATAGGGGCGGCTTTCGTGGAGATCGCGCCGGGCTTGGTATGCCATCTGGCGCTTGACGACATGAAACGCCCCGTTTATACGAAGAAGGGGAGCTCCGCGCAGCCGCAGTCCGGCGACGAGCTGCTCGTCCAGATCGCTCGGGAAGGAATGAAGACGAAACTGCCCTCCGTGACGACCAGGCTGTCTCTTCAGGGAAAGTATGTACTCCTGACGGCAGGCGCCCGGAAACACGCGGCGTCCTCCAAGTTGCCGCGCGACGAGAAGGAACGGCTGCTCGCGCTCACCGCTGGAATGGACGCGCACGGGGACACGCAGGAGGGAGAACCGAAGGAGCTGACGTACCGCTGGCTGTTCCGCACGAACGCCGGAGGGGCGGAGGAAGAGCTGCTCTGCCGGGATATGCAGGAGCTGCGCTCCTGCTATGAGACGCTGATGGCGCACGCGCGGTACCGCAGCTGTTTCTCCTGCCTGTACGAGGAGCCCGCGGCGTATCTGCGCCGCCTGTCCAGCCTCTACGACTCGGAGGCGGAGCAGATCCTGACCGACGACGAGCGGCTGTACCGGGAGGTTCACGACTATCTCGCGAAACGCCAGCCGGAGGACCTTGCAAAGCTGGCATTCTATCAGGACAGCCTGCTGCCGCTGCGGAAACGGTATTCCCTGGAGACCCAGCTGGAGGAGGCGCTGCGCGAGCGCGTCTGGCTGAAGTCCGGGGGCTACCTCGTCATTCAGCCGACGGAGGCGCTGACGGTCATCGACGTCAACACCGGGAAATTCGAGGGCGGGAAACAGCGCGAGGCGGCGTTCCTGAAGATTAACCGCGAGGCGGCTGCGGAGATCGCGCGGCAGCTGAGGCTGCGCAACCTAAGCGGGATCATCGTTGTGGATTTCATCAATATGGAAGAAGAGGAATCCCGCAAGCTCCTGCTCGCGGAGCTTGACGCCGCGCTCCGCCGGGACCCGGTCCACACTGTCCTCGTGGATATGACCAAGCTTTCTCTCGTCGAGATCACCCGGCAGAAACGCGAGCGCTCCCTGGCGGAGTGTGTGGGATCCATATGATCTTGTTTTTACGGCAGCTTTATATTCAGGTAGCTCCTCCCGGTGAGCGTGCGGTTCGTGCACAGCAGGAGCAGAAGAAACGCGCAGCCCGCGAGGAACCCGGGCAGCCCGAACGCCGCGGTCAGGAGCAGAAGGATGATGCGCATGAATTTCAGCGCGTACCCGAGCTCAAAGTTCGGCTCCGTATAGTTGGCGATCGCCACGAACGCCATGTACAGCATGACTTCGGCGTTGAACCAGCCGGAGTTGACGGCAAATTCGCCGAGCACCAGACCAGCGAAGATGCTGAGCGGGGTGCTGAGCATGCTGGGCGTGTTCAGCGCCGCGAGCCGCAGCCCGTCGATCGCGACCTCGAGGATCAGGAACTGGCAGATGAGCGGAATGTTGACCGTGTCCTTGACGGCGATGAATGACAGGGACGCCGGGAGCCACTGCGAGTGGTTCATCAGGAGCAGGAAGGTCGGGGTCAGAAAGACGGTCATAAACAGAATGATGATCCGGGACAGTTTCAGGTAGAGGGAAGTCCACGCCGGAAAATAGTAGTCGTTTGCCTCCTCGATCATATCAAAGATGGAGGTCGGCAGGATCATCGCGGAGGGAGAGTTGTCCACCAGGATCGCGATCTTCCCCTCCATCAGGCACGCGGCGGTCGTGTCCGGGCGCTCCGTGAATTTGAATTTCGGGAACGGGTTGTACCATTTGGTTCCGATCAGCGCCTCGGCGAGGCTCTGCTGGTTCATACACAGGGAGGGGACCCGGATCGCCTTGATCCGCTCCCGGAGATTTGCGAGCATCTGGGGGTCCACCAGATTGCTCATATAGCTCAGCACGACGTCGGAGCGGGAAGAGTCGCCGACCTCGAGCATTTCCATGACCAGATGCGGGTCGCGGATCCTCCGGCGGATGAGCGCCGTGTCAAAGACGACTGTCTCGACAAAGCCGTCCCGGGAGCCGCGCAGGGACTTGTCCTTCTCCGGCTCGTCCACATTCCGCGCCGGGTAGGTACGGCAGTCGATCGCGATCCCTGCCTCGTACCCGTCGACAAAGAGCACCGGCACGCCGGAGAGGATGTTTCGCAGGATCGGGTCGAACGCCCCGTAGAGGTCGACCTCCGCATAGGGGATCAGCTGCTGCGAAAAACCGGTCGCGTCCTGCGGCATATCGCCGTCCTTGACCTTCTGGAAGGAGTCCAGGATCTTGAACATCACTTCATCCTTCATCATTCCGTCGATAAAATAGAGCGAGCAGTCGCGCCCGCCGATTCGGATATCGCGCTGGATCAGGTCAAAGCTTTCCCGGATTGGCAGCAAACGCTCCATCTGCTGTCGGTTTTCGCTGATCGTCGGACAGACGTTTGGGACTGTCTGGCTGTTTTCCATAAAAAATGCCTCCGTGCATCGGGATTCGCACCGAATCGGTGCGTTCCCATACAGGATGCCCGGAGGACGGTTATTTTATACATGCGGCGCCGCCTGGGAGGGGCTTATGCCTCCCCGTTTGCGGTCACCGGGGTCGATGTATTTCGGGCATAAGACTGCCACGCCGGCATCGGCTTATGCCTCCCCGTTTGCGATCACCGGGGTCGGGCGGCGGGAGTCGAACACCTGTGAGGCGAGGAACATGTCGTCGATCACGGTCGTCTCGCCCAGGCTGGAGCGGTAGAGCATATAGCCGTCGAGGTCGATGCGCCCCTGGCGCACATATTGGTCGCGGATCTGTACCCAGTACGGCTGGGAGCCGTCCACGTTGCAGAAGAAATTGTAGCCGGCGCTCTTGAAATACTGGTATTTCTCGTTGTCGGGGCTGTAGTCCTGCCAGTCGCCGATGTCGTTGCCGTGGGCAAAGATGATCGTGTCGACCGGACCGACGATGTTCTGCACGTTGTTCACCCATTTCTCATTGTCCGTGCGCAGCTCGTTCACGGTCTTGTTCGTGACGCTTAAGTGTCCCCAGGTGTGGCTTGCGAACTCCCAGCCGTCCGCCTTGATCGCCTCCGCGATCTTCGTCGCCTCCGCGATCTCGGTCTGGCGATTGAACTCCGGATGCTCGGACAGCCACTGGCTCTGGTCGGACATGAGGTTCTCCTGCAGCTCGTAGTCGGCGTCCGTGCGGTAGCCGAACACGCCGTTGTAGCCGGTCAGCGCGATCAGCCCGCGCGCGCCCTTGTACGCGCCGTCCGGGTGCGCCTCGAGGAAGGTGTTGAGGCGCGGGACGACGTCAAAGTCCCCCACCTGCTCCGTGCCGTCCGCCGTGACATAGTGGCACTTCACGTCGCCGTTCTCGTCGAGGATGAGCTTGTCCGGGTAACCGGCTGGCTCGTAGGAGTGGTAGTAGCTCAGGTCGTCCACGGAGAGCACGACCGGTTTCTTGCCGGGCGGCAGCATCAGGTTCGTGTTCGGGGAGAAGGTCACATTGCCGTTCTCGTCCGCGGACTGAACGACGAGGTCGCGCAGGCGCACGTAGACGTAGCCGTTGTCGTACATGGTCTGTGTGATCTTGTCGAACTCCTCGACCGTCGTCATCCAGGCGTTCATGCCGTCCACCGCGCCCTGCCCGAGCGTCTCCACGTTGAACGCGCGGTCGGTGTCGTTGATCAGGGAGTGGTAGAAGATGTGGGGTACTGTCGTCACGTCGATCGCCACGCACGCGTTTTTTGCCTCCTCATAGCCTGCGATCTCCGCCGTGATCTGCGCGTCGGACTCGTAGCCGGGCATGGTCTGGAGAAGGGCGATCGCCCCGTCGTAGTCGTATCCTGCCGCGAGCAGCTTTGCCTGGTCAATCAGGGAGGCGGTCTGCGCGGGGTCCGGCTGAGCCTTTGTCGGCGCGGACGTCACAGGCTCTGTCTGCGCGGGGGCGGTCTCAGGCGTTGTCTCCGGCACGGGCTCCGCCTCAGTCTCAGGTCCTGTGACGATGATCTCCGGCACGTCCGGCGCCGGATTGCCGGAGGAGGAGCCTCCTCCGCCCAGGCGCAGGTTTGTGCCCGGCAGCACGCGCAGCGCGAGAAAAGCCGCCGCCGCGGCGATCAAAAGCAGCGAGCAGAAAAACACGCCTCGCTGGATCGCCACCTGGCGTCTGCGTTTCTGGCGGCGCAGCCGTCTTGCCTCCTCCGCCTGTGCCGCCTCCTGTTCGTAGTCATAGTCCGGTTCGTATCGATCGTTCATTGCATGGATCTCCTTTATCGCTTTCTGTTTCTAGTCTAGCACATGCGCCGGAATGTGGCAAACGATTTCTGCCCGGACTGGAAAAAGGATCAACTCGACGAACCGTGGGAAATATGATATGATAGACGAAACAAACCGCCGCGCCGTCCGACGGCGCATGCGGCAAAGAAAGGATGTTATCATGAAAAGACGGAAAAGATCGCAAGTCATGGACGCCGCGTTTCTCGTGGCGCTGCTGGTTCTTCTGTGCTCCGTGCCCGCGCATGCCGCCTCCTTTTCGCGGAAGGCGCCTCAGCCGACGGCGAAGGTCCGAGGGAAGAAGGCGACCATTCAGTGGACGAAACGCGCGGATCTGAGCGGCTACCTGGTATTCTCGTGCAATGAGAAGGGCAAGGAGCGCACGCTGATCAAGGACACAAAGTCCGGCAAGCTGACCGTGAAAGGGCTGGAAGAGGGGAACACCTACTACTATGTCGTCCGCGGCTACCGGGAGAAGGGCGGACAGACCGTCTACACGAAGTTCAGCAAGGCGCTCCCCGTGACCGTATACCGGAAGTCGACGCTGAAGGATTTCCTGCTGACCGCGCTCGAACCGGTGGGCAGCACGATGTACGTCTGGGGCGGAGGCTGGAACGACGAGGACACCGGCAGCGGCGGGGAATCGCTGACGCTCGGCGTCAGCCCGCGCTGGGAAAAATTCTTTCAGAAACAGGACAGCAGCTACAACTACCGGACGACGCGTTTCCAGATTCGGGACGGGCTGGACTGCTCCGGCTATGTCGGCTGGTGTATCTACAACATTCTGGAGGTCGAGAGCGGCAGGCAGCCCGGCTATGTCATGCTCGCGCAGCGGATGGCGAGTGAGTACGCGTCGTACGGCTGGGGCAGCTATACCCCGGCGAGCAAGGTGAAGAATTATCGGGCGGGCGATATCATGAGCACTTCGTCCGGGCACGTCTGGATCGTCGTCGGCTCCTGCAGCGACGGGAGCGTCGTCCTTCTGCATTCCAGCCCGCCAGGAGTGCAGCTCATGGGGACGCCGACGCCGGGCGGCAAGCAGGAGAGCCTGGCGGTCGCGCTCGCGCGGAAGTACATGCAGAAGTATTTCCCGGAGTGGTATCAGAAGTTCCCGGACTGCGCGCGCGGGAGCTCCTACCTGACGGACTACAGCCAGATGCGCTGGGATCTCTCCGGGAAGGTGGTCATGTCCGACCCGGACAATTACCGCAACAAGTCGGCGAACCGGATCCTGAACGACCTGTTCCGTTCGAGATAGCAGGACGATGGGAATTCTCTGTGCAATTATCCGAATATCTCCTTGTATTTTCTGGAAAAATTGTTTATAATGAATATATCTACAGAAAACAGGATCGCAGGAGGTATCCCTTATGGAAAGCAGAGCGACAAAGATTCATTCACAGATCAACAAAAACGCGATCATTCGTGTGATTCCGGGACATTTCGCGACGAACCACTCCCACATCAACTACTATGTGGACATGACGATCATGAAGTCCAGGAAGAGCGAGGCGGCAGCGGCGGCGTCCGTGTTGGCGCGGAAGTACTCGACAAGCACCTACATTGACACGATCATCTGCATGGACGGCTGCGAGGTCATCGGAGCGTATCTCGCGGACGATCTGACAGCGTCCGGCATCATGTCGCTGAACCAGCACCAGACCATGTACATCGTCACGCCGGAGATGAATCCGGGCGGTCAGCTCATCTTCCGCGACAATATGCAGATGATGATCGACGGCAAGCACTGTATCCTGCTGCTCGCGTCCGCGACGACCGGGCGCACGATCGCGCGGGCGGTCGAGTGTGTGCAGTATTACGGCGGTATCGTGGACGGCGTCTCCGCGATCTTCAGCGCGAGCGACCATGTCCAGGGGATAGAGATCAATTACATTTTCGGCGGGAACGACCTGCCGGGCTACAAGACGTACGAGGCGTCGAGCTGCCCGATGTGCGCGCGCAAGGAGAAGATCGACGCGATCGTGAACAGTTTCGGATATTCTAAGCTGTAGGCTTGCGGGTTCGACCATGGGAAGGCATAGGATAACGATAAGAATTGCCCTCCTGTGCGCCCTTCTCTTTTTGCTCCCTCTGTCCGCGCAGGCGAAGGTGACGGAGCTGAAGTCCTCCTCCCTGAAGAACGTGACAAAGGCAAAGAGCGTTGAGGGCGAATGGGTCGGGCAGGGGAAACAGGTACGTTTTCGCCGGACGGACGGCACCTTTCTGAAAAACAGATGGTTCCAGGCAAACGGAAAGATCTATTACGCGGACGCGAAAGGGTATCGCGTGACGGGCTGGGTGAAGTACCGGGATCACCTGTATTATCTGGGCGGCAAGGGCGCGCTGCGGACTGGCTGGCTGAAGAAAGACAGGCGCTGGTACTACCTCAAAAAGAACGGGCGGAAAAGCAAAGAAGGCTGGCTGAAGGTTGACGGCAAGGACTATTATCTGGATTCCGACGGCGCGCGCGTGACCGGGGAATACTGGATCGGCGACAAGGGGTATTACTTCGGGAAGGACGGCGTCTACGACCCTTCGGTGAAGGTAGAGTCTGAGGTCGATCCCGGGAAACCGATGGTTGCGCTGACGTTTGACGACGGTCCCGGGCGTTACACCGACCGTCTCCTGGACTGCCTGAAGAAGAACCACGCGAAGGCGAGCTTTTTCATGGTCGGCTCAAACGTATCGCGCTACAAGGCGACCGTAAAGAAGATGGCGGAGATGGGCTGTGAGCTCGGGAACCATTCCTACAGCCACGCGGCGTTCAGCACGCTTTCTGCGGCGGGGATCGCCTCGGAGGTGTCCAGGACGAGCAGCAGCATCCGCGACGCCGCCGGACGCGGGCCGACCGTGCTGCGCCTTCCGTATGGCGACGGAGCATCAGACGGCAGGGTGCTGTCGGCGCTGGGGCTGCCGTCCATCTACTGGTCGATCGACACGAGGGACTGGGCGAACACCGGAGATCCCGGGCATACGGTCAACGCGGTGCTCGGTCACGTCCGGGACGGCGATATCGTGCTGATGCATGATATTCACCAGTCGACGGTCACGGCGACGGAGAAGATCATCCCGGAGCTGCGCAAACGCGGCTATCAGCTCGTCACGGTGAGCCAGCTCGCGAAGTACAAGGGCAAGACGACGCTGCAAAGCGGAAAGACCTATTATCACTTTTGATTGTGAAATCCGTGTAAAATGCTGGAAAGTAAGTCTCGTGTATGATATAATAAGCCGATATCATACACGGGACTCTTTTGGCTGCATCAGAGGCGGGAGCCCGGACGGGACGGAGGCAGGATATGATAGCAATCATCGACTATGACGCCGGGAACCTGAAAAGCGTGGAGAAGGCGTTCGCTTACCTCGGGGAAGAGGCGAGGATTACGCGCGACGGGGACGAGATCCTCTCGGCGCAGCGCGTTGTCCTGCCCGGCGTAGGCTCGTTTGGCGACGCGATGGACAAGCTGCGCCAGTACGGGCTGGACGAGGTGGTCCGCGACGTGGCTGCAAGGCACATTCCGCTGCTTGGCATCTGCCTCGGACTTCAGCTTTTGTTCGCGTCGAGCGAGGAATCGCCGGGCGTGGAGGGGCTTGGGCTGTGCGAGGGGAGGATCGCGCGGATCCCGGACGCGCCGGGGCTGAAGATTCCGCACATGGGATGGAACTCGCTGCACTACGACCATCCGGGCAGACTGTTCGTCGGGATCCCCGAGGATTCCTACGTTTACTTTGTGCATTCCTATTATCTGCAGGCGCGCGATCCTGAGATCGTGAAGGCGTCTACCCGATACGCGGCGACGATCCATGCCTCGATCGAGCAGGACAATATATTCGCCTGTCAGTTCCACCCGGAGAAGAGCGGGGAGGTCGGGCTGGCGATCCTGAAGAACTTTATCAACATCTGAGGAGTGAAAATATGTTCACAAAACGAATCATTCCCTGTCTCGACGTGCACAACGGGCGTGTCGTCAAGGGGGTCAATTTCGTCGATCTGAAGGACGCCGGGGATCCGGTCGAGATCGCCGCAGCCTACGACAAGGCGGGGGCGGACGAGCTCGTGTTCCTTGACATTACGGCGTCCTCTGACGCGCGCGCCACCGTTGTGGACATGGTGCGCGAGGTCGCGAAGAAGGTCTTTATTCCGTTCACGGTCGGCGGAGGCATCCGCACGGTGGACGATTTCCGTATGCTGCTGCGGGAGGGCGCGGACAAGATCTCGGTTAACTCGGCGGCGATCCAGAACCCGGAGCTGATCCGGGAGGCGGCGCAGAAGTTCGGGCGGCAGTGCGTGGTGGTCGCGATCGACGCGAAACGTCGCGCGGACGGGAGCGGTTGGAACATCTACAAGAACGGCGGGCGCGTGGACATGGGGATCGACGCGGTCGCGTGGGCGGTGCAGGCGGATCGGCTGGGCGCGGGCGAGATCCTGCTCACCAGCATGGACTGCGACGGCACGAAGGCGGGATATGACATTGAGCTGACCAGCACGATCGCGGAGCGCGTCTCAGTGCCGGTCATCGCGTCCGGCGGCGCGGGGACGATGGAGCATTTCTACGACGCGCTGACAGAGGGGAAGGCGGACGCGGCGCTGGCGGCGTCCCTGTTCCACTACAAAGAGCTTGAGATCCGCGAGGTGAAACGCTACCTGCGCGGGAGGGGCGTGTCGGTACGCTTGTAGATTTGAACTTCGGACGGAACCGCACAGCACCCTTTCTGGGAGCTTTCCCGGCAAACCGCAGATACATGCCGGGAAACGGAACGTTTTCTTTCCTCGGGTTCCTGTCTGTGGCATTGATACAGCAGTAAATGAGATGGAGATGACAGCAGGCATGACATTAAACGAGTTAGGCATTGGAGAGAGCGCACGCATCACCGCCGTGGGCGGCGAGGGCGCGCTGAGACAGCATTTTCTGGATATGGGCGTGATCCCCGGGGCGGAGCTCACGCTGGTGAAATACGCGCCGATGGGCGACCCGATGGAGCTCTTGATCCACGGCTATGAGCTGACGCTGCGCCTGGCGGACGCGGAGAATATAACGATCGAGCCCTGCCCGGACGCCCGAAAAGCGAGAGAGCGCGCGCCGCACCGCTATGCGGAGCACCCGGGGCTGGGCGAGGGCGGGCGCTACCATGTGAAGGCGGATGAGAACCCCCTTCCGGAGGGCGTCGTGCTGACCTTTGCCCTCGCGGGCAACCAGAACTGCGGCAAGACGACGCTGTTCAACCAGCTGACCGGCTCGAACCAGCATGTCGGCAATTTCCCGGGCGTGACCGTAGACCGCAAGAGCGGCGCGATCAAGGGCTATCCGAACACGGAGATCACGGACCTGCCGGGGATCTATTCGCTGTCCCCGTACACGAACGAGGAGATCGTGAGCAGACAGTACATCATCGGATCGAAACCGACCGGCATCATCAACATCGTCGACGCGACGAACATCGAGCGCAACCTGTATCTGACCATGCAGCTCATGGAGCTGGACACGCCGATGGTGCTCGCCCTCAACATGATGGACGAGGTGCGCGGAAACGGCGGGTCGATCTACATCAACGATATGGAGCGGATGCTGGGCATTCCGGTGGTGCCGATCTCGGCGGCGAAGAATGAGGGCGTGGATGAGCTCATTCGGCACGCGGTGCATGTGGCGCAGTACCAGGAGCGCCCGGCGCGGACGGATTTCTGCAGTCAGGACGAGGACGGCGGCGCGGTGCACCGCTGCCTGCACGGCATCATGCACCTGATCGAAGATCACGCGAAGGCGGCGGGGATCCCGGTGCGCTTTGCGGCGACCAAGCT
>CANQYP010000041.1 GCA_947628045.1 uncultured Lachnospiraceae bacterium | reverse complement strand
TTCTCCAAGATAAGCTATGAAATCTTCTTCTGTCATTCCGGCTATTTGAGCACAATATCCGATGGAAACGCCATTCTTGGAATAGTACACCAATGCAACCGCTCGTCTCACAAATCTGCGTGTCTCTTCCTGTGTCATATGTGTATCATACATTACCGCATCTGGTATATCTATCGCTACCTGACACATAAAAACCCCTCCCTGCCATAATTGCTTAAATTTTATTGTACCATGGTTGTGTATTAAATTTATATTTTCAAACCACCAACGGCTCATATAAGAAATGTTTCGCTTCCGGAAATCTGAATTTTATTATTCTTCAGAAATCCTTATTGATATATTGGACCAATTATTTTTTATTACATTCTATAACAAATTTTCGCCATAAAGTACGTACCGGAGTTGGAATTGCTAAAGCTATCGTTAGTATTATAGAAATCAATCCACTTAAACTATCATCAATTTTAAACAGCAGTTTGCACGCAAAGTAAAAACACAAAATATCGGCTATTGAACATAATATAAAAATAGTCCCTCTACATACTCTTTTAACCTGTAACTTTTTTCTCTCTTGGTTTTCAAAAAACTCTTGCATTCTCTGAGTTAATGAAGCATTCTCTTTTTTACTCTCAAGAAATTGTTCTTTTAATTCTTTTATTTCATTTTCGTGTTCTTTCTCTCGCTTTTGTTGCTGTTCAGCTGCAACTATTTTTTCTTTTTGCATTTTATCAAGTTCAGATTCTAAAAATGCAATTTTTTCTTGATCAGCTTTTCTTGCTAATTCCTCTCGTTTCAATTCTTCAATTTGCTTATCAACATCATAATTATTTAAAAAAGAAATATCATCTGCAAGATTTTCAGCGTTGATTTCATCGGGCGTTTTTGAATGCATACGTAATTCAGAAATTATATCCGCCACCTCTTTTTGTGTTACTTCTCCATTTTCATATTTCTTCTTAATATCATCATAATCCTTTGAGATTTTATTTGCGGTCAATAATGACAAAACCATTCTGGCTCTTGACACCATATCTATAGTTTTGGGAGATGCTCCTTTTCCAAAACCTTTATTTAGTTCAAACCAAAATTTATTAATTAAAAAATCTAAAACAGTCGCCTTGGGTACTTCACCTGATTGATAAGCATATTTAGAATATGCGCATTTTAATATCGTTCCATTAGCTGTTAGCAGAATGTATCTGACATCTTTTAATCCTATATTATGATTTCGTCTTAATATTTCTATTTGATTAACTTTATCTGTACATTTTATAATATAATCGTTTCCTCTATCAGATTTAATATTTTCAATATTATATTTATAAACATCGTCGCCCGTTCTACTATAAGTTTGATTTTCTTCGGTATAAAAATCAAATTCTTTTAACTTAATTCCTCGTCCGCTTAGCAAATTATAAAATTTCACCTTCTTTGTCTGAATATCACTTTTGGATTTTACATCTTTAAGGATATATAGCATTGGTCTTTTAGAAGGATCAATAATTTCATCTTTTTCAAACGCTCTTTCGGCTCCTCTAAAATACCCCTCAATTTCCTCCTTGACATCTTGAGTATAGTAGAGATTTATGTATTTTTTCTTATTTCCAGCATTAATTTCTTCGATATAATCTAATAATTGATGATAAAGTGTTTTATGAATATCTCCATTATACCCAGCAATATAAAATAATATCTCTAGTTCTAAAAATAAATTTAACTCTATTGTCCATTTTCCAAGATTACTAAGATCCGCGCTATAGCAAATTCCTTCGTAAATGAGCGTTCCCTCTTTAATTCTATTAATAATCGACATATATTTATCATCCATACAAACTTTCATAATATATCGACTAATCAATAATGAATACTCATCTGAAATGTCTTCATTTAACAAATAATTATAAAACTGTCTTTGAACAATTTCTTTCTTTTCGTCAGTAAGAATTTCCAAAGATTCTGTTTGAATAAAATCATATAAATTATCAAGCAATAATTTATTATGTTCAATCTGATTATCTAAAATTTTTATTTCTTCATCATCAAAAAAGGAAGTCTCTACAGAATAAACACCACCATTACGAGTTACATTAAGACGTTTTAATGCTGTTTTTACTACAGATTCATTTAACTTAAAGGAATTATTTTTATTTATTCTCTCAGTAATTTCTGCACTGGAAAAATTATTCATGCGATCGCTGATTATCAACAGTTTTAAATAATTTGCTAAAACATCATAAATATCTCTATCTGTGTTATATAGTTCTCTAACAACAGCAACAGCTGCTAGAGATTCATATACCTCTTTCATATGTTATCCTTTTCTCCTTAGAATATTCTGTTTTGATTACTCCTTTTAGTAAACATATTGTTTCTTCAACGCCATATCAGCAACCAATATTGTAATATACGTACTACTTGCAATATGCTTTTGAAAATAATACTCCCAATAAAAACCAACTTCCCCACGCAACAAACTACGGAGTATCTAACCCTGACCTCACTTTGTTCTGTGTAAATTTACACGCTTCAAGTTACGCGGAATTTGATCCATTATTCAAAGCGCTCTATTCGCTTCTCATTGTTAAAATATAGTATATCTCAACTACTTTCGATTTACAACCTCTAAAAAAGACATCTCGATTGTTCGGATTTCCTGTCTGCAAATCTCCCTTCTCGACACAAAATCCCCTGAAAATCCAATAAAACCGGTTTCTCAGGGGAATTCAACTTTCTAATTACAACTATATAAAACTAAAAGTTCACATCTGCATCTGCTTTGCTACCTCGGCCGCGAAGTCTTCCTGTTTCTTCTCGATGCCCTCTCCCGTCTCCCAGCGGACAAAGCCCTTGATCGTGATCTTCGCGCCGGTCGCCTTCGCGACGGAATCCACGTACTGCTGCACGGACTGCTTGCCGTCCTCTGCCTTTACGTACACCTGGTCGAGCAGGCAGATCTCCTTGAGCTCCTTGTTGATACGTCCGTTGATCATGCCCTCGATCACCTTCTCCGGCTTGGACGCCTCCTTCGGGTCGTTCTTGATCTGCGCCAGAAGGATCTCCTTCTCATGCGCGATGTAGTCCTCGCTGATCTCGCTGCGGTTCGTGTACTGCGGTCTCAGAGCCGCCACCTGCATCGCCACGTTCTTCGCCATCTCACGGATGTCGTCGTTCACCACGTCCGTCACCACGTCCACCAGCACGCCGATCTTGCCGCCCATGTGCGTGTAAGACGCGACAAAGCCCGCGTCCTCGGTCACCTGGACGAATCTGCGGATATTCATGTTCTCGCCGATCACCGCGATCTGTCCGGCAAGCGCCTCGTTGACAGTCTTCGTGGTGTCAAACTTCCACGGCTCCGCGAGGAACGCCTCGATGTCCGCAGCCTTGGTCTCCATCGCCTGCTCCGCGACCTGCGCCACGTAGCCCTGGAACTTCTCGTTCTTCGCGACGAAGTCCGTCTCCGCGTTGACCTCTACCGCAACAGCCTTCTTGCTGTCCTCGGAGACGATCACCTTCACGAGTCCTTCGGCTGCGATCCTGCCCGCCTTCTTCTGTGCCGTGGCAAGTCCTTTCTCTCTCAGAAACTCGACCGCCTTGTCCATATCGCCGTCGGTCGCCGTCAATGCCTTCTTGCAGTCCATCATGCCGGCGCCCGTCATCTCTCTCAACTCTTTTACCATTCCTGCTGTAATCGCCATTACATTCTCCTCCATTTATCCGCACAATGCAACAGGCGGTCCGCCTGCTGCATCTCATGCCTGTTATCTTCTATATTGATCTTCTATAATCGCCTGATCACTCCGAGATCGCCTCTACCGGAGCCTCCTCCGCATAAGCCTCTTCTGCGTATCCCTCTTCATAATAGCCTTCCGCCGGCATCGCCTCAGCGCCCTGCTTTGCCTCGATCACAGCGTCCGCCATCTTGGAGACGATCAGCTTGACCGCGCGGATTGCGTCGTCGTTGCCCGGGATCACATAATCCAACTCCTCCGGATCGCAGTTCGTATCGCAGATGCCGATCAGCGTCACGCCCAGAGCGTGAGCCTCCTGCACGCAGATGTGCTCCTTCTTCGGGTCTACCACGAAGATCGCATCCGGGATCCGGCGCATCTCCTTGATGCCGCCGAGGTTTCTCTCCAGTTTCTCCTGCTCCTTGCGCAGCGCGATGACTTCCTTCTTCGGCAGCACATCAAAGGTGCCGTCCTCCGCCATGCGCTCGATGTCCTTCAGGCGCTTGATCCTGCTCTGGATCGTCTTGAAATTCGTCAGCATGCCGCCGAGCCATCTCTCGTTCACGTAGAACATGCCGCAGCGCTCCGCCTCGGTCTTGACCGCGTCCTGCGCCTGTTTCTTCGTGCCGACGAACAGGATGCTGCCGCCGTTCGCCGCGATGTCCGCGACCGCGCGGCACGCCTCGTCCACCTTGCCCACCGACTTCTGCAGGTCGATAATGTAGATGCCGTTGCGCTCTGTGTAGATGTACTCCGCCATCTTCGGGTTCCATCTTCTGGTCTGATGTCCGAAATGGACGCCCGCCTCGAGTAACTGTTTCATTGAAATTACGCTCATGTCTCTTCTCCTTTTTGGTTAGATTCTTCCGCATGTCTCACACTCGCAGGGAGACCGGCGCGCCGCCGCAGGAGCCATCCCGCCGCTGAACCGCCGCCGACACCGTCCCCGGAGTCCACATGCGTGTTTGATTTGCAGCCTTGATATTATAACATAAGGGCTTGCATCACGCAAGCCCTAAATTTACTCTCTTCTCAGTGCCTCGATCGGGTCGAGGTTCGCCGCTTTCACGGACGGCAGAAGTCCGAAGACGATACCGATCAGCATGGAGAAGACCACCGCGATCCCGGAGATCACCACGTCGATCGACACCGCGACCCCGGAGATCTTGTTGATCACCTGCGCCATGCCGATCCCGCTCGCCACGCCGATGACCCCACCGATGCTCGTCAGCACGGCCGCCTCCGTCAGGAACTGCCCGAGGATCGATCCTTTCCTGGCGCCGATCGCCTTCTTCAGACCGATCTCATTTGTGCGCTCCGTCACCGACACGAGCATGATGTTCATGACGCCGATGCCGCCGACGAGCAGCGAGATGCTGGCGATCCAGATCAGCTGATTGTTCGTCGCCGCGCTCATGTCCTGCAGTTTCTGCGCGCGCTCCAGCACGTCGTCCGCCTTGTATTTGAAGTCCTCCTGGTACGAGGCGATCGTCGCGTTCAGGATATCCTCCGTGCCCTTCCCGGCGTCCTCCATGTCGTCCACGCTGACTGCCTTCACGATGACGTTCTCCGGCTCGTCATACTCGTACACGATCGGCCACGCCGCCTTCGGCATGAACAGATAGCCGACCGCGTCGTTGTTCATGTAGGTATAGTAATCCTCGATCGAGTTGATGTTCGGCGTGAACTTCCGGCTCTGCTCCGCCACGCCGACGACCGTGAACGGCACCTTGCCGATCTCGATCGTCTTCCCGATCGGATCCTCGTTGCCGAATACATTGTCCGACGCCGTCCGGTCGAGGATCAGCACCTTGCGGAAATTCTCGTAATCGCTGTCGATAAAATTCCTGCCGGTGCGGATCGTATAGCCTACCGTGTCAAAATAGTCGGTGTCGATGCTGCGCACGCTCATGCTCTCCAGCGCGTCATTCTTATAATAAATGTTCTCCGCATACTGGCGCTCATTGTAGCGCGTCACATTCTCGACGGAATCCAGCTCGCGGATCTTGTCGCAGGTCTCGTCCGACACCTCGCGGAATCCATCCGGCGCCTTCGACCAGGAATCGATCGAGTACGCGTAGCCCTGATTGTAGATCATGACCGACAGCGTGTTGTTGCCGGAGCCGATCAGGTTGTTCTTGATCTGCTCGTTCGTCCCTTTGATCGTCGAGGCGATCGAGATGATGGAGGCGATGCCGATGATGATGCCGAGCATCGTCAGGAAGGAACGCATCTTGTGCGACCAGATCCCCTGAAACGACAGTCTTATATTTTCAAGCAAGCCTTACACCCCCTACATCTCCAGCCGATCGACCTCATTTGTCTTCGCGCCCTCTTTGACGTCCTTCCCGTACGGGAATGCAATGCAGTCGGTGAGCTCCAGCCCGTCCACGATCTCCATCGCGTATCCGTACATGTTTCTGCCCGTTGTGACGTACTGTTTCGTCAGGGTGCCGTCCTCTGCCTTCTTATACACATAGGTCCTGCCGTCCGTCTCCGACCTCACGAAATAATTCTCCAGATAAATGCCGTCCATGCTCGGCGCCTGCCCGGTGAGATAGATCTCCGCGTCGCCCTCCTCGATGTCCTCCGTATCCTCGATCAGCGCGTAGAACGGATAGTACGACGCATTGGAGTTCCCCTGCCCGTAACCATAGTAATCGCTGCTCGTCTCCGGGTACTCCGAGATCTCCTTGATCACCGCGGTAAAGCTGACGCCGGTCATCTGCAGCATGCCCGAGATCGTGTCGCCGACATGGATCTTCTCGAGCGAAAGCTCGCTCATCGTCCCTTTTGCGTACAGACCGGTCTCATTCGATATCTTCAGGAAATAATCCTCGTCAGACTCTCCGTCCGCCCCGCCGACGCTGACGACCGTGCCGTCCATCGTGCTCTTGACGACCTTGCCGTCGACGATGCGCTGTTTCTGTTTCAGATCCAGCTCGCTCTGCTTGATATCCAGCTCGCAGCTCTTGATCTCATTCTCCTTGTCCTGGATCATCTCCTTCAGCTCGTCCGCCGTGTACATCGGCTCATCCGGGTAATCAAAATCGTCATAGCCGCCCGGGAAATCCGTCTCCGGCTCCATCTCCGGGTCCTCCCACAAGCCGTACTGCCTGAAGGTGTCGATGAAGAGCGGCGCGGACGACGTCAGCGTCTTCTGCGCGTCGTTCAGCTCAAGGTATTTGGTCCAGATATCCATCAGCTTGCTATAGCGCTCCTGCTCCGTCGTCGTCTCCAGCGGCAGGGCAAGATATTCCTGGAACATCTGCATCACGGTGTACGCCGCGAGCGTGTCCCCGATGCTCAGGAAATCCTTCGGTTTCTTGCGGTTTCCTTTCTTGCTGATCTTCCACGGCATCCCCGCCTGTTCGGCAAGCGCCGCCTGCTCGTCCTCCCAGCGGAGCTCCAGCTCGCTCTGCCAGTTCACGCCCAGCAGCCGGTACGCGTTTACCGCCTTCTCCAGCAGATCCTTGTCAAGCATCGCCGGATCCAGTCTGCGGAACATCGTCTTCACATACAGAAGGCAGAGCTCCCGATAGCTCTCCGTCAGCTGCGTGACGCGGTCGCCCTTCCCCTGGTTCGTCAGGTAGTTCGCCACATTCTCCAGCAGCAGGTATTTCTCCATCTCCTGCCCCGCGTCCGAGAGCTCGTCCTGGACCTCCTCCTCCGCGTGGGAGAGCCACTGCTGGTAGAACACGACCGCGCCCTCCAGCTCCGTCACAAAGTCTTTCCCCTCGTCCGCGCAGAGCTGCTCCGCGTTCTCGGCAAGCAGCTTTTCCGCGTTTGCAAGGAAGGTGTCCGTATAGCTGTCGATCGCGTCGGGGGCGTCCTGATACCGCGCGGTCGCGACCACGTCGAACGCCGGCATGAAAAAGCTCGCGTAGCCCTGGTCGATGTTCTCATCTACCAGCTCGACGGTCTGATCCGCCTGTCCCGACGCGGGCGCGACGCTCCAGCCCAGAAACGCGAGCGTGACGTCGCTCAGATCCGCGTTCAGCGGGACCAGATCCCCCGCCTTATACGGTTTCGGCTCGCCGCCCCACGGGCTGATCGTCACCAGATAGGTATCCGCGTCCGCCCTGGAGACAGCGTCCGACTTCTCCGGCGTCCCGGTGCCCTGTGTGAGCTGCGTGCCCACTGTGACGATCGTATCGTTCGTCTGGATCCCCTCGATCACGTAATCGTTCGGGTCCTCGCTTGCCTCATTCTTCCTCGCCGGGGTCGTCCCGTCCACCAGGACATTGGTGATCGCGTAGCCGCTCTCCAGCCCGACGCTGAAAACGATCGTTCCGTTCTCCGCCATCGCGACGGAATTCGTCACGTCCTCTCCGCGCACTGCCGCGGAGGCGCCTTCCGCCACGTCAAAGACCACCGTATTGAAACGCACTTCCTCCTGGTCTGCCGCCGGAGCGTCAGTCCCCTGCGTCTCTCCGCCTCCCTCCGGCGCCGGGTCGGACTGCTGCGCGTCTGCCCCGCTCTGCGACGGATCGGACTCCTGTGTCACCTCTATATTGCCAAGCGCCGGATCGGATTCTTCCGTCCCACCGCTCTCGCTCTGCGCGGAATCAGTCTCCCCTGTCTCACCGCTCTCACTCTGCGCGGGATCGATCCCTCCTGTCCCGTCGCTCTCGCTCTGCGCGGGATCGGTCCCTCCTGTCCCATCGCTCTCGCTCTGCGCAGGATCGGACTGCTGCTCCGTATCCGTCCCCGCCTGTGCGCGCAGCTCTTCCGCCTGCGCCGCAAGCTGCTCCATCTGCTCCCGGTTCTCGACTTCCTCCTGCTGCGCGCTCGCCAGCAGGTCATACGCCGCCTGGATCCGCTCAACCGCCTCCGGCAGTGCGTCAGGCTCCAGAGACGCCGCCTCGTCGATCAGCATCTCCACATAGCGCAGCTGGTATTCGTCCAGCGTCCCGCAGCACTCCGTCAGGCTCGCGAGCTCTTCCTCGCTGATCGCCTCTTTCACCGACTCCCGGAGCGCATAAGCCCGCAGCTCGACCGTCGTCCCGTCCTCCTGCGGCTCCTCCGCGATCTGCTCGTCCGCCAGGTTCTTCCTGTAGTACAAGACCGCCTGTTCGATCGCCTCGCCCACATCGTCCGCCTTCAGCTCATCCCCGCATGCGAGGAACGTCGCCTCGATCTCCAGCACGAGACGTCCGAAACTGAGCACGCTGTCCTCGATCGTGGGCGGCTCGTCGCCCTCCGGCTGTGTCCCGTCCACCGTCTCCACGCCGTCAACCGACAGACCGTTCGTCTCCCCGGTATCCGCCGGCGGCGTCCCGCTGTCCTCCGGTGCGCCGACAGGCTCTTCCCCGTCGCCCGCGCCGCTCTCGTCCGGCACCAGCTCCTCCGCGTCCGTCTCGCTCTCCTCGGCGGACGCTGTCAGCGTGAACCAGTCGCGCTCCAGCGATGCCGTCGCCGGAGTGTTTTTCAGCTTATCCAGCTCCTTCTCCAGCCTCGTCAGCGTCAGCTGATTGGTCTGGAGCTCCAGCTGCTGCATCTCGAGCTCCAGCTCCTGCAGCGTCATATCATAGGAAAGCAGCGGCGTCCCCTCTTTTACCTCGTCGCCCAGGTTGACATAGACCTTCTCAAGCCCGTACTCGTCGTTCAGCCGCACGGTCTGCGCGATCTGGGAGGTGACGGAGCCGTAGATCGTCTCCTGCTGATCCATTCCGTAATATCCCATCGAGACGTTCGAGACAGGAACCACGTCGACCGGAGACTTCTGATTCTGCGTGACATAATACGCGCCGTATCCCGCGCCGCCGACCAGCGCCGCCGTCACCACAACGCTGATCAGAACCGTTCTCAGTTTCATTGACCCGCCTCTCCTTTCTGCTCCGCGAGCTCACCGTCGAAAATCGTGACCACCCGTTTCGCGTAACCGGCGATCCCGCTGTCATGTGTGATCATGATTACGGTGACGCCCTCGTCATTCAGTTTCTGAAACAATTCCATGACCTGCACGCTCGACTTGGAGTCCAGCGCGCCGGTCGGCTCGTCTGCAAGCAAAATATCCGGCTTATTCACCATCGCGCGCGCGATCGCTACCCTCTGTTTCTGACCGCCGGAGAGCTGCGTCGGTTTGAACGTGATGCGCTCCTCGAGCCCGACGCGGATCAGCGCCTCCTTTGCCTTCGCGCGGCGCGCGCGCTTGCGGACGCCCGCGTAGATCAGCGGGAGCGCCACATTGTCCAGCGCGGTCATGCGCGGCAAAAGCTGGAAATTCTGGAACACGAACCCGATGTTGTGCAGCCGCACGTCGGCGAGCTGACGCTCATTCAGCGACAGGACGTTCCTGCCCGTCAGCTCATAACTGCCCGAGGTCGGTCGGTCGAGGCAGCCGATGATATTCATCAGCGTGGACTTCCCGGAACCGGACGGCCCCATGATCGCCACATACTCGCCCTTATCCACGTTCAGGCATACATCCTTCAAAACAGGGACCGTCATCTTGCCCTGAATATAATCCTTATATATATGCTCTAGTCTGAGGATCAAAAGAACCCCTCCTCTGTGTCAAGTAATCATACCGCGCGGATCAGCCGACCGCCCATTCCTCCTCGCCGGCCGCGTCCATCTCCATGTCTTCATAGTCCATGTCTTCATAATCCATATCGTCCATGCTCATGTCGTCCATGCTCATGTCGTCCATGCTCATATCATCCATGCTCATGTCGTCCATGCTCATATCATCCATGCCCATATCCATATCGTCCATGCCCATGTCGTCCATACTCATGTCGTCCGCGCCCGAGGCGAAGTCATTGTAGATGACCGGATCGCCTTCCGAGATCGTGTCCATCGGGAACGCGATGAAGTCCTCCGGCGCAAGACCGTCGAGAATCTCATACTCCATAAGATCCTCATCGTACTCCCCGAGCGTAACCGCATGTTTCTCGATCGTATTGTTGGCATTCGCCCACCACACATAGTCGCCGTCGTCCTCCTGCATGATGTAATACTCTTCGAGCCACATGCCGTCCTTCTCCTCCGACTGCCCGGAGTCCTCTTCCATATAGACATGCTGACCGAGGATCAGTCCCTCCGAGTCGTCCAGCTCCACATAGAACGTGTAGCTGGAAGAGCCGGAATCACCCATCCCGGAATAGTAATAACTGTTCTCGTCGCTCTCTTCCTTGTTCTCCGTGTCGATCTCGGACACCATGCCCGTCCAGGTCATCTCATCGTCCACTCTGGAGTGCACGATCATGTCCATGCCCTCCTCGATCGAACCGAGGTTGTGCTCATTGACGGAACCCTTGATGCGGAAATCTCCGATCGCGAGGATCGTTATGTAGGCGGAATCGCTGCTGCCGGAGCCGTAGTAATCGCTGGAATCCTCCCCCGTGTCCGCGATCTTCTGAATGATCCCCGCCATCTCCGCCGTGACCGTAGAGTTGGCGATCGTCTCCTTGAGCTGCTCGATCTCCAGCTCCTTGCTCTTGATGTCGTACTCGTACTGCTTGATCTCATTCTGCGACGTCAGTATGCTCGTCGTGATCATGAGCTGGTCTTCCTGATCGGCTGAATCCTTCTGTTTCTCAAGCTGCGCGATGCTCTGCTTGGCGAGCTCGATGTCCCCCTGCGCCTTCTCGATGTCGATCTCCGCCTGTGCAAGCTTATCCTCGTCCTCGCGCGTGTCATAGGTGAACAGGCGCTGTCCTTCCCTGACCTCGTCCCCCTCCTTGACGAAACACTCCTTCACCGTGCGGTCGTTCTCCAGTTTCACCTCGAGCGTCGCCTGCGGGCTGACCTCGCCGCCGAACCGCTCGACCAGTCCCGTGCCAGCCCCGTAGCCCGTGATCTTGGAGACCAGGTCCACATACACCGCGTTGTCCGCCGTGGAGGAAACGCGCTCCGCCGATTCGGCTTTTTTTTCAAAATAAAAATGATAAACTGCATATCCTCCCCCGCCCAAAAGCGCCAGGATCAATATGACAATTATGAACTTCTTCATCCTTCCTATACTCCCCTTCAGGTAAATTGATTCCTATAACACTATACCACAACTCACCCGAAAAAAAAGAGATTTTTTCTTAAGACTTCTTAAAACACGAAATTTTCACAATTCAGATACAAAAAAACACTTTCGGTCAGAGCCCTGCGCAGGCTCTCTCCGAAAGTGTTGCCTCTGCCTTATCCTGCGGGTCCGGCGCGTCAGAGCAGCGGATACTTCTCCGTCAGCCCCTTCACGATCGCCTTCGCCTTCCGCTCGCAGCCGTCCTCGTTCTTCAGCATGCACGCGATCGCCTCCGCGATCTGGTCCATATCCGCCTCGTTCATGCCGCGCGAGGTGACCGCCGGCGTCCCGAGACGGATGCCGCTCGTCACAAACGCGGACTGCGGGTCGTTCGGGATCGTGTTCTTGTTGCAGGTGATGTTGACGCTGTCGAGCAGGTGCTCGGTCTCCTTGCCTGTGCGTCCCACGCTCGTGAGGTCCACGAGCATCAGGTGGTTGTCCGTGCCGCCGGAGACGATCTTCACGCCGCGGTTCATCAGACCCGCGCAGAGTGCCTTCGCGTTCTTCGCCACGTTCTCCTGATAGGTCTTGAACTCCGGCTGCAGCGCCTCGTGCAGACAGACCGCCTTCGCCGCGATCACATGCATCAGCGGACCGCCCTGTGTGCCCGGGAAGATCGCCTTGTTGAAATTCGCCTCTTTCGCGAACTCCGCGCTCGAGAGGATCATGCCCCCGCGCGGTCCGCGCAGCGTCTTGTGCGTCGTCGTGGTCGTCACATGCGCATACGGGATCGGGCTCGGATGCACGCCCGCCGCCACGAGCCCGGCGATGTGCGCGATGTCCACCATCAGGTACGCGCCGACCTCGTCCGCGATCTCGCGGAACCTCTTGAAATCGATGGTGCGCGCATAGGCGCTCGCGCCCGCCACGATCAGTTTCGGACGGCACTCCAGCGCGATCTTCCGCACGTTGTCGTAGTCGATCACACCGTCGTCATTCACTCCGTAAGGCACGACGTTAAAATACGCGCCCGAGAAATTCGCGGGGCTCCCGTGGCTCAAATGTCCGCCATGTGCAAGGTTCATGCCCATCACCGTATCGCCCGGTTTCAGCAGCGCAAAGAACACCGCCATATTCGCCTGCGCGCCGGAGTGCGGCTGCACATTCGCGTACGTACACCCGAACAGTTTCATCGCGCGATCCCGCGCCAGATCCTCGACCACATCCACACACTCACAGCCGCCGTAGTAGCGCTTGCCCGGATAACCCTCCGCGTATTTGTTCGTCAGCGGGCTGCCCATCGCCGCCATCACAGCCTTCGACACCCAGTTCTCGGATGCGATCAGCTCAATATGGCTGTTCTGCCGCTCCTGCTCCGCTACGATCGCGTCAGCAACCTCCGGGTCCACGCGCCTGACTTCCTCAAGTGAATACATCTCCTCGTCCTCCTGTTGTATTTTGTCTAACGGTTTCGTATTCGCACAAAATATGCGTCCCATCCGGCGACGCATATTTCCAGTTTACGCGGCGCAGCCCTTTCTGCGCGGTAAACACAATAGTGTTTTCATCTTACTTTGCTTGCGGGAAGATGTCAAGAGCTTTTCGAGCCAAATTTTTTGTCTTTCTCTCTCATACATTTGTGCACATTTGCCGTACACGTCTAATTATATCCTTCCAAATGAAACATCAGCACGGACAGCACTGTCATTCCGGCGGTCTCCGTGCGCAGGATCCTCCTGCCCAGCGTGACCGGCTGTATGCCCGCCGCGCGCGCAAGTGCGATCTCCTGATCGTCGAACCCGCCCTCCGGTCCGATAAAAATTGCCACGGACTCGCCCGGCGCGATGCCTGAGATCAGCTCCCGCGTATGCTCCATACCCTCCGCCAGTTCATACGGGATCAGCCTCTTGTCAAACTGCCCCGCGTACTCCACCGCCTCGGCGAACGTCATGACGCGCGTCACCTCGGGCACGATCCCGCGTTTCGACTGCTTGGCGGCGCTCTCGGAGATCGCGTTCCAGCGTTTCCGCTTTGCCTCTTCCTTCTTCGCGTCCAGCCGGACGACCGCGCGTTTCGTCGCCATCGGGACGATCTGTGCCGCCCCGAGCTCCACCGCCTTCTGGATGATCAGCTCCATCTTGTCGCCCTTCGGCAAGCCCTGAAACAGGCAGATCTGCGAAGGCAACTCCGCGCCGGACTCCTCGACCCACATGATCTTCGCGGTGACGCAGTCCTCCTCAATCTGCGCGATCTCACAGCGGTATTCCTTCCCGTCCTCCCCGCCGCTCACCGTGATCTGCTCTCCCGGCTGCATGCGCAGGACATTCCGGATATGGTTCACATCCCCGCCCGTGATGCGTATGAACTTCTCGCCGATCTGTTCGGGCGATACAAAGAAATGGTACATGGTAATCTCCCTTTTATGCCTTCCTTGCCGTCACCGACACCCAGTCGTTCTGCCGCGTCACCTCGACCAGCGTAAGACCTGCCGCCTTCACCGCCGCGACCACCGTCTCTTCCTTCTCGTCGATGATGCCCGACGTGATGTAGATCCCGCCCGGTTTCAGCTGATTCACGATGACCGGCGTGAGCGGCAGCAGCACCTCCGCCAGAATGTTCGCGACGACAATATCATACTTCCCGTAGCCAACCGCGTCCTGCACCTGTTTGTCGTCGATGAGGTTGCCGATCATGACATCCATCGCGCCCTCCGGGACGCCGTTCGCCTCGAGGTTCTCCTTCGTCGCGCTGATCGCGCAGGGATCGAGGTCCGTCCCGACCGCGTGTTTCGCGCCGAGTTTCAGCGCGACGATCGACAGGATGCCGCTGCCCGTCCCCACATCCAGCAGCTCAGTCTCCGGCGTCACGTATTTCTTCAGCTGCCGCATGCAAAGCTGCGTCGTCTCATGCATGCCGGTCCCGAAGGCGGTGCCGGGATCGATGTGGATCACCAGCTTGTCGCGGTCCTCCTCCCTTATCGCCTCCCACGAGGGGATGATCAGGATATCGTCCACACAGAACTGGTGGAAATACTCCTTCCAGTTGTTGATCCAGTCCTTGTCCTCGGTCTGCCCGCGCGTGATCGTCCCTTCGCCGATGTCCATGAACATCCGCAAGGAATCCAGCTCCTCCTGCACGCGCGCAAGGACCGCCTCGCAGTCCGCGTCCTCCTCGAGATAGAAATTCAGGTACGCGATCCCGTCGTCCTCCGGCGCATCCGGCAGGATGTCCACGAACATCTGCTGCTTGTCCGACTCCGAGAGCGGAACCTTGTCCTCGATCTCGACGCCCTCCACCCCGGCGTCCGCCAGCGAGGAGATCACGATGTCCTCGACCTCCGTCAATGTCTTCAGTGTAAATTTATTCCAGCGCATACGAACCTCCATATTAAAAACATTTCCCGCACGCCAAACTTCCGCAGCAGCCATCGAAAATCGTGCGGTCAGAAACAGCCGCGTAAAGGCAGGATGTCTCCGGGAAGGACCTGTAGGGGTGTCCACCCGGAGATGTTCCTGCCTGTCGCGGCGTTTGCGTCAGTCTTCAAACGTCTCCTTCAATTTGTCGACGAAACTCTTCTTTTTTCCTTTTTCACCCTTCTTTTCCGCGCTCGCCGTCTGGTTCAGGCTGTTGCCTGTCGCCTGGTCGAACTCGCGCAGCGCCTGTTTCGCGGTCTCGCTCAGCCGCGTCGGCACCTGGATCACAAGCGTCACATAGTGGTCGCCGCGCACGTTTTTGTTGCGCAGGGACGGAACGCCCTTGCCCTTGAACCGTACCTTCGTGTCGGTCTGCGTCCCCGGCTTGATCGTGTAGACGATATCGCCGTCCACCGTGCTGATGCGAATGTCTCCGCCGAGCGCCGCCTGCGCGAACGTCATCGGCACGGTCGAATAAATATTCATATCCTGCCGCTCAAACGTCGGGTGTCTGCCGACGATCACCTCGACGAGCAGGTCGCCCCTCGGACCGCCGTTCGTCCCCGGCTCGCCTTTCTCGCGGATACGGATGCTCTGTCCGTTGTCAATGCCCGCCGGAACCGTCACCTTGATCTTCTTCCGGCTGGAGGTATAGCCCGTGCCGGAGCAATGCGGACATTTCTCTTTGACGATCTTGCCGCTGCCGTGGCAGTCCGGGCAGGTCTGCACGTTCTGCACCGTGCCGAACAGCGACTGCTGCGTGAAGACGACCTGTCCTCTGCCGCCGCACTTCGGGCATGTCTCCGGCGAGGTGCCGGGTTTCGCGCCGGTGCCGTGGCAGTTTGTGCACTCGTCCTTCAGCGTCAGCTCGATCTCCTTCTCGCAGCCGAAGACCGCCTCCTCGAAGGTGACGCGCACGCTCGTCCGCAGGTTCGCGCCCTGCATCGGTCCGTTGGAGCTGCCGCGCCGCCGCCCGCCGCCGAAAAGGTCGCCGAAAATATCGCCGAAGATATCGCCCATATCCCCGCTGAAATTGAATCCGTCAAAACCGCCGAACCCGCCCGGTCCGCCCTGCTCGAACGCCGCGTGCCCGAACTGGTCGTACTGTCTGCGTTTCTCCGGGTCGCTTAGGACCGCGTACGCCTCCGACGCCTCCTTAAATTTTTTCTCTGCCTCGGCGTCCCCGGGGTTCATGTCCGGATGATATTTCTTTGCCAGGGCACGGTACGCCTTCTTCAGCGCCGCGTCGTCCGCGTTTTTATCCACGCCGAGGACCTCGTAATAATCACGTTTGCTCTCCGCCATACGCCATTAACCTCCACCTACTCAACGATGCCCCTGAAGTGATCCGCTCCAGGGGTATCGCATTCCTTTTCTTTGCTGTTTTCGCGCCTTAGACCTCTCTGTAATCTCCGTCCACGACGTCGTCGTCCTGCGGCGCGCTGCCGCCTGTCGAGCCGCCCATGCCCGAATCCGAGCCTGTGCCGGTCGCCCCGGCTGCGCCTGCCGCGCCCTGCGCCTGCTCATAGACCTTCGCGAAGAGTTTCTGCGCGCTCTCCATCAGTTTCTCCTTGCCCGCCTTGAGATCCGCGATCTGCGCGTCCGTCATTTCCTCCGGATTCGTCTTCTCGACGAGCTCCTTGAGGGCGTTCAGGTCAGCCTCGACCGTCGCCTTGTCGGACGCGTCGATCTTGTCGCCCACTTCCTCGAGTGCCTTCTCGGTCTGGAATACCATCGCGTCGGCGTCGTTCCTGGTGTCGATCGCCTCTTTCTTCTTCTTGTCCTGCGCCTCGTACTCGGCAGCCTCCTTGACCGCCTTGTCGATCTCCGCGTCGGACATGTTGGAGCCGGACGTGATCGTGATGTGCTGCTCCTTGCCGGTGCCAAGATCCTTTGCGGACACGTTCACGATGCCGTTCGCGTCGATATCAAAGGTAACCTCGATCTGCGGCACGCCTCTCCTTGCTGGCGGGATCCCGTCCAGACGGAACTGCCCGAGGGACTTGTTGTCCTTCGCGAACTGACGCTCGCCCTGCACGACGTGGATGTCCACTGCGGTCTGGTTGTCGGCCGCGGTCGAGAACACCTGGCTCTTCTTGGTCGGAATCGTCGTGTTGCGCTCGATGAGCTTCGTCGCGACGCCGCCG
>CANQYP010000040.1 GCA_947628045.1 uncultured Lachnospiraceae bacterium | reverse complement strand
CTTGAAATGAAAAATATCACCAAAACATTCCCTGGCGTGAAAGCACTTGACAACGTGAATCTTCAGGTGGAGGAGGGTGAGATCCACGCTCTCGTCGGAGAGAACGGGGCCGGCAAGTCGACCCTGATGAACGTGCTCTCCGGCATCTATCCGTACGGCTCCTACGAGGGAGACATCATCTACAACGGAGAGGTCTGCAAATTCCACCACATCAAAGAAAGCGAAGAAAAAGGGATTGTTATTATCCACCAGGAGCTGGCGCTGATTCCCTACATGACGATCGGCGAGAATATGTTCCTGGGCAATGAGCGCGGAAAAAAGGCTGCCATCAACTGGGACGAGACCTATGGGCTGGCGGCTCAATATATGCAGCAGGTGGGTCTGACGGAGTCCCCGCGGACGCTGATCAAGGACATCGGCGTCGGCAAGCAGCAGCTCGTGGAGATCGCCAAGGCGCTCGCGAAGAATGCGAAACTCCTGATCCTCGACGAGCCGACCTCGTCCCTGAACGAGTCCGACTCCCAGGCACTTCTGGATCTGCTCCTGAAATTCAAACAGGAGGGGATGACCTGTATCATCATTTCCCACAAGCTGAACGAGGTCTCCTACGTGGCGGACAAGATCACGGTCATCCGCGACGGCGCGACGATCGAGACGCTCACCAAGGGCGTGGACGATTTCTCCGAGGACCGCATCATCCGGGGCATGGTCGGACGTGAGATCGCGGACCGTTTCCCGAAACGTCCGGGCGTGAAGATCGGGGAGATCAACATGGAGGTCGAGAATTGGACCGTCCACCATCCGCTCTACAGCGAGAGGAAGGTCGTGGACAACGTGTCGTTCAACGTGCACAGGGGCGAGGTGGTCGGCATCTCCGGGCTGATGGGCGCGGGGCGCACCGAGCTGGCGAAGAGCATTTTCGGCAAGAGCTACGGCACGAACATCAGCGGCAGGCTGAAACTGAACGGGGAAGAGGTCGAGCTCAAGAACGCGCGCGACGCGGTTCGCCACAAGCTCGCGTACGTGACCGAGGACCGCAAGGGCGACGGTCTGATCCTGAGCAATCCGATCAAGATCAACACGACGCTCGCGAACCTCGAGGAGGTCTGCAACGGCGTCGTCATCGACAAGGACAAGGAGTACGCGGTCGCGGTCGAGTACAAGGAAAAGCTCAAGACGAAATGCCCGACCGTCGAGCAGAACGTCGGCAACTTAAGCGGCGGCAACCAGCAGAAGGTGCTCCTGGCGAAGTGGATGTTCGCGGATCCGGATATCCTGATCCTCGACGAGCCGACCCGAGGCATCGATGTGGGCGCGAAGTACGAGATCTACTGCATCATCAACGATCTCGTGGCGGCGGGGAAATCGGTCATCATGATCTCCTCAGAGCTGCCGGAGGTTCTTGGCATGTCAGACCGGATCTACGTCATGAACGAGGGCAAGATCGCCGGTGAGCTGACGAAGGAAGAGGCTACGCAGGAGAAGATCATGGCGTGCATTCTGAAATCAAGTAAAGGAGAGTAAGCGATGGATAGCGTAAAAATAAAAGCATTTGTACAGAAATATACGATGGTGCTCGTTCTGGTGCTCGTCATGCTGTTCTTCACATGGGGCACGCAGGGGAAGATCCTCTTCCCGCAGAACATCACGAACCTGATCTCACAGAACGCCTACGTGTTCGTTCTGGCGACCGGTATGCTGCTGTGTATCCTGACCGGCGGTAACATCGACCTTTCGGTTGGTTCGGTCGTCTGTTTCGTCGGCGCGGTCGGCGGCGTGCTGATGGAGAAGATGGGACTTCCGGTTGCGGCTGCAGTCATCCTGATGCTGCTGCTTGGCGCGGTGATCGGCGCGTGGCAGGCATTCTGGATCGCGTTCCTGCGGATTCCGCCGTTCATCACGACCCTGTCGGGCATGCTGGTGTTCCGCGGTCTGTCGAACATCGTGCTCGGCGGTCAGACGCTCCCGATCAAGTCGGAGACCTTCACGGTGCTCTTCGGCGGCGGCGCGAACTGCTATGTCCCGGATTTCCTGGGCGGCGGCGAGGGACTGAACCGCGTGGCGGTGGCAGTCGGCGCGATCGCGTGCGTGATCTACATCCTTGTGACGATCCGCGGTCATCTGAACCGCAGGAAAAAGGGCTACGAGGTCGGCAATGTCGCCGCGATGTACATCAAGATGATCATTATCTGCGCGGCGGTCATGTTTGTCTCCGTGAAACTGGCGCAGTACAAGGGCATCCCGACCGCCCTGGTATGGGTTATGATCGTGGTGCTGGTCTACGGCTATATCACGAGCAAGACGACCGTCGGCCGTTACTTCTACGCGGTGGGCGGCAACGAGAAGGCGACCAAGCTCTCCGGCATCAACACGGACATGGTCTACTTCATCGCCTACACGAACATGGGATTCCTGGCGGCTCTTGCCGGTATGCTGACGATCGCCCGTATGACGAGCGCACAGCCGACCTACGGTCAGAACTATGAGATGGACGCGATCGGTTCCTGTTTCATCGGCGGTGCATCCGCTTACGGCGGAATCGGCACGGTGCCGGGCGTTATCATCGGCGCTCTGCTGATGGGTATCATCAACCAGGGCATGTCCATCATGGGCACGGACCAGAACATGCAGAAGGTGGTCAAGGGACTTGTCCTTCTGGCTGCGGTCATCTTCGACGTGGTGAGCAAGAAGAAATCGAACTAAAAAATTGCTGTCACAGGCGTATGAGGGGCTCCCGGAGACGGGAGTCCTTTTTTTCGTATGAAATCAGTTGACTTTTTTCGGTTTCCTGTGTATACTTTTACTAAATCGTAATATACTAAAACATGATTTACTAAATCACGATTTAGTAAATTTGGATTCAGCAAACTTCCATGTAAGGAGGCGGACGCTATGTTTATTGGGAGAGAGGCGGAGCTGCAGTTTCTGGAGGATAAGTATCATACGGACAGGGGACAGCTGATCGTCCTGTACGGGCGGCGGCGTGTCGGGAAGACGGAGACGCTGCGGCAGTTCTGCAAGGGGAAACCGCATGTGTTCTTTGCGTGCCAGGAGTGTACGGACGAGCAGCAGCTCTCGGGTTTCTCGGAGAAACTGCTGCGCGAGGGACTTCCGGCGGGACAGTATATCAGCCGTTTCTCCGATTGGGAGAAGGCGTTCCGCGCCGTGACGGAGCTGCCGTACGGGGACAGGAAACGTCTGCTTGTAATCGACGAGTTCCCCTATATGTGCAGAGGGAATTCCTCGATCCCTTCCATTCTCCAGAATCTTTGGGACGAGATCCTGAAGGACGCGAATGTGATGATCGTCCTGTGCGGGAGCGCGATGAGTTTCATAGAGAAGGAGCTGCTGTCCGAGAAAAATCCGCTGTACGGGCGAGCGACCGGCATTTACAAGATGACGGAGATGGGCTTTTACGACGCCGTGAAATTCTTCCCCGATTATTCTGCCCGGGACAAAGTGCTCCTATACGCGGTGCTCGGGGGCATTCCGCACTATCTGCTCCAGTTCGACCCGAAACTGCCGCTCGCGGAGAATATCAAAAAGAACATTCTGACGAAGGGCTGCGTCCTGTACAGCGAGGTGGAGTTCCTGCTGCGGCAGGAGCTGCGCGAGACGGCGCTGTACAATGCGCTGATCGGCGCGATCGCGCTCGGGAGCACACGACTCAGTGAGATCAGCCAGAAATCGCTCATCGGAGATACGGCGAGGACCAGCGTATATCTGCGGAACCTGGTTGAGCTGGGGATCGTGCGGCGGGAGTTCTCCGTGGATGCCGGGATCAAGGAGCAGGCGAACGCGAACCGCGGGATCTACCGGCTGACGGACAATTATTTCCGTTTCTGGTACGCTTTTGCGTTCGTGAATTATTCTGACCTGGAGGCGGGGGACGTGGACGGTGTATACCGGTACGCGGTGGAGCCTATGCTCCACGAGTACGCGGCGAGTGCGTTTGAGGACGTCTGCCGGCAGTATGTGCAGGAGCTCCAGAAGGCGGGCGCGCTGCCGTTTCGCTACGCGAGAATGGGGCGCTGGTTCGGGAGGACGACGGTGCGGGACGGCGGAGCGGGGACCGAGGAGCTTACGCTCCGCCTGGCGGAGACGGAGGTCGACCTGATGGCTGTCTCCCGGGACGGAAAGCAGTATTTGGTCGGGGAGTGCAAGTTCAAGGGCAAGCCGTTCGCCTGGTCGGATTATCTGGACACGGCGGCGAAATTCACCCCGCAAAAAGACTATGCGGATTTTTATTATTATCTGTTCTCGGAATCCGGCTTTGACGCCGGGCTGCGCGAAACCGCGGCCGCGGACAGAAGGCTGCGGTTGTGTGACCTGGACGAGATCGTCTCTTGTTCCTGTATGCAGAATGAATAAGAGGCGGCTGTTTTCAGGAGGAATTTTGTAAAAAATATGGAAAACGGTTTCAGTTTGATAAAATCTGCTTGATTTTTGCGGGCGGATAGAGTATTTTAATAACAGGTGACAAGGGCGTTCCACATGGAGTTGTGTTGGAATGCCCTTTTTACCGTATAAAAGCCCAGTCTCCATACAGGAGCAGACGGCAGGTTTACGACGTGAAGCTAGTCCTATAGGGCTTGCCGGGCTGATCATGTATGAGAGACGCTAATCCGTGGGCTTTTATCGGGTCATAGTAAAGAAAAGAAAAGAGGAGATAGGTATGAGCGAATATTTCAACGTGTCACATGTGTTCGGCGAGGACGTTTTCAGTGACAAGGTGATGCAGGAGCGTCTTCCGAAGAAAGCGTACAAGGCTTTGAAGAAGACGATCGAGGACGGCACGGAGCTGGATCTGGCGACGGCTGACGTGATCGCCGCCGCGATGAAGGACTGGGCGATCGAGAAGGGCGCGACGCACTACACGCACTGGTTCCAGCCGCTGACCGGCGTGACGGCGGAGAAACATGATTCCTTTATCACCGCGCCGAACCCGGACGGGACGGTGCTGATGGAGTTCTCCGGCAAGGAGCTCATCAAGGGCGAGCCGGATGCGTCTTCGTTCCCGTCAGGCGGACTGAGGGCGACGTTTGAGGCGAGGGGCTACACCGCGTGGGACTGCACGTCCCCGGCATTCGTGCGGCATGACGCCGCGGGCGCGATCCTGTGTATTCCGACCGCATTCTGCTCGTACACCGGCGAGGCGCTGGATCAGAAGACCCCGCTGCTGCGCTCCATGGAGGCGATCAACACGCAGGCGCTGCGGCTTTTGCGGCTGTTCGGAAATACGACCTCGAAGAAGGTGACTCCGTCCGTGGGACCGGAGCAGGAGTATTTCCTGGTAGATGAGAAGAAGTTCCTTCAGAGAAAAGACCTGATCTTCACGGGGCGCACGCTGTTCGGCGCGATGCCGCCGAAGGGGCAGGAGCTGGACGATCACTATTTCGGAACGATCCGCCAGAGGATCGCGGGCTTTATGAAGGACGTCAACCTTGAGCTGTGGAAACTGGGCGTCACCGCCAAGACGCAGCACAACGAGGTGGCTCCGGCGCAGCACGAGCTGGCTCCGATCTACGCGGAGGCGAACGTCGCGGTCGACCACAACCAGATCGTGATGCAGACGCTCAAGCGCGTCGCGTGCCAGCACGGCATGAAGTGCCTGCTGCACGAGAAACCGTTCGCGGGCGTCAACGGCTCCGGCAAGCACAACAACTGGTCGATCACGACCGACGACGGGATCAACCTTCTGGATCCGGGCAAGACGCCGCATGAGAACATGCAGTTCCTGCTGGTGCTCGTGTGTATCCTGAAGGCGGTCGACACCCACGCGGACCTGCTCCGCGAGTCCGCCGCCGACCCGGGCAACGATCACAGACTGGGAGCGAACGAGGCGCCGCCGGCAATCGTTTCGATCTTCTTAGGCGAGCAGCTCCAGGATGTGCTCTCGCAGCTGATCAACACCGGTATCGCGACCTACTCGATCAAGGGCGGCACGCTTGAGACCGGCGTGAAGACGCTGCCGAGCCTTGCGAAGGACGCGACCGACCGCAACCGGACGTCGCCGTTCGCATTCACCGGAAACAAATTCGAGTTCCGTATGGTCGGTTCCCGCGACTCGATCGCATCTCCGAACATCGTGCTGAACACGATCGTTGCGGAGGCGTTCTGCGAGGCGTGCGACGTGCTCGAGAAGGCGGACAATTTCGAGGACGCGCTGCACGATATCATCAAGAGTTATGCGCGCGACCACCAGAGGATCGTCTTCAACGGCAACGGCTATTCCGACGAGTGGGTGGCTGAGGCTGAGCGCAGAGGACTCCCGAACATCAAGTCGATGGTCGACGCGATCCCGACGCTCGTGACCGACAAGGCGATTGCGCTGTTCGAGAAGTTCGGCGTGTTCACGAAGGCGGAGCTGGAGTCCCGTGTGGAGATCAAGTATGAGAACTACGCGAAGGTCATCAACATCGAGGCGCGCTCGATGATCGACATCGCGAGCAAGCAGATCATTCCGGCAGTCATCAAGTACACGAAGAGTCTTGCGGACACGGTGAACGCCGTGAGCGCGGCGGGAGCGGAGACTTCCGTGCAGGTGGAACTGCTCAACGAGACGAGCGCCCTGCTCGCCGACACGAAGGTGGCGCTCGCGAAACTGGTCGACGTGGTGGACCAGGCGGCAGGCATGGAGGAAGGACGCGACCGCGCGGTATTCTTCCACGACGTTGTGATGGCGGCGATGGCTGAGCTGCGCGATCCGGTCGACAAGCTCGAGATGATCGTCGACAAGGATATGTGGCCGATGCCGTCCTACGGGGATCTGCTCTTCGAGGTATAAGCAGGGGGCAAAAGCCGGGCGCTGTCCGGGACAATTATAAAAAGAAACAGATCAGCAGGGGGCGGGCTCGCCCCCTGTGTTTGTATTTTATTCACTTTGGCAGCAATGAGCCGTGCACCTCGGAAAAACTTTGTTTTTTCTCGGTCACGGGCATTCGCCCTATCAGCCGTCGTCCAAAAACAGATGCCTGTGAGCAAGCTCCCGCAACTGTTTTTGTCTCCGTCTGGCACGACTCATTACTTTCGTGCATCTTTCACAAAAATGATTGATTTTCTTTTGTACATATATTAAAATAGACACAAGTCGCAAAAAGCAGACCGAGAAGGTAAAGGAGGATGCACAAGTGATATCGAATCAGGTTTTACAGGCGACATTGGACGGGTTAAAAACGATCAGCAGGGTGGACTTATGCGTGCTCGATACGGAGGGGATCATACTGGCGACGACGTTCCCGGAGGCGGAGGAGTTCCGCAGCTCTGTGCTGAGCTTTGCCGACTCGCCCGCGGACAGTCAGGTGGTTTCCGGCTGTCAGTTTTTCAAGGTGTTTGACGACCATCAGCTCGAGTATGTCCTGCTCGCGAACGGCAGCAGCGACGACGTCCATATGGTTGGGCGCATGGCGGCTTTCCAGATTCAGAATCTTCTTGTAGCGTACAAGGAGCGCTTTGACAAGGACAACTTCATCAAGAACCTGCTTTTGGACAATCTGCTCCTGGTGGATATTTACAACCGCGCGAAAAAACTTCACATTGACACGGAGGCGCGCCGCGTCGTGTTTATCCTGGAGGTAGACGACGAGAAGGAGAACAGCTCGCTCGAGAACGTGCGCTCCCTCTTCGGCTCGCGGTCGGGCGATTTTATCACGGCGGTCGATGAGAAGAGCATCATCGTGGTGAAGGAGCTCGCCCCGCAGGAGGGCTATGCCGAGATGGATAAGGTAGCCGAGATGATCCTGGAATCGCTCAGCGAGGAGAAGAGGGCGGAGGCGCTGATCGCCTACGGCACGATCGTCGGGGAGATCAAGGAGGTGTCGCGTTCCTACAAGGAGGCGCGCATGGCGCTCAATGTCGGGAAGATCTTCTTCGCGGAGCGCTCGGTGATCGCCTACAGCTCGCTCGGCATCGGACGTCTGATCTATCAGCTCCCGATCCCGCTCTGCAAGATGTTCATCCGCGAGGTGTTCGACGGGAAGTCGCCGGACGATTTTGACGAGGAGACGCTGACTACGATCAACAAGTTCTTTGAGAACAGCCTGAATGTCTCCGAGACGTCGCGCCAGCTCTACATTCACAGGAACACGCTGGTCTACCGCCTGGATAAGCTGCAGAAGTCGACCGGGCTGGATCTGCGCGTATTTGAGGACGCGATCACGTTTAAGATCTCGCTTATGGTCGTAAAATATATGAAGTATATGGAGAACACAGAGTACTGAGCAGGAGGCATATAGAATGGGTGGATCGCCGGAGCAGCCGGAAGAGAGGGAGAATTACATCAGCAAGGAATTCGGTCTGGGATTCCTTGCCGGTATTCTTATGGCGATGATTTTTGCCTGTGTTTTTTTTCTGGGCTGGAGGAGCGCGCAGCGCGCCCGGCAGACGCAGCAATATGAGGAAGAGAGCGAGGAGACGGAGGCGCTCGGCGTGGAGGTGCTGACGGACTACCGCACACTTGCCAAGCTGGATGAGGTGCAGAGTCTGATCGGGCAGCACTATCTGGGAGAGGTGGACAGCGATCTGCTGTCCGAGTATCTTTTCCGGGGAATCGCCTACGGTCTGGGCGACGACTATTCGGATTACTATTCGCCGCCGGAGCTGGATGAGGTGATGGAGTCCTCGCGGGGCGTGTACTTCGGGATCGGGATCTCGATCGAGGAGGACGCGCAGACGCAGGAGATCCGCATCATCGAGGTGTATGACGGGAGCCCGGCAGCGGAGGCAGGACTGGCGGAGGGGGACGTGATCCTCGCCGTGAACGGGACCGCGACGGAAGGGCAGGATCTGTCCGCGGTGACGGATCTGATCAGGGCGCAGGAGGACAGCTTTACGATGAAGGTCTCGCGCGAGGGCGCGGGGGAGCTGGAGTTTGCGCTGGAGTGCGGCACGGTGGAGCTCACGTTTGTCGAATCTGAAATGCTGGAACACAAGATCGGATATATTCGGATCACGGATTTTACGAGCAACGCGGTCGGGCAGTTCCGCGACGCGCTCGAGGAGCTGAAGGGGCAGGGCATGGAGAGCCTTGTCATCGACCTGAGGGATAATCTCGGCGGGCTTTTTGATTCCGTGAAGGCGATGCTCGACGATATCCTTCCGGAGGGGCTGATCGTGTACACGGAGAACAAGGACGAGGAGCGCGAGGAGTATTATTCCGACGAAAAACAGTATGTGGACTGCGAGATCGCGGTGCTGGTGAACGGCAACACGGCGAGCGCGTCGGAGATCTTTGCCGGGGCGGTGCAGGACTACGAGCTTGGACCGATCATCGGCACACAGACGTACGGCAAGGGCGTCGTGCAGGATACCTATACCCTGTCCGACGGGTCGGCGCTCAAGATAACGACGCAGAAATATTTCACGCCGAAAGGGCAGGTCATCGAAGGAAACGGGATCACGCCGGACATTGTGGTCGAGGATGCCCCGGAAACTGCGGATTCGGACGGGACGGAGGACGCGGCGCTCGCGAAGGCGGTCGAGGCGCTGGCGTCGTAGATGGGAGCAAGTGTATGGAGAATAAGATCATTTTCCGTGAAATGCTGAGCGAGCTCAGGCAGGCGGCGGACGCCGGGGGCGGGCGGATCTCGAAGGACGAGGTGCGGGCGATCCTCGCGGGGATGCCGCTCACGGAGGAGCATTTTTCACTGATCTATGAATATCTGGGCGGACAGAATATCCTTGTGACGGACGGTCAGGAGCCTGTGCCGGAGGAGCCGGACGCCGACGGTCTCGACACTTACCTGCACCGGCTGCTGGAGCTGGCGGGCGAGACGTTTGAGGAGGAGCACGAGCTGCTTGCGCGCGTGATGCGCGGGGACGAGGCGGCGAGGACGCGCCTGATCGAGAGTTATCTTCCGCTGATCTGTGAGGCGGCGGGGAACCTCGGGAGCGAGGAGGTCCTGCTCGAGGATCTGATCCAGGAGGGGAACCTCGGCTTGCTGGAGGCGCTCGATTCGCTGGATTCGTTTGACAGCCCGGCGGCGTGCAGCGCGCATATCCTGAACACGATCCATGAGGCGATGGTGCGCGCCGTCACGAGCAGCCGCGAGAAACAGGAGGCGGATGGGCATCTTGTCAGCCGGGTGAATCATCTGAATGAGGCGGTGAAGAACCTGGAGCGCGATCTGGAGCACAAGGTGACAGCCGAGGAGCTGTCCGCGTACCTGGAGATGCCACTGCAGGAGATCCGCGACATTCTGAGGATGTCCGGCGACCAGATCGAGCTGGACGGAGAGAGCAGGTGAGATTCGGCGGAAACGGATATTTGCCGTGAGACTGCCGAAGATCGGATACAGAAAACAGAATTCGGAGGGAACCCATGAAAAAGACAAAGATCATCTGTACGATGGGACCGAACGCGGACGACCGCGAGGTGCTGAAGGCGCTCGTGCGCAGCGGAATGGACGTCGCGCGGTTCAATTTTTCCCATGGGACGCATGAGGAGCAGAAGGAGCGTTTCGATCAGCTCAAGAGCGTGCGCGAGGAGCTGAAGAAACCGGTCGCGATCCTGCTCGACACGAAAGGACCGGAGATCCGCACGGGGCTGCTCGCAAACGGAGGCAAGGTGACGCTCACCGAGGGCGCGGAGTTTGTCCTGACCGCGGAGCCGATCGAGGGCGACGAGCGAAGAGTCAGCCAGACCTACCCGCAGCTTACGCAGGACGTGAAACCGGGCGACCGGATCCTGATCGACGACGGTCTGATCGGGCTTGAGGTGAAGGAGATCCGGGGGACGGAGATCGTCTGCACGGTCTTGAACGGCGGCGAGCTCGGACAGCGCAAGGGCATCAACGTCCCGAACGTGAAGGTCAATCTCCCGGCGATCACCGAGAAGGACCGGGAGGACATTATTTTCGGCATTCAGCAGGGGATCGATTTCATCGCGGCATCCTTTGTCCGGGACGCCGACGCGATCCGGGAGATCAAGAATATCCTGAAGGATTTCAACGCGGAGCACATCGACGTCATCGCGAAGATCGAGAACAGCGAGGGCATTGAGAACATCGACCGCATCATCAACGCGGCGGACGGGATCATGGTCGCCCGGGGCGACATGGGCGTGGAGATTCCGGCGTACGAGGTGCCGCATGTGCAGAAGATGATCGTCCGGAAGTGTAACCGCAAGTACAAGCCGGTCATCATCGCGACGCAGATGCTTGACTCGATGATCCGCAACCCGCGCCCGACGCGGGCGGAGGTGACGGACGTCGCGAACGCGATCCGCGAGGGCGCCGACGCGATCATGCTCTCGGGCGAGACGGCGATGGGCAGGTATCCGGTGGAGGCGCTGCAGATGATGGTGCAGATCGCCGAGTCCACGGAGAGCTATCTGGACTACGAGACGATGCCGGACTACCGCTCCCTGCGCGGGGACGCGAATGTGTCGAGCGCGGTCGGCGTGGCTGCGGTGCGCACGGCGACGAACGTACAGGCGAAGTGCATCGTCACCCCGACGATGTCGGGACAGACGGCGCGCCTGATGTCGAATTTCCGCCCGAAAATCCCGGTCTACGCGGTGACGCCGAACGACTGGGCGCAGCGCAAGATGCAGATCTACTGGGGCGTCGTCCCGCTCAAGGGCTACACGGAGGACACGACGGAGCACATCATTTCCCACGCGATGTACGTGGTGCGCAGGGAGGGTTACGTGGAGAGCGGCGACCTCGTCGTCTTCACGGCGGGCGACCCGGCGACCAACATCGTCAAGGGCAAGGGCGCGATGACGAATATGATGCACGTGATTCAGGCAAAATAAGAAAAACTTAATAATGTCTTGGCAGGAATTTAAGCAGCTTCTGTTATACTGAACGGGAGATAAGGTCAGTACAGAAGCTGTTTTTGCGGCGTCGGGCGGAGCGCCCGGCGCGGGAAATGTGGTATCGGGAATTGGAGGGAGCGCGGATATGTACAGAATTTTGGTTTGTGATGATGAGAAGGAGATCGTGGACGCGATCGAGATCTATCTGGTGCAGGAGGGGTTTGAGGTACTCAAGGCGTACGACGGGGAGCAGGCGCTGGACATTCTGAAACGCGAGAAGGTGCATCTGCTGATCCTCGATCTGATGATGCCGAAGTTGGACGGGATCCATGCGATCATGAAGATCCGGGAGGACAACAGCATTCCGATCATCGTCCTCTCCGCGAAGACGCAGGATACCGACAAGATCCTCGGGCTGAACCTCGGCGCGGACGACTATGTCGCGAAACCGTTCAATCCGCTCGAGCTGATCGCGCGCGTGAAGTCACAGATCCGGCGCTATACGAGTTTCGGGTCAGTGTCGGAGGCGGCGGAGTCCGAGAAGATCTACAGCACAGGCGGGCTTGTGATCAACGACGACCGCAAGGAGGTCACTGTGGACGGCGAGCGCGTGAAACTCACGAGGATCGAGTACAACATTCTGCTCTTCCTCGTGCAGAACAAGGGCAAGGTATTCTCGATCGACCAGATCTACGAGCAGATCTGGCAGGAGGATGCCTACGGCGCGGACAATACGGTGACGGTACATATCCGCCACATCCGCGAGAAGATTGAGATCGATCCGAAGAACCCTCGGTATCTGAAGGTGATCTGGGGGATCGGGTACAAGGTGGAGAACATTTGAGTTCCTGTCTATCGCTGTCAATCCACTGTAATGAATGATTGGATGGTAGCATATGAAGATAAGAGAGAACATGAGGAATCTTATTTATAATAGAAGAATAAAGCTTGCCTTGATCGTTCTCCAGGTGATCCTCGTCGGCGTTCTTGCCTGGTGCGTGCTGAACATCGGGTTCTGGACGGAGGGCAATTACAGCCTGCGCGAGATGTCGCGGAGCTATGAGGAGACCGACCTGTTTTTCAGGCAGGTGGACCAGGTCGTCACGAACAAGATCCGCGGGCAGCAGAACGACGCCCTGTTCGAGGAGGACGGAGTGACGGACCTCGAGAAGGGGATCGACATTCAGTCCTACGGGGTGGACGCGAGCTCCGTGCAGGATATGAACACGACCTACCGGCTCGGGGACCTGCTGGATTTCGCCGAGAACGGGGACCGCGAGCGGCTGCACAAGGCGATCGAGGACGCCGTGGAGCATCAGGGCGAGGACGGACGGGACGCCGGGGAGCGGCTGGACGAGCAGTCGGCGGAGCTGGAGACGATCCTGCCGTTTACGGGGATCTCCCTGTCCGAATGTTCCAGGTGGTACTCGGATTCCGCGAATTTTGTGCTGAATATGTATATCCGCCTGGACGAGGTGTGCGAGGAGTTGTACGCGCGCTATGCCGAGTACACGACCGTGCAGAAGGAGGACTGGGCGCGGGAGGCTCCGAGCAATCTGCGCTACTGCGTGGAGAATACGGCGACCGGCGAGTTGTACACGAACGCCGGGGCGGACAGCTATGAGGCGGCGGTTCAGAGGATACAGGCGGACACGGCTTTTGTCAGCTTGTACGAGGGAGAGCGGAGTTTCAATATCATGACGACGAATCCGGAGAACCTGCTGAACGACGAGGCGTCGGATTGGTTCATGGCGGAGCGCTTTGTCGGCTCCAATGAGAAGGTGTATCTCGCGGTGAACGACGACTATCCGGTGCGGGACGAGCTGCGGACCTACGCCGACGTCTTTTCGCACAGGGAAAATATCATAGCGGTCTCCCTGGCGGGCATCGTGCTCAGCGCGCTGTTTCTCACCGCAAGTCTTGTGCTGTCCGTGCTGGGGGCGGGGAGAGAGCGTGAGACGAAGGAGATCCGTCTGACGAGGTTTGACCGCATTCCGATCGAGCTGGCGGCAGGGGTCCTGGTGGTGCTCCTGGTGCTCTGTGTGTTCCTGTTTTTCCGCGTTCCCGCCGGACAGAACGGTCCGGATAGGCTTGCCCCGGCGGTGGTGATGTTCGGATATCTGACGGCACTCACCGGCGCGCTCAGCCTTGCGCGGCGGATCCGGGCGCGGACGATCTGGAAGGACAGCGTGCTGGTTCTGCTGGCGCGCACCTGGAAGAAGGTCACGGCGGCGCGCGCGGCGTCCGGGCAGCTTTTGTTCTTCTATATTATTTTCTTTATCCTGAATTTTGCGTTTCTCCTGTTCGGGCGCGTCGGAATTTTCATGGTGTTCGTGCTGGATATGGCGGTGCTGCTCTACCTGCTGCGCGATATGGCGGGCAAGCAGAGCGTCTATGACGGGATCCATCAGATTTCAAAGGGAGACCTCACGTACAAGATCGACACGGCGGCGCTGCAGGGAGAGCCCTACGAGATGGCGAAGGCGGTCAACGAGATGGGGGACGGGCTGCAGAAGGCGGTCGACGCGATCGTGCGCAATGAGCGCCTGAAGGCGGAGCTGATCACGAACGTGTCGCACGATATCAAGACGCCGCTCACGTCGATCGTGAACTACGTCGACCTGCTCAAGCGGGAGAACTTGCCGGGCGAGCGCGTGCAGCGCTATCTCGAGGTGCTCGATCAGAAGTCCCAGAGGCTCCGTCAGCTGACTGAGGATCTGGTGGAGGCGAGCAAGATCAGCTCCGGGAACATCGAGCTGCAGATGGTGCGGATGCAGCTGCAGAGCATGCTGCAGCAGGCGTGCGGGGAGTTTCAGGACCGGTTTGAGGAGCGTTCTCTGACGCTGGTGTGGGATCTCCCGAAGGAGCCGGTCTGCATCATGGCGGACGGCAGGCAGCTCTGGCGTATCCTGGAGAACCTGCTCGGGAATATCTACAAGTACGCGGCGGAGGGAACGCGCGTCTACATTGAGTTGAGCGCGGAGGACGGCAGGGCGGTTCTGTCCTTTCAGAACACGTCGAAGGAGCTGCTGGCGGTGGACGACGCGCAGGAGCTTGCCGGGCGTTTCGTGCGCGGCGACAAGAGCCGGAGCACGGAGGGCAGCGGACTGGGGCTTTCGATCGCGCAGAGCCTGGTCGAGCTGCACGGCGGGACGTTCGAGATCACGGCGGACTGCGATCTGTTCCGCGTGACGATCGGGTTCCCGGTTGCAGAATAATTAAATTAAGCCATACATGCCACAGACGCGTCTGCAAGCAGCCGCCCGCATCCTAGATGCTCTTGTCTGTGGCTTGGATGGGCGTCCGCCCATCCACCAAATAGGAATATCCAGACCCTGACAAATAAATTTGTCTGGTCTGTCTCTTCCCATTTGATGTATGGCTGAACTTATAAAAAATCCATAAATTTGTAGGCGCGGACATTGACTTTTGGAGGCTTTCGCAGTAAATTTGAAACATGTTCCCGGGGTCTTGGCGATCCATGCCCCGGCTTGCAGAACGGTTACGGTCATTTTTGGATTGGGTGAGGCGATTCTTTATGAAGAGGCGTTTTATGGAATTTATGGCGGGGCGATACGGCGCGGACCAGCTCTCCAAATTTATGCTGGGGGTCGTGGTCGTCTGCCTGGTGCTGAACATTTTTACGCGCTGGAGGATCCTGTATCTGCTTTCTCTGGCGGTTTTGGGGATCTGCTATTTCCGCATGTTCTCGCGGAATTACGCGCAGCGCAGCGAGGAGAACCGGCGCTATCTTGCGGCGACGCAGAGGGTGCGCGGCTGGTTCACGAAACGGAAATACCGCATCGAGCAGAGCAAGGATTTCCATATTTACAAGTGTCCGTCCTGCGGGCAGAAGATCCGCATCCCGCGCGGCAAGGGCAGGATCTGCATCACCTGCCCGAAGTGCAGGCATGAGTTTGAGAAGAAGAGCTGAAGGCTGTGCGTCTGAAACGCGGGATCGTTCAGGCTTGAGCAGCGGACGCGGGTTTGAGAAGAAGAGCTGAAGGCTGTGCGCCTGAAACGCGGGATCGTTCAGGCTTGAGCAGCGGACGTGGGTTTGAGAAGAAGAGTTGAATCCGGGAAGAAGAGTCAGGAGACATGTTCGGATATATTTATGTGAACGAGCAGGAGCTCAAACTGAAGGAGTATACGGCATACCGCGGCTTTTACTGCGGATTATGCCGTAATTTGCATTTGAAGTATGGACGTACCGCCCAGATGATGTTAAACTATGACTTGACGTTTCTTGCGCTGCTGCTGACGGGGCTGTATGAGCCGGAGACGCAGCAGGAGCAGCGGCGGTGTGTGCCGCACCCGGTGCACAGGCATTTGATGGCAGGAAACGCGGCGGTCGACTATGCCGCCGATATGTGCGTCCTGCTCTCGTGGCAGAAACTGCGGGACGACTGGGAAGATGAGCGCAGTCTGGCGCGGCGCGCGGCGGCGGCGCGGTTGCACCCGGCGTATCGGCGTCTGGCGGATGCCTATCCGCGACAGACGAAGGCGCTGGAAGAGAACATTCAGGCGCTCCGGGCGGCGGAGCAGGGCGGCGTGTACGACATCGATGCGGTGTCCGGGCTGACAGGGAAGTTTCTCGCGGAGATCTTCGTTTGGAAAGAGGATGCGTGGGCGCGGGATCTGCGGACGATGGGTTTTTACCTCGGGAAGTTCATCTATCTGATGGACGCGCTTGAGGATCGGAAGAAGGACGCAAAGCGCGGGAATTACAATCTGTTCGCGCAGGACGGCGTGATCTGGGGAACCGGTCGGGAGAAGGAGATCGAGGCGGTTCTGACCGACATGATGGCGAAGGCGGCGCGGGCGTTTGAACGGCTGCCGGTGATCGAGCACGCGGAGATCATCCACAACATTCTGTATTCCGGGGTCTGGTGCAAATACGCGGCGCTGCGAGCGCAAGCGCAGAGGAAGAATGAGTCGGATCAGGATTCGGAGCAGACGAAGGAGTCATAGGATAAGGATAAAAGGGTGCTCGTTCAGGGAAAGGGCGGGGAAGGAACCGGCTGCGGACGGAAAAGATCAGAGAAAAAGATTAGAAGAAAAGATTTGGAAGAAAAGAGTGTGGAAGACCCGCCGGAAGTGATGCGGCGGCAGAGGAAGACGGAATATTATGAAAAATCCATATACGGTGCTGGGTGTGCCGGAGAACGCGTCGGAGGAAGAGATCAAGAAGGCATACCGCGCGCTCAGCAGAAAATATCACCCGGACGCGAATATCAACAATCCAAATAAGGCGCAGGCGGAGGAGAAATTCAAGGAGATCCAACAGGCGTACCAGCAGATCATGCAGGAGCGCGAGGGCGGGGGCAGCTACGGCGGCTACGGTCCGGGCAGCTCCAGGGGTTACGGCGGCGCCGGCGGGTATGGAGGCGCCGGTGACTTTGGCGGATTTGGCGGGTTCGGTGGGTTCGGTGGCTTTGGCGGGAACGCCGGGCAGAGCCAGAACTGGTCCGAGGAGGACGTGCGGATGCAGGCGGCGGAGAACTATATCCGCAGCCGTCATTTCGCGGAGGCGCTGCATGTGCGCTGCATGTGCTCTCGG
>CANQYP010000039.1 GCA_947628045.1 uncultured Lachnospiraceae bacterium | reverse complement strand
GAGACGGAGCGGTTCCTGGGAGAACATGGGATCCGCTATGACTATATCATCTATGGCGCGCCATATGGGGAGCGCATACTGGTGAACGACAACAAGCCCAGTGGGCTCAGGATGAGTTATGCGGTCTGTGCGGAGCGGGACGAATGGGCTGGCATTGTGGTGGAAGAGGACAGGAGTATATAGATGGGAGGCATAAACAGGGTTTATGGACAGGATCACAAATTTTGATGAGCGGAAGAGACATAGGGTTCTGGCGAGCGTGCTTTTGGCTGCGGTGATTCTTTTGGCGGTCGGCAGCCTGATTCCGCTTGGGTACAGTGTCAAGGAGAATGAGGCTGAAAATGCCGGGATCACAGAGAGCGCAGAATCGACGGAAAAGTCGGTAGACGAAAGGTCTTACACAGAGAGCTACCAGATGGGCATGCACAAGAGCGTGCAGGTCAACAGCATACAGTTATTTTACCGGGCGACAGATCCCGGTTTCAAGGGCAATCTTACGGCGAGTATCTGCGAGGGGGACGAGGTGCTTGACAGCAATTCCGTTGCGATGTGGAGCACAGGGGAAGGGGACGGTTTTTCCGTCCTCGAGCTCAAGTTTGATGTTGATGCCCAGCTGTTGAGGGACCACGAGTACACGCTTAAGATACAGATCGACACCAATAAATACGATTATTGCATAGAGGAGTTTGCGGTCGCAGGGCAAAACCCCATGTGTGATTTCCCGAGTGAAACGAGCATCGTTGCGGACATTGCGTATACAGCTATAGCACCAATGCGCTATGGGGAGGTGTTTTATGGATTTCTCATCCTGTTTGTCCTGGCGGGCGGCTGGCTCATATTAAAAAAATCGGACATGGATCTGGCTGGCACGCCTGTGAAAAAAGTACTCTTTTTTGTTCAGGAACACTACAATGAGATCATTCTGCTGCTGGTGTTTCTCTACCTTGCGTTGTACGAGCTTTGCTATGCTTATATGAAGGGGACTTATATATCCCCGGATTCAACGAATTATCTCAAGGAGGCGGACGCCATCCTTGGCGGATATGGTTTTAACAACATAGGCAGGGCGGGGTACAGCGGCTGGTTTGCCACGTGGCCGATCGGGTATCCGGCACTGATCGCGGCGATGGCATTCCTGACCGGAAGGAATGTGTACCTTGCCTCAAAGCTGCTGTCTGTCCTGCTTATCGGGCTATTTTTGCTGCTGCTGTATATCCGTTTCAGGAAGAACGCATGGTTCTATAGTTTCTGCCTGTTAAATGTCGGGTTTTTGACGATCTATAAGTATACATGGAGTGAGAATCCTTTCATTCTGGGGCTTTTGATCTTCTGCTTGGTTCTGGACCATATCGTGGAACATGAGAGAGTAAAGCCGCGCTGGTTCGTACTTTTAGGGCTTGGCAGTATATACCTGTTTCTGTGCAGATATTTCGGAACCTTCTCTTTCCTCCTGATTGGAGTCATGGCTGCCTTTTATTTGGGCATGTATGTGCTGAAGGGGAAACAGAGAGGGCAGACATTCAAGACGAAGATGGTCGGCTGCGTGGGCTCCGCGGCGCTGTCAGGCGTGTTTATCGCCGGATATTACTTCATGAATTACCAAAAAACCGGGACGATCTCCGGCACGGACAGAGGCGCATGGTGGGACGAATACTCCGCCCTGACCAATAATTTTTATAACGCGCTTGTACAGGAGCTGTATAATGCGTTTGGCGTCACCGTGCCGGAGGCGATGACAAATGCATCGCGCCATGTCCAGGTATGGATCGCTGTGCTGTTTCTGGCAATTATCATCTATTTGCTGTACAGGTACAGACCGAAGGACTTCCGGGCTGTATTTATAGGAGCAGGGATTTTCTATTATCTGGTGTTTACCTTTGTGCGGTACCATTCATCTATGGATCCCTTCAGTTACAGGTTTTTTGCACCGGCAAGCATACTGATCACGATTGGTCTGTTTGGTTTTCTGGCGGATTTCCTGAACAGGCACAGGAACAGGATCGCCCCGGTCGCGGTCTGTCTGTTGGTGCTGTGGATCGCAAGCCTAATGGTGCAGCTAAGCGAGTTTGACCGTGAGAACACCGCCTACAGTCAGTTAATTACGGACCTGCGCGATTCGGTGGCAGATGTGCCTCCCCATTCCACGATTCTTGGAGCCTCGGAGCTTGACTACAAGACAGTCCTGGCTCGACCGGATATACTGTATGTAAACGGCTCGATCAACAGGTCGGATACGATGGATGCGCTGTTTGAAAGATACGGAAACAGTGATTATATCTGTATAAAGGCGAAATATGTGAAAGAGATACTGTTTGACCCGATCTATGACTATGACCGTTCGGTGATCGAGTTTTTTGGCGACGTTACAGAGGATACACCAAATGAGGAATATCTTATTATTTCCGTTCGGGAGCGCAGCTTGCTGCTGTAAGAGCGGGACTGGCGGAAGAGGTTTATCGAAAACGAGTTTCAGCGCCGATTTTTTCATTCCTACTTGAATTATTTCCAAAATTCTGTATAATGTATAAATAGCGAACCAAATTTATATTTATGCATGTTCCCGAATACGGAGGACATGGCACAAGAAGGAGGAGTTTGTTATGAAAAAGAAATTACTGGCACTCACGATGGCTGCTTGCATGGCTCTGTCGATGACCGCGTTCGCGGAGGAAGAGACGGAGGGCGGCGCGCTTGAGGTTCAGACCGTCACGCCGGGCAAGCTGACCGTGGCGACGAGCCCGGACTTTGCTCCGTATGAGTTCTACGCGATCGACGAGGACGGCAATCCGTCTCTGGCAGGTTTCGACATGGCGTTGGCGCAGTACATAGCGGATTACATGGGACTGGAGCTTGAGGTGATCCCGCTCGATTTCGACGGCGTGCTCAGCGAGCTGACGACGAAGTCCGTGGATCTCGGCATGGCAGGTCTTTCCCCGGATCCGGCGCGTATGGACGCGATGGATTTCTCGGACATCTATTATGAGGGCGGTCAGTCCTTCGTGACGGTAAAGGACAAGGCCGGAGATTTCACTTCCTTTGATGACGCGAACAAGCCGGAGATTTCCGTCGGCGCGCAGAACGGCTCCATCCAGATGGATCTGGCGCATGAGAACACCCCGGATGCCGACATCGTTACGCTTGTGAAGGTGACGGACATCATCGCCGAGCTCCTGGCGGACAAGCTGGACGCGGCTTACATTGAGACCGCCGTGGCGGAGAGCTACCAGAAGGTTTATCCGGATCTTGAGATCGTTCTGGATGTTCCGTACGATGTGGCAGGTTCCGCAGTGGGCGTCTGCAAGGACAATGCAGAGCTTTTGATGGCGGTCAACGAGGCGATCGCGCTGGCGAAGGAGGACGGCTCTATGGATCAGTTCGTCGCGGAGGCGAATGAGCTGGCGACCGGCGAGAAGTACGAGGGCGTTCTGAACGAAGAGGGCGAGGTGCCGGAAGAGGCTGAGACCGAGGCTGTTACCGAGTGATTTCTCAGAGTTACGCACATGCTGTGAGATGATCTGTGCTTTCGCGTGGATCATTTCACGGCAGTGATAAGCATTTCGTGCAAAGACGCAGGAGCTGCCGCATGTTCTCATTTGATGCGGCAGCTCTTCTCCTATAACGAAACAGCCAAGGGACAAAACGTTTCCAGGAAGGACCGATAGGGGCGTCCACCCGGAGAGGTTTTGCCCATAGAGGCGCCGTATAATAGAAAATGAAAGGAGCCTTACATGGACTCATTTATCAAACTGAGCAATTTCCCAAAGCTGCTGCCTTATGCGCAGCTTTTCTGGCAGGGTATCCTGGTGACGGTTCTTCTGTCCGTCTTCACGGTGGTGATCGGCTTTTGCATCGCGCTGCTCCTTGCGCTGATGCGCCTGTCGAATTTCTGCCCGCTGCGTTTTCTGGGACTGGATAAGAACGGGCACCGCAAACAGCGCGGCTTTCTGGCGGCAGTCGGCAGGTTCAACCCGCTGAACTTCCTCGCGACCGCGTACGTCGAGATTCTGCGTTCTACGCCGGTTATCGTCCAGGTATTTATCATTTACTACGGCGTGTTCAGCCTGATCAAGCTGCCCTCGGTCATTCTATTCGGTTTCATCCGTTTCGACCGGTTTTTCCCGGGCGTGGTGGCGCTGGGCTTGAACTCCGGCGCGTACCTGTGCGAGATCATCCGCGCCGGGATCCAGTCGATCGACGGAGGGCAGACGGAGGCGGCGCGTTCCCTGGGACTTTCCCAGGCGCAGAACATGCGCTACGTCATTCTCCCGCAGGCGGTGAAGAACATTCTTCCCGCGATCGCGAACGAGTTTGTCATCATTATCAAAGAATCTGCGATCACCTACACGATCGGCGTGCAGGATATCATGTCGGCAGTGAACGCGGTCAAGGGCGCGACGTTCATCATCATCGAGCCGCTGCTGGTGGCGACGGCGATCTATTTCTGCCTGTGTTTCCCGACGTCCAAGCTGATCGCGTATTTCGAGAGGAGGATGAGCCGTGGCGACAAGAGATAGTCTGATCAAGGTAACGGACCTGAAGAAACATTACAACATGGGCACGATCAAGGCGCTCGACGGGATCACGACCGAGATCTTCAAGGGCGACGTGATGGCGGTGATCGGGCCGTCCGGTTCCGGCAAGTCGACCTTCCTGCGCAGCCTGAATCTGCTGGAGGAGCCGACCGACGGTTCCATCGTTTTCGACGGCATCGACATCACGAAGAAAAAATATGTGGACGCGAACGGGAAGACGGTCAATCTGAACATCGACCTGCTGCGGCAGAAGATGGGCATGGTGTTCCAGCATTTCAACCTGTTTCCGCACATGACGATCCTCGGCAACATGACACTGGCGCCGATGAAGGTCAAGGGCATGAGCAAAGATGAGGCGGAGGAGAAGGCGCTCGCCCTGCTCGACCGCGTGGGCTTGAAGGATCGCGCCGGGGCATATCCGATCCAGCTCTCCGGCGGGCAGAAACAGCGTGTCGCGATCGTGCGCGCGCTGGCGATGGAGCCGGAGGTCATGCTGTTTGACGAGCCGACGTCCGCGCTCGACCCGGAGATGGTCGGAGAGGTGCTCGACGTCATGAAGGAGCTCGCGCAGGAGGGCATGACGATGGTCTGCGTGACGCATGAGATGGGCTTTGCGCGCGAGGTGGGCAACCGCGTTCTCTTCATGGCGGACGGTCTTCTGATGGAGGAGGGCACGCCGGAGCAGGTCTTCGACCACCCGCAGAACCCGAGGCTGCAGGATTTCCTCGCAAAGGTGCTGTAGGAGGACAAGCCGCAGACGCTGCAGGATTTTGTCCTGCACGTTTGGAGCGGCGCGTGTTCTTCGCTTTGAGGAATCCTAGAAAAAAATGGACAAGAAGAGAAAGCTGTCGTAAAATATTCCCAGCGGATATTTGCGGCAGCTTTTTTGGCTGGGAGCAGCGAGACTGAAATCGAGATATAGACCATGACGGAGAGGTCGGATAGAGATTAAGAGCAGAGATTAAGGGCAGAGATTAAGAGCAGAGATTTAGAGTAGAGATTACAGAGAGAAGACAGAGCTGCTTTGGGGAAGAAGACATAGCGGAACAATGGGTACGAATTGATAGAAGATAACGGAAGGCGGGGACGAGAATTATGACACAGGAGAAACAGGCGGCGCTCGCGGCGATCGAGGCGCGGGCGGATAAAGTGATTGACGTGGCAGACCAGATCTGGGCGTACGCGGAGCTCTCTTTGCAGGAGACGAAGTCCGCCGCGCTGTACTGTGAGGTCCTGCGCGGGGAAGGTTTTCGGGTGAAAGAGGGAATCTGCGGCATCGCGACCGCCTTTTCGGCGAGTTACGGGAGCGGACGTCCGCGGATCGGGATCCTGGCGGAGTACGACGCGCTCTCCGGGCTTTCCCAGAAGGCGGGGAGCACACAGCGGGAGGAGCTCGTCGCGGGCGGCTGCGGGCACGGCTGCGGACACAATCTGCTGGGTGCTGGTGCGCTGGCGGCGGCGATTGGCGTGAGAGCGTACCTGGAACAGAGCGGCTGTCCGGGGACGGTGGTGCTGTACGGCTGCCCCGGCGAGGAGGGCGGCGCGGCGAAGGCGTTTATGGCGCGCGACGGCGTGTGGAAGGAGTTGGACGCGGCGCTGACCTGGCACCCGGAGGACGTGAACGAGGTGGCGACCGGCTCGTCCAACTCCTGCATTCAGGTGCAATACAAATTCAAGGGCGTTGCCTCGCATGCGGCGGGCGCGCCGGAGCTGGGGCGCAGCGCGCTGGATGCGGTGGAGCTGATGAATATCGGCGTGCAGTTTCTGCGCGAGCACATGAGCGATAAGGCGCGCATCCACTATGCGATCACGGACGGGGGCGGCTGCAGCCCGAACGTGGTGCAGCCGCGCGCGAGCGTGCTCTACATGGTGCGCTCGAACCACGTCGCCGAGGCGGTCGAGCTGCAGGCGCGCGTGGATCGGATCGCGCAGGGGGCGGCGCTGATGACCGACACGACGTTTGAAAAGAAATTCATCGACGGGGTGGCGGATACGGTCAGCAATTTTGCGCTGGAGCGCGTGCTCTATGAGAATTTCAGGGAGCTCGGCGTTCCACATTACACGCAGGAAGAGCATGCCTTTGCGGACGCACTCGCGAAGACCTATCCGGGAAACGACAAGACGCCAAGTATAGCCGCGGAGAATGACAGCGCGCTGCGGGAAGAGGTGGAGCAACAACGCAGACAGTGCGGGCACGCGATGAACGAGTTCCTCGCTCCGCTCTATCAGGGCGAGGCGTTCGATGCGGGTTCCACGGACGTGGGCGATGTGAGCTGGCTGACGCCGACCGCGCAGATCCATGTGGCGTCCTGGCCGAACGGCTGCCCCGGACACAGTTGGCAGAATGTCTCCTGCGACCGCACGGAGATCGGGCACAAGGCGGCGCTCCACGCGGGCGAGGTGCTCGCGGCAGGGGCGATCGACCTGTTCGAGCAGCCGGAGATCCTGCGGGAGGCACGCGCCGAGTTCGAGAAACGCACCGCGGAAGGCTACACCTGTCCGATTCCTGCGGACGCGGTGCCGACGATCCCGGACTGAACCCGTGGCATTTTTGTCTTACTGATTGCGAAAGTGATTGAGAAGTGTGCTGATCATTCCAAATTAGGTCACATCATTCTTTCGTTGCAAATGGGAGAATGTGGTGATATACTCGTGTTTAGCAATGAGCCGTGCAAAGATGGCGGATGACAAAACGGCTGCTTGCAGACGGTTTTGTCAGGCGACAGCTTTATAGGGCGAATGCCCGCGGTCGAGGAAAAGCGTAGCTTTTTCGAGACTGTCATGGCTCATTGCTTAGCATGAAAAAACGAAATGAGGAGAATGAACATGAGCAAAAGACCAACGGTATTAATGATTCTGGACGGATACGGACTGAACGACAAGAAAGAGGGCAACGCGATCGCACTGGCGAAGAAACCGGTGATGGACGAGCTGATGGCGACCTGTCCGTTCGTGCGCGGAAACGCGAGCGGGCTGGCGGTAGGACTCCCGGACGGGCAGATGGGCAACTCCGAGGTGGGACACCTGAACATGGGCGCGGGTCGCATCGTCTATCAGGATCTGACGCGCATCACGAAGGAGATCGAGGACGGCGATTTCTTCGAGAACGCGGAGCTGAAACGCGCGATGCAGAACGCGAAGGACAAGGATTCCAGCCTGCATATGTACGGGCTGCTCTCGGACGGCGGCGTGCACAGCCACAACACGCATCTGTACGCGCTGCTCGAGATGGCGAAACGTTTCGGACTGAAGAAAGTGTACGTGCACTGTTTCCTGGACGGGCGTGACACGCCGCCGGCATCCGGCAAAGACTATGTACAGGAGCTCACCGATAAGATGCAGGAGATCGGCGTCGGCGAGATCGCGACGGTGTCGGGACGCTATTATGCGATGGACCGCGACAACCGCTGGGATCGTGTCGAGAAGGCGTACCGCGCGCTGACTCTGGGCGAGGGCGAGCAGGCGTCTTCCGGCGTGGAGGCAGTCGCGCAGTCCTATGCGAAGGACGTCACGGATGAGTTTGTGGTTCCGACCGTGGTGATGAAGAACGGCGCGCCGACCGCGACGATTCAGGACGACGATTCGATCATCTTCTTCAACTTCCGCCCGGACCGTGCAAGAGAGATCACGCGCACGTTCTGCTGCGACGACTTCACTGGTTTTGAGCGCGGACCGCGCAAGAAGGTCGTCTATGTCTGCTTTACCGAGTACGACGTGACGATCCCGAACAAGACGATCGCGTTCCAGAAGGTGTCGATCACGAACACCTTCGGCGAGTATCTGGCGGCGCACGGCATGAGACAGGCGCGTATCGCCGAGACCGAGAAGTATGCGCACGTCACATTCTTCTTCAACGGCGGCGTCGAGGCGCCGAACGAGGGCGAGGACCGCATCCTTGTGAATTCCCCGAAGGTTGCGACCTACGACCTGAAACCGGAGATGAGCGTCTATGAGGTCTGTGAGAATGTGGTGAAAGCGGTCACGTCCGGGACATACGATGTGGTCATCACGAATTTCGCGAACCCGGACATGGTAGGGCACACCGGCGTCCTCGAGGCGGCGGTCAAGGCGATCGAGGCGGTCGACGAGTGTGTGGGTAAGGTTGTCGATGCGGTCAAGTCGGTGAACGGGCAGATGTTCATCTGCGCGGACCACGGCAACGCGGAGCAGCTCATCGACTACGAGACTGGCGAGCCCTTCACGGCGCACACGACGAACCAGGTGCCGTTCATTCTCGTGAACTGTGACGAGAAGTACGGGCTGAGAGAAGGCGGCAGGCTTGCGGACATCGTGCCGACGCTGATCGAGCTGATGGGCATGGAGCAGCCGAAGGAGATGACCGGGGAGTCGCTGCTTGTCGTGCGCTAGGCGCGGGAGAGCAAAGGGCTGATATTGAAAAATGCACAGAAGGGACCCCTGACGGGAGGACGGCAACGGAGCCTCCCGGGCGGGGTTCCTTTTTTTGTGCGGAATCCTCTTTGAACACGGAAATCACATCAGTTTTTCACAAATTTGACACAAAATTCATCTATATTGAATCCAACGAAACGAAAAGAAAGGGGATTCACTATGAAGAACTACGAGGATAAAAACGAAAAGAAAAAAGATGGTTCCTGCAAACGCCGTGTCGCGCTTGCGATGGCAGGTCTTTTGACGGTCGGGGCGATCGCGGGAGTCGACGCGTGGAGAACGGCGAGCGTCGTTTTCGCCGAGGAGGATGAGACACAGGGCGTGACGCTGAACATCGCCGACTCGGACGAGAAGGACGCGGAGAAGGAGCCCCAGACGGAGGCGGCGGAGACCGAATCCGAGACCGAGGAGAAACAGAAGGAGACCTTCGCGGAGATTGACCGCGTACAGTCCGGCGACGCCGCGATCATAGCGACGGACGTGTCGGACATTGTGGAGAGCTGCATGCCATCCATCGTCTCGATCACGGAGAAGTCCGTGGAGGAGGTCGAGACCTACTTCTACGGGGCGCAGGCGTATGAGATGACGGGCTCCGCCTCTGGTATCATCATCGCCCAGAATGACGAGGAGCTGCTGATCGCGACCAACAGCCATGTGGTGAAGGACGCGACGGAGATCACCGTCAGCTTTACCGCGGAGGCGGAGGATCCGGAGGATCTGGTCGTGCCGGCGAAGGTCAAGGGCATGGACAGGGATTATGAGCTTGCGGTCGTGGCAGTGCAGCTTTCCGATATTAAGGAAGAGGTTCGGGATCAGCTCAAGATCGCGCAGCTCGGCAGCTCTTCCGACCTGAAGGTCGGCGAGACCGCGATCGCGATCGGCAACGCGCTCGGATATGGACAGAGCGTTACCTGCGGCATCATCAGCGCGCTGGACCGCGAAGTCACCATCGACAATTTCTCACAGAAAATGATCCTGATGGACGCTCCGGTCAACCACGGCAACAGCGGCGGCGCTCTGCTGAACGCGCAGGGGCAGGTGATCGGGATCAACCTGGCGAAGGAAGTCGTCGACACGGCGGAGGGCATGGGCTATTCCATTCCGATCGACACCGCGATCCCGGTGCTCAAGAACCTGGTGAACAAGGAGACGCGTGACAGGAAGTCCGAGAGCGAGAGAGGTTACCTCGGCATCACGGTCGTCGACGTGTCCCAGGACGCGAAGGAGCTGTACAACATTCCGGCGGGCGCGTTTGTGTACGAGGTGACGAAGGACTCCGCTGGTGAGGCGGCGGGCATCCGCAAGGGCGATGTCGTCACGAAACTGGAAGGCGAGTCGATCATGGACAAGGAAGACCTGGTTGACAAGCTCAGCTACTATTCCGTGGGCGAGACCGTGACCATTGAGGTGCAGACGGCGAACGACGGCGCCTACGAGAGCCGCGAGGTGGAAGTGACGCTCCAGAAGGGGACAGCCATCTCCCAGGACGAGAAGAGCTCCGATGAGAACGACCCGGAGGATGACGCGGGACAGGAGGAAGACGAGCTCCAGACCGAGGAGGATTTCTGGTTTGACGGATTCGGGGTTCCGGGTCAGGGCAGCGACGATTCCTTCTACCCGTTCGGGGGCGGCGACAACGAGACGTTCTGATTTTGGCTGAAAAAGGAAATGCGCGTTGCTCTCATTCGGGAGTGAAAGACGTCGGATCGGGAAATACTATTGCAAAAGAAGTTTCAGGAGGTTGCAATATGTGTAATTATATGCCGATCACAGATGTCTATGCGAGAGAGATCCTGGATTCCAGAGGGAATCCCACGATAGAGGTAGAGATGATGACTGAAGACGGGAGCGTCGGGAGGGCAGCAGTTCCTTCCGGCGCCTCTACCGGTCAGTACGAGGCGGTCGAGCTCAGGGACAAGGAGACGCGCTATCAGGGCAAGGGCGTGGAGCAGGCGTGCCATTTCGTCAACTCGATCCTTGCGGACGCGGTTATTGGCGAGAATGTCTACGAACAGGCGGCGATCGACCGGATCCTTTGCAGGGAGGATGGTACGGACAACAAACGGCGTCTGGGCGCAAACGGGATCCTCGGGATCTCAATGGCAGCAGCAGCCGTCGCCGCGAAGTCTCTGCAGATGCCGCTTTACCGCTACCTGGGCGGAATGTGCGCGCACCGGATGCCGGTGCCGATGATGAATATCCTAAACGGCGGCTGCCATGCGGACAATCCTGTTGACGTTCAGGAATTTATGATCATGCCGGTGGGCGCGGACGGCTTTGCGCACGGGCTGCAGATGTGCGCGGAGATCTACCACACGCTGCGCGGGATCCTCAGAGAGCGCGGGCTGTCGACCGGAGTGGGAGACGAGGGCGGATTTGCGCCGGAGCTCGCGGACACACAGGCGGCGCTCGCGCTGATCTGCGAGGCGGTCGTCCGGGCGGGCTATCAGATGGAGCGGGACATCGCGCTTGCGCTTGACGTCGCGTCCAGCGAGCTCTACGACGCGTCCAGAAAGGCATACCTTTTCCCGGGCGAGAGCCGTATGAAGGGACATGAGGTCAGCAGGAACACGGAGGAAATGATCGCCTACCTGGAAGAGCTGTGCGGCGCCTTCCCGATCGTCTCGATCGAGGACGGGCTGGACGAGAACGACTGGGACGGCTGGCTGGAGCTGACGCGAAGGCTCGGCGGGCGCGTCCAGCTGGTGGGAGACGATCTGTTTGTCACGAATGAGGCGCGGCTGCGCAGGGGAATCGAGCTGGGCGCGGGGAACGCGGTCCTCATCAAGCTGAACCAGATCGGGACGCTGACGGAGGCGCTTGCCGCGATTGAGCTGGCGCAGGAGAACGGCTACCGCACGGTGATCTCCCACCGGTCGGGCGAGACGGAGGACACGACGATCGCGGACCTCGCGGTGGCGGTCGGAGCGGGGCAGATCAAGACCGGCGCGCCCTGCAGGAGCGAGCGCGTCGCGAAGTACAATCAGCTGCTGCGCATCGAGGACTCGCTCGGGCTGCATGCCTTGTATGAGAATCCGTTTCAAAATGTACTTGCATTCTGAAGATTCCTGTGATAGACTAGATGCGTTGACATAGGAGGTGTAATTACCGTGAGGACGTTTTTGACAATTGTATTTGCATTGGTTTGTGTTGCGTTGACGGTGCTTGTTCTGGCGCAGCAGGGAAAGGATGCAGGACTTGGCACGATCGGCGGCATGGGAGATACCTACTGGGGCAAGAACAAGTCCCGTTCCATGGAAGGGAATCTCGTGAAGATTACCAAGATTCTGGCGGTTCTCTTCATAGTGCTGGCTGCCATATTGAACCTGGGATTCTGACGACAGAGGACTGATGCGAGGCGTCGCGTTGGTCCTTTTTTCCGCCCTTGGGAAACGGGGCTTTTCGCGGGCGGGCATGGCTTACGGACACACAGAAAGGGAGAGACGGCATGGGCGGATCTACGAAGCTGGTCGCTAACAACAAGAAGGCGTACCATGACTACTTCATAGAAGAAAAGCATGAGGCGGGGATCGCCCTGCACGGCACGGAGGTGAAATCCCTGCGGATGGGGAAGTGCAGCATCAAGGAGGCGTTTGTCCGCATCGAAGACGGCGAGATGTTTATCTATGGCATGCACATCAGCCCCTACGAAAAGGGAAACATCTTCAACAAGGATCCGCTGCGCGTGCGCAAGCTCCTCCTGCACAGGGGTGAGATCAACAAGATGACGGGCAGGATCAAGGAGAAGGGCTACACGCTTGTGCCGCTGCAGGTCTACTTCCGTGGAAGCCTTGCCAAGGTAGAGATCGGCTTAGCCAAGGGCAAAAAGCTCTACGACAAACGCCAGGACATCGCGAAGAGGGATATGCGCCGCGAGGCGGAGAAGGAGTTCAAGGTCAGGAACCTGGCCTAATCCCGCGCGGGCGCGCCGCTTGACAGGACAGGGCGTTTCTGCTATGATAAATTGTGCTATTGCGATAGCGGAAATACAGACGAAGGCAGCAGGGGGCAGTCTATGAAACGCTTTTCTCTCGCGCAGCTGTGCGGCATGTTCGCATTGGTGCTCTTCCTTGCACTGGTGCCGGGGCGCACGGCGTCGGCGGCGAAACCGGAAAAGGTCAAAAATTTTCAGCTTGCTTACAACAGCAACCGCTCCGCGTTCCTCACCTGGGACAAGGCGAAGAACGCGAGCTACTATCTGCTGTGCCAGTATGATCCGGAGACCGGCGCATATACGGAGATCGCGAAGACATCCTCGTGCAGCTACGAGGCGAAACAGCTGAAGGTCGGCGAGATATACCAGTTCGCGGTGCAGAGCGTCTACGCGAAAAAGGGCAAGACCGTGAAGGCGGCTTACTCGGATCTCCTCGAGGTGGAGGGCAAGCGCATTCGGCTCGGGAGGGTTCACGGGCGGCACTGGGCGGTCGTGACGAAACGGAAGATCACGGGGAAGGACACAAAGACGGGCAAGACGGTCCATGTGAAGAAGGGGACGGCGGGAGCCGCCACGTCCTTGTCCGGCAGCGCGAAGACGACGCTGATCCTGGAGAATGGGACGAGGATCCAGGTGAAGAGAAAAGACCTCAAATACGGCAACCTCTACCTGACCAAGTCCTACAAATACTATTCACAGGCGGAGGCGGAGGCGTTTGTCAACCAGAAAGGCTATTACAGCCCCACGAAATGGCTGGTTTGGATCAGCCAGTACACGGCGAGCATCCATGTATTCAAGGGCTCGCAGGGGCACTGGAAACGCAAGCTGGTGGCGGAGTGCGTGATCGGACAGGACGGGCATACCGTTCCGGGCGTGTTCCATATGCTGCGGCATTCGACGACGCGCGGCAAGCCTTTGGTCTATTTCAGCTGGAACGCGGCGAAGGACTGGGGACTCGCCATTCACTGCCGGATTGACAGCAACACGCGCGGCGCGTATTCCTCGGGCTGCGTCCGACTGGGGGACAGCGACCTGTACTATGTCATCAATCATTGCCCGATAGGGACCACCGTGGTCTCCTATTGATACGGGCCAGTAAAGGTTTCGACGGGGGTTATGAAGCTGGAGAAGCTATCCGCAGGTGATGCGTCAAATCACAAACCTAAATATAAACGCTGAAGATAATTTAGCAATCGCTGCCTGACGGCAGCTGTCCGCCCCGAGGCACCCGCGCCCCGGGAAACGGGCATCGACGACGCGGGAAACGACGTATGCCAAGCTTTGCACATACGGGCGTATCATGAAGCTACCAAACGCAGGAGGGTGTCAGCTCCCGTCTGCCGGAGGGAATGACAAAAAACTGACTACGATAGTAGAAGTACAGTGAATTGGCTTTCGGACACGGGTTCGATTCCCGTCTGGTCCATCAGACCGCGAACGATCGAACACCACAGGGGTTTGATCGCTCCGCGGTTTTTTCATTGCAGTACGCCGCATTCCGAATGCTCGGAATGGGGCGTTTTGTACACATAATGGACATAAATACGTGCTATACTGCCGGACAAAGGAGTGAGGGGTATGGACAGGCGAAAGATACTGGTAGTCGACGATGAGAGCAGGATGCGCAAGCTGGTGCGCGATTTCCTGGTAAAGAAGGACTTTGAGGTGATTGAGGCGGAGGACGGCGAACAGGCGATCGATCTCTTTTTCGAGAACAAGGATATAGCGCTCGTGATCCTCGATGTGATGATGCCGAAGATGGACGGCTGGCAGGTATGCCGGGAGATCCGGCGCTATTCCCAGACGCCGATCATCATGCTGACGGCGAAGGCGGAGGAGTACGACGAGCTGCTCGGCTTTGAGCTCGGCGTGGACGAGTACATCTCCAAGCCGTTCAGCCCGAAGATCCTGGTGGCGCGCGTGGAGGCGATCCTGCGCAGGACGAGCGGATTCTCGGCGGACGACGTGCTGCGCGCCGGGGCGATCGAGGTCAACCGCGCCGCGCATGAGGTGAAGATCGACGGAAAGGGCGTCGAGCTCAGCTACAAGGAATTTGAACTGCTGACCTACTTCATGGAGAATCAGGGCATCGCGCTCTCGCGGGAGAAGATCCTCAACAGCGTCTGGAATTATGATTATTTCGGGGACGCGCGGACGATCGATACCCATGTGAAGAAACTGCGCAGCAAGCTCGGCGGCTACGGGGATTATATCAAGACGATCTGGGGCATGGGGTACAAGTTTGAAGTGGAAGGCGAATGACGCATGAAGAGTTCCATACGGAGACAGCTGACCGTGATCTTCATCGGATTGACGGGCATGCTGTTTCTTGCCAATTACCTGATCAATACGTTTTTTCTGGAGGATTTCTATTCTCTGCGCAAGCGGGACGTGCTGATCGAGGCGTACGACAGCCTCAATGCGAACATCACGGACCGCGGAGGGATGAAACGGGAGAGCGTGCAGGAGTTTGAGGATCTGTGCAGCGCGAACAGCATCTCGTTCATTGTGACAGACAAGGATTACAACATGCTGGTCTGGACGGACACGGCTTACGCGCAGTCGGACTACCTGAGACTGATGCTTGGGCGGCTGAATGGTTACGGGATTGGGCTGGACACGGTCGACCCGGACTCGATCCTTGTGCAGAACGACTCGTACACGATCCAGAAGAAGTACGACCCGGAGGTCGCGGTCGACTATATGGAGATGTGGGGAACGCTGGACAAAGGATTCTACTTTATCATGCGCATCAACATGGAGAGCATCCGCGACAGCGTTCGGATCGCAAACGATTTTATCAAGTACATCTGCCTCTTCGGCGTGGCGCTCGCGAGCATTCTGGTCTGGTTCATCTCCAGGCGCGTGACGCGTCCGCTCGGCGAGCTGACCGAGCTGTCCAAACGCATGGCGGGGCTGGATTTCAGCGCCAAGTATACGAGCGGCGGGAGCGACGAGGTGGGGCAGCTCGGGGAGTCCTTCAACCGGATGTCGGAGAACCTTGAGAAGACCTACTCGCAGCTTTTGACAGCGAACAACGAGCTGCAGAAGGACATTCAGAAAAAAGAAGAGATCGACGGCATGCGCAAGGAGTTCCTGTCGAATGTGTCGCATGAGCTGAAGACGCCGATCGCCCTGATCCAGGGGTACGCGGAGGGTTTGCAGGAGTGCGTGAACGACGACGAGGAGAGCCGTGCCTTTTACTGCGAGGTCATCATGGATGAGGCGGCGAAGATGAACGGTCTGGTGCAGAAACTCCTGACGCTGAACCAGCTGGAGTTCGGCAATGAGCAGGTCGTCCTGGTGCGTTTTGACTTGAGCGAGCTGATTCGCAACAAGGTGCAGTCCCTGGCGATCCTGGCGCAGCAGAAACAGGCGGAGCTTGTCTGCGATATCCCGGATGCGCTGTATGTCTGGGGCGATGAGTACAAGGTCGAGGAAGTCCTGACGAATTACCTGAGCAATGCGCTGAACCATGTGGACGGCGCGCGCAGGATCACGGTCCGGGCGGACAAGCGCGCGGATGCAGGGGCACAGTCTGACGGGAATGGGACAGATAAGCGCGCGGATACAGAGTTACAGTCTGTCGGGAACGAGACGGAAAGGCACGCGGAGGAAGAGCCACAGTCTGACGGGAGCCGGGCGGGCGGCGGCAGCGTGGTGCGCGTCACTGTGCACAACACGGGAGAGCAGATCCCGGAGGCGGATCTCGCGCTGATCTGGGACAAATTCTATAAGGTCGACAAGGCGAGGACGCGCGAATACGGCGGCAGCGGCGTAGGGCTTTCCATCGTGAAGGCGATCATGGAGTCGTTCCATCAGGACTACGGCGTGCGCAACTGTGAGGACGGCGTGGAGTTCTGGTTTGAACTGAAGAGCGGAGAGGAAGAGCATGAGTAGGGTCGCGGTGATCGGAGGCGGCGCGGCGGGCATGATGGCTGCCGTGTCGGCGGCGCAAAACGGGCATGAGGTCAGCCTGTACGAGAAAAATGAAAAGCTGGGCAAGAAACTTTACATCACGGGCAAGGGGCGCTGCAACCTGACGAACGACTGCGACACGGAGACGCTGCTGAGGGCGGTCCGTACGAACCGGAAGTTCCTTTACAGCGCGTTCTACGGTCTGGACAGCCAGGCGGTGATCCGTTTCTTTGAAGAGAGCGGGCTGAAGACGAAGACGGAGCGGGGCAACCGCGTGTTTCCGGTCTCGGACCACTCCTCGGATGTGATCGCGGCGCTTGCCGGGAGGCTCCGGCAGTGCGGCGTGAAGGTCTTCCTGAACGAAGAAGTGCGGGAGATTCGGTATGAAGGATCCGCGGTGTCCGGGCTCGCGCTTGCGTCGGGGCGGAGCATCCCGTGCGACGCGGTGATCGTGGCGACCGGCGGATTGTCCTATCCCTCGACCGGGTCGACCGGGGACGGATATCGGTTCGCAAAGACCGCGGGACACCGTGTGACGGAGCGTTTCCCCTCTCTGGTGCCGATGGAGACGGCTGGGGACTGGGCGCAGCAGATGCAGGGACTGTCTCTGCGCAATGTTGA
>CANQYP010000038.1 GCA_947628045.1 uncultured Lachnospiraceae bacterium | reverse complement strand
GGCGCTGCCGGGCATCGGGAGCTACACGGCGGGAGCGATCGCCTCGATCGCGTACGGACAGGCGGTTCCGGCGGTGGACGGGAATGTGCTCCGTGTCGTCAGCCGGGTCTGCGGCAATGAGGACGATATCGCCAGGCAGTCGGTGCGCGCGCAGGTGGAGCAGGAGCTGCGGGCGGTGATGCCGCAGGACTGTCCGGGGACTTACAACCAGGCGCTGATGGAGCTCGGGGCGACGGTCTGCCTCCCGAATGGCGTGCCGGACTGTGCCCGCTGTCCGCTGCGCGGGCTGTGCTACGCGAACCGGACCGGCAGACAGATGGAGCTCCCGGTGAAGGCGGCGAAAAAGTCCCGCAGGGTGGAGGAACGGACGGTTCTTGTCATTCGGGACAGCGCGCGCGTGGCGGTGCGTCGGCGCCCGGAGCGAGGGCTGTTGGCTGGGCTGTACGAGCTCCCCAATTACGACGGGCACCTGACGCAGGACGAGGCGCTGGAGACGGTGAAACGCTGCGGATTTCAGCCGATCCGTATTCTGCCGCTCGCCTCCGCGAAACATATTTTCAGCCATATCGAGTGGCGCATGACCGGATATCTGGCGCTTGTGGAGGAGACGGACGCTGCCGCGCCTGTCTCGGAGGACGCGCCGGTGCTCTTCATCGAGACGGCGCGCACGGAGCGCGAATACCCGATCCCGGCGGCGTTCGCGGCATATGTGAAATACCTCAGCATCCGGCTGGGGCAGCAAAAATACAAGGAAATTGAGGGTTGAGAAATGAAGATTTTGACGGTAGCGATCCCGTGCTATAATTCCGAGAGCTACATGGAGAAGTGCATTCAGTCTGTTCTCCCGGCGGGGGAGGACGTGGAGATCCTGATCGTGGACGACGGTTCGACGAAGGATCGGACGCCGCAGATCGCGGACGAGTACGCGGCAAAGTACCCGGAGCAGGTCAGGGTCGTGCACCAGGAGAACGGCGGGCACGGCGAGGCGGTCAATACGGGGCTGCGAAACGCCGCTGGGCTCTATTACAAGGTCGTGGACAGCGACGACTGGGTGAACACGAGGGGACTGGCGCAGATCGTGAAACGCCTGAAGGAGCTGGAAGGTGAGGGCGGCGTGGACATGCTGCTCGCCAATTTCGTCTACGACAAGGTCGGCGCGCTGCACAAGAAACTGATGCGGTTCAAGAACGTGTTCCCGCGCAACGAGATCTTCGGCTGGGACGCGATGCGCCACATGCGCGTCACGCAGTATATTCTGATGCACAATATCATCTACCGCACGGACGTGCTGCGCGAGTGCGGCATGGAGCTCCCGAAACACACGTTTTACGTGGACAATATTTTTGCCTTTCAGCCGCTCCCGTATGTGAAGCGTCTGTACTACATGGATGTCAACCTCTACCATTATTTCATCGGGCGCGAGGACCAGTCGGTCAATGAGTCTGTCATGATCGGGCGGATCGACCAGCAGATCCGCGTCAACAAGATCATGATCGACGAGATGGCGGCGCAGGATTTCTCGGACAAGAGCGCGCGGCTGAAACGTTACATGACGATCTACCTGAAGAACATCATGACTGTGACCTCGATCATGCTGATCATTTCCGGTACGGACGAGGCGCTGGAGAAGAAGAGGGACATCTGGGCGTACCTGAAGGAGAAGGACCGCAGGCTGCACCGGACGATCCGATGGGGATTGTTCGGCATTGTGATGAACCTGCCGGGGAAGGTCGGGCGGAAGATCTCTGTGCTCCTGTACAAGCTTGCGCAGAAGATCGTCGGATTCAACTAAAAAGCAGGGCGGCAGTCTCTGCCGCCGCGAAAGGAATGCAGCATGGATTTTTTACGTTTTCTTGAAGGGCTCCGGACGCCGGTGCTGACTCAGTTTATGTCTGGGGTCACGTATTTTGGATCGGAGCTTTTTTTTCTGGCGTTTGCCGTGGTCGTGTTCTGGTGCGTCAGCAAACGGGGCGGGTATTATATTCTGTTGGTCGGACTTCTGGGGACGGCGTGCAACCAGTTTATGAAGATCTGGTTTCGGATCCCCAGACCCTGGGTGCTGGACCCGGCGTTTCAGGTCGTGGAGAGCGCGCGGGCGGGCGCGGGAGGCTACTCGTTTCCGTCCGGGCACACGCAGAGTATCGTGGGGATGATGGTCTGCGTATGGTTTTTGTGCGCGTCTAAAGAGGCTGGCCGTGGGATAACTGCCGGGAAGAACGGACCGGAAGGAGACAGTGGCAGGTCCGACGCTGCAGGAATCCAAAAAAGCGGTGTCCGAGACTGGCTGTATGCGAGAAGAAAATGGATTCGCGTGATCGCGGCTGCGCTGATGGTTCTCGTGCCGTTCTCGCGGATGTATCTGGGCTGCCATACGCCGCTGGACGTGGGAGTGTCGTTTGTGCTTGCCCTGCTGCTTGCCGTTTGTTTCCGCGGCGTGGCACGGGAAGACGAGCGCGGAGAGCGCATGCTGCGTCTGCTGCTTGCATTGTCGGTGCTGGTTGGCGCCGCGTATTTGGCGTTTGTGACGCTTTATCATTTTCCGGCGGACGTCGATGCGCAGAACCTCGCGGAGGCGACGAAGAACGCGTATCTTCTGGCTGGATGTTTCCTGGGAATAATTCTGGCGAAGGTTCTGGACGACCGTTACGTCCATTTTGAGGTGGCTGCCGTCTGGTGGGCGCAGATCCTCAAGGTCGTGCTGGGAGCGGCTGTGCTGCTGGCGATCCGTGCGGGGCTTAAGGCGCCGCTCGGCGCGGTGCTGCCGGAGCATGTCTCAACGGCGGTTCGCTATTTCCTGATGGTGGTGTTCGCGGGGGCGGGATTTCCGGCGACGTTTCACTGGTTCGCGCGACTGGGGAACAGGAAGAAATGAGAGAAACCGCTTGCCCTGGCAGGTTGTCTTTTTGACGGGCTTGTGTTATGATGGGATATCAATGGAAAAATATGATATTGGGAGAGCGATGGAAATGGAAAGGGAAACAGAAAGAGAGAACGAAAAGGAAGTCGTTTCAAAGAATTTTATCGAGCAGATCATCGAGAAGGATCTGGCGGAGGGACACTGCAAGACGGTATGCACGCGTTTCCCGCCGGAGCCGAACGGCTATCTGCATATCGGGCACGCGAAGTCGATCCTTCTGAATTACGGGCTGGCGAAGGAGTACGGCGGGAAGTTTAACCTGCGTTTCGACGACACGAATCCGACGAAGGAGAAGACCGAGTTTGTCGAGTCGATCAAGGCGGATGTGGAATGGCTCGGAGCCGACTGGGAGGACAGGCTGTTCTTTGCGTCCGATTATTTCGACCAGATGTATGAGGCGGCGGTCAAGCTGATCAAGAAGGGTAAGGCGTTCGTCTGTGACCTCTCCGCAGACGAGATCCGGGAATACCGCGGCACGCTGACCGAACCGGGCAGGGAGAGCCCGTACCGGAACCGCAGCGTCGAGGAGAATCTGGAGCTCTTTGAGAATATGAAGAACGGCGTCTACGAGGACGGCAGCAAGGTGCTGCGCGCGAAGATCGACATGGCGTCGCCGAACATCAACATGCGCGACCCGGTCATTTACCGCGTGGCGCACATGAGCCACCACAATACCGGGGACAAATGGTGCATCTATCCGATGTATGATTTCGCGCATCCGATCGAGGACGCGATCGAGGGCGTCACGCATTCGATCTGCACGCTGGAGTTTGAGGATCATCGCCCGCTGTACGATTGGGTCGTGCGCGAGCTGGAGTACGAGCTGCCGCCGAAACAGATCGAGTTCGCGAAACTGTATCTGACGAATGTCGTGACGGGCAAGCGCTATATCAAGAAACTGGTGGAGGACGGCATCGTGGACGGCTGGGACGACCCGCGGCTGGTCTCGATCGCTGCGCTGCGCCGCCGCGGTTTCACGCCGGAGTCGATCCAGAAATTCGTGGAGCTCTGCGGCATCAGCAAGAGCAACAGCTCTGTGGACTACGCGATGCTTGAGTACTGCATCCGCGAAGACTTGAAATTGAAACGCCCGCGCATGATGGCGGTGCTCGATCCGGTGAAACTGGTGATCGACAATTACCCGGAAGACCAGACCGAGTATCTCGACGTCGAGATGAACCTGGAGAACCCGGAGCTCGGCATGCGCAAGGTGCCGTTCGGGCGGGAGCTCTACATCGACCGCGAGGATTTCATGGAGGATCCGCCGAAGAAATATTTCCGTCTGTTCCCGGGCAATGAGGTGCGTCTGATGGGCGCGTATTTCGTGAAATGCGTCGGTTTTGAGAAGGACGCGGACGGAAAGGTGACGGAGATCCACTGTACCTATGACCCGGAGACCAAGTGCGGCAGCGGCTTTGCCGGGCGCAAGGTCAAGGGCACGATCCACTGGGTGGCGGCAAAGACCGCGGTGCGCGCGGAGGTGCGCCTGTACGAGAATATCATCGACGAGGAGAAGGGCGTCTACAACGAGGACGGCTCCCTGAACCTGAATCCGAATTCGCTGACGGTGCGCAGGGACTGCATGCTCGAGCCGGCGCTTTCCGGGGCGAAGGCGTACGACAGCTTTCAGTTTGTGCGCCAGGGATTCTTCTGTGTGGACGCGAAGGATTCCCGCCCGGACGCGCTCGTGTTCAACCGCATCGTGTCGCTGAAGAGTTCGTTTAAGCTGCCGCAAAACGGAAATTCATAAGAACTGGACGCTGCAGCGGGTAAGGAGATCTCAGGTTGGACGCGGCTGTAGACCTTTCCCTGGGACATCCTGCCTGTTGCCGCTGCTGGCTTTGCCGGGAAATAAGACGCGTTGGTTTCGGGAAATAAGGCACGTTGGTTTTGAAATGGTATTTCAGGAAGGAAAAGGCGCGGTGCGATTTTATGACTGCATTACCGAGTTCATATTTATAGAGGACGAGCCGCGGCGTTCCGACATCATCTTCGTGCCGGGCGGCGGCTACCCGGAGGCGGCGGAGCGCGCCGCAGAATTGTACCATGCGGGCTATGCGCCGTATGTCATGCCTTCGGGGAAATACAGCATTCTGGACGGGCGGTTCGTGCGGTCGGAGACAGGGATCTCCGGGGAACAGCAGAATGCCGGAGCTTACGAGACGGAGTGCGATTACCTCTGCGCGATCCTGCGGCGCTGCGGCGTGCCGGAATCGGCGGTCCTTCGGGAGGATCAGGCGACCTATACCTATGAGAACGCGATCTATTCCCGCAGGAGGACGGAGGAGCTCGGACTGGAGGTACGCAGGGCGATCCTGTGCTGCCAGGCGTTTCACGCGCGGCGCTGCCTGATGTATTATCAGGAGCAATTTCCGGACACGGAGTTCTTGGTCTGCCCGGTCGTCACGAAGGGGATCGGCAGGGAGACCTGGCACCGGACGAGGCAGGGGATCGACCGGGTGCTCGGAGAGGTGGAGCGCTGCGGAGGGCAGTTTCACGAGATCATGTATGAAAAACTTTGCCAGGAGGACGGCTCGTCCGGCGGGGACAAGCCGGGATTGCGCTGAGAGGACAGACTATGATTAAGATGGTGGTTTCAGACATTGACGGGACGCTGCTCGAGGCAGGCACGGACCGGCTGAACCCGGAGCTGTACAAGGTCATTCGGGAGCTGAAGAAAAAGGATATCATCTTTGCGGCGGCGAGCGGACGCCAGTACGCGAGCATGCGCTATGTGTTCGCACCGGTCGCGGATGATATTATTTTTATCGCGGAGAACGGTTCGATCGTGATGTGCCGCGAGCGGACGATGTTCAGCAGCCTGATGGACGAGGCGCTCGCGCGGGAGCTGGTTGGGTTCCTGCGCGGCTGGGAGAACGGGCATATCATGTTCTCCACGCCGGAGGCGATCTGGGTGGAGACGGAGGATCCGGCGTACCTCTCCCTGCTGCGCGACAGCTATCACAACGACATTCGCGTGACGGACGACGTGATGCCGCTTTGCGGCAGGACGAACAAGATTTCTCTGTACCACACCGGCGGCGCGATCGACGAGGTGGCGGCACAGATCCGGGAGCGGTTCGGGGACAGGCTGAATATCGCGGTGGCGGGAGACGTCTGGGTCGACTGCATGAACCGCTTGGTGGACAAAGGGAGCGCGCTTGCGAAGATCCAGCAGCTGATGCGGATCAAGCCGGAGGAGACGATGGCGTTCGGGGACAACTGCAACGACATCGGAATGCTCGCCCGCGCCGGGGAGGATTACGCGGTGCAAAACGCGCACCGGGAGCTGAAGGAGGCCGCGGGACATATCGCGCCTTCTTACGAGGAGGACGGCGTTCTGCGGGTGATCCGCGAACGGCTGCTGTGAGGAACAGGAAAATACAAAGATGGAATGAAAACGCGCGGGAACGCTCCCGTGCGTATTTTTTGCGCAAAATGAGGCATACTGGAGTACAGCGGACGCAGCGTGCGGCAAAGACGGCGCGGGAGATCCGACTTGAACGAAAAGGAAGATGCGCTCATGGAAGATGCGGCTAAACAGGAAAAACAACAGGAATATCAGGATTATGTGAAACATGTGACGCCGACGCACAATCTGTTTCTGAATATGTGCAGGGCGTTTGTGACCGGCGGGGCGTTCTGCGTGATCGGGCAGCTGATCCTCAACTGCTGCGACCGGCTCGGGCTTGATCGGGAGACGGCGGGGAGCTGGTGTTCGCTGCTCCTCGTTCTGCTGAGCGTCCTGCTGACCGGGCTCAATCTGTATCAGAAACTCGCGAAATTCGGCGGGGCGGGCACGCTCGTGCCGATCACGGGATTCGCGAACTCGGTGGCGGCGCCCGCGATCGAGTTCAAGAAGGAAGGGCAGGTCTTCGGGATCGGCTGCAAGATCTTCACGATCGCCGGTCCGGTCATTCTCTACGGCGTGTTCACGAGCTGGCTGCTCGGGCTCGGTTACTGGATCGTGAAAGCGTGCGGCGCGTTGTAAAGGCAAAAACGGGACTGCCGTCAGACACATTACAGATCCTCGCGCGCTGCACGCACCGGGATCCCGTTGACCTCCACCGAGTCGTCGGCGGGGATCACGAAACAGGAACGCCCGTCGATGACGCGGGTCTCGATCAGGTCGGCGCATTCCGGCTTGACCTGAATGACGATGTTGGGCGTGCGGATCTCAAATTTGCGCGTCTGGGCGACGTTCGAGACATACAGGGCGGTCTGGCTGTCGCCGCCGGCGTCCTCAAACTCCTCGTCAAAATGCTCCAGGGACTCGCGCGGGACGCCACTTGCGGACAGCAGCTGCCTCACGTCGTCCTTGTCGAGCGCGAGCGGCTCCGGATCGTCCTTGCGCTCCTCGATGAGTCCGTTGAGCGTCTCATGGATCGTCTTGACCGTCTCATAGGTGCAGTCCTCGTGCAGGGTCTGCGCGACGAGCGTGTTGAAGGTGTCGCGCTGGGACGCCGCCGTGAGCGGGAGTTCGCAGCCGAGCAGCAGCCGGGCGAATTCCTCGTTCCGCGTTTCCGGGTCGCGGGAGTAGTAGAGGGCGCTGTGGATGTCCGTGTTGCGGTCGGAGAACGCCGGGAACAGAAAGCCGGTCACAGGCGACTCCACGAACCAGTCGCGGACGCGCTCGGCGATGCTGTTTGTCTCTTCGTTGTAGGAGAGCCCGGGTTTTGACAGCCTGACCGGGCAGACCGCGCACATCACGAACTCGTAGACGTCCTCGGAGGCGTCGAAGAGCTCCTGGTTGTCCGTGCCCCTGCGCGGGATGTCGTACGCGCCGTGGATCAGGATGATGTAGTAATTCTCCGGCGACGAGAGGGTCTCGATCACCTTGTCGTAGAATTCGTCGAGGAGCTCCTCGTCCTGCAGCCGGCTTGCGCGCAGCCTCATCAGAAACTTCTGCGTGCCGCCGTCCGCCTCCTGCGCGAGCGGAAATTCCATGTCGAGCAGGTTCTTGCCGATCGTGCCGGAGAGCGTTTTTTTGAAAATATCGAAGTATTTGAACATCTCTTCCTCGGGAAGAGAGAGGAACGCCTCTTTTTGCTTTGCCTTTTTGTTTCTCTCGCCGTCCACGTAACAGCCGCAGATGCGGGTGAGCGGACAGCGGTCCGGGTGAAACAGCCGCCGGATCTCAAGCACTTCTTTCTTATTCATATGTATGTTCTCCATTCTTTTTTTTGGTTGTCTGTTTCGCTGTGTGCCATCGCAGTCTGACTACAGCGGCAGCGCCGGGATCACATATGTCTTGAGCGCGTAGAGCAGCAGCAGGTGCGCCGGATAGAACCAGTAGAAAACATATTTCAGCCGCAATCCGCGTTTGCCGTTGTACAGGTAGACCGGAATGTAGGCGAGGGGAGCCGGAACTTCCCACGCGGTCGCGGCGGCACCGCCGATGCATTGGTAGAGGCGGCTGTAGCGCATCAGATAGAGGATGGCGATCAGAAAGACGCCTTTGTAGTTGTAGTCCGTGTCGATCTTCAGTGCGACGTACATGCCGATCGCGATCGGGATCACGGAGAGAAACAGGTTGCGCGTGTCGTTCGCGGTGATCCACCGGATGCCGATGAGCACGAGCAGACCGATGAACAGCGTGAAATAAACGTTCTGCTTGCCCGGATCATACCAGCCTCTCTTCAGCGCGATGTCGAACGGGATCTCGGAGATCAGGGCGAACAGGAACAGCCGCCAGGCATATTTTTTCACATCCTTTGTGTGCAGGAACCCTTCGACCAGCAGGAAACAGAAGATGGGAAAAGCGATGCGCCCGATGTCCCGGGAGATGTTGTAGATCTGCTGCCAGAGCGCGCGCAGCGCCGGGGCGGACGCGACGGCGGGATGCTGCTGGATCGCGCGGATCACGGTCGCGCCGGTGTGGTCGATGAACATGGTAACGATTGCGATAAGCTTTAGCGTACTTCCGGAGATGCCGCGAAAAGGGACGATCCGATCAGCCATGACAGAATTCCTTTCTTCAAGATCATACAATAAGAACAATACATTTTTTTGGGATATTTGTCAAGAAAGGCAGAGGGCAAAAATGTATTTGCTTATCCGGGCGTCCTATTATATAATAAAGACGTTTGATGCAGAATTCTGGCAGCTGGCGCACGGCGGCGGATAGACGATGCAGCAGTGTGCTTTTCGCAAATATGATTCGGGAGATTGGATGGATGGTTTTCAGCAGTCTGTTGTTTTTGTTTCGGTTTTTGCCGGCGGTGCTGGCGGTCTACTATATTGTCCCGCGCCGTCTGCGCAATCTGGTACTTCTGCTGTTCAGCCTCGTGTTCTACGCGTGGGGTGAGCCGGTCTACCTTGCGCTGATGCTGTGCACGATTCTTGTGTCCTACACGGGCGGGATCGTCGTGGATGCCATGAGACGGCGCGGCAGTGCCAAGGGGGCGAAGGCGGCGCTTGTCGTGTCGTCGGTGGTCAGCCTGTCTCTGCTGGGGTTCTTCAAGTACGCGGATTTTGTGATCGGCACGGTCAACAGCGTTGCGGGCACGGGCTTTGCGCTGCTGAAACTCGCGCTGCCGATCGGCATTTCCTTTTATACATTTCAGACAATGTCGTACACGATCGACGTCTATCGCGGCGAGGCGCAGGTGCAGAAAAACCTGATCTCGTTCGGTGCATATGTGACGATGTTCCCGCAACTGATCGCGGGACCGATCGTGCAGTACAAGACGATCGACGCGCAGCTGCGCGGCAGGCGCGAGAGTGCGGAGGAGTTCGCGCAGGGCGTGCACCGGTTCCTGCTGGGACTCGGCAAGAAGGTGCTGCTCGCGAACAACGCGGGCGCGCTCTGGGAGACGGTCCGGGCGATGACCTGCGCCGAGACGCCGGTGCTGACCGCGTGGCTGGGGCTGGCGGCGTACACGTTTCAGATCTATTTTGATTTTTCCGCCTACTCGGACATGGCGATCGGTCTGGGGCACATGTTCGGCTTTCGTTTTCTGGAGAATTTCAATTATCCGTATATTTCGAAGAGTATCACGGAGTTCTGGCGCAGATGGCATATCTCGCTCGGGACCTGGTTTCGGGAGTATGTCTATATTCCGCTCGGAGGCAACCGCGCGGGCGTTTGGCGGCATGTCCGCAACATTCTGGTGGTCTGGCTGCTGACCGGCGTCTGGCACGGGGCAAACTGGAATTTCGTGATCTGGGGCGTCTACTACGGGATCCTGCAGCTCGTGGAAAAATTTTTCCTCGGAAAATACCTGGAAAAGCTGCCCGGCGTGTTCCGGCACATTTACTGTCTCTTCTTTGTGATGCTGGGCTGGAACCTGTTCGTGCATGACGACATCGGGCAGGGTCTCGCGTTCCTGCGCGCGCTGTTCGGCGGATACGGGCAGGGGATTCTGAACCGCGAGACCATCTATCTGCTGTACAACAACGCGGCGCTGCTGGCGCTGCTCGTGCTGGGGAGCACGCAGCTCCCGAAAAAAGCGGGGGAGCGTATCTGCGCCGCGCTGCGCGGACATGAAGACCTGGAGACCGTTTTGCGGCTTGTGTTCTACGCCGGGATCTTCCTGCTGTCCGTGGCGTGGCTCGTGGACGCGACGTTCAACCCATTTTTATATTTTCGCTTTTAAATGAGCCGTGCAAAGTTGGCAGAGCGGGAAATGTCTGCTTGCAGACAGTTTCACGGGATGCCGACTTTATAGGGCGAATGCCCGTCGAACGAGAGAAACCGAAGGTTTCTCGAGTGCGGGGCACGGCAAATGAATAGAGGACCATCATGACAAAACGACAATCCATCAACATCATAGTTTTATTCGGTATCCTGATTTTCGGTTTCACTGTTGCGACGCTCGTAAAGCCGGAGACAAAGCACTCCGAGTCGGAGAACCGCGATCTGGCGCAGATGCCGGAGTTTCGTGTACAGACGTTGCTTAACGGGCAGTTTGAGTCGGATTACGAGACGTACCTGACGGATCAGTTTTTCCTGCGGGATAGCTGGATCGGGCTGAAGACGGCGGTGGAGCGGCTGCTGTGCAGACGTGAGAGCAAGGACATCTACTTTGCCGACGACGATTATCTGATCGAAAAGCACACCGGCACGTTCACCTCGGACACGGCGGCGCTGAACGTCCGCGTGCTGCAGCAGTTCGCGCAGAAGTACGAGGAGCAGTTCGGCAGGGCGCACATGACCTTCCTGGTGGTGCCGAACGCGGTGGATATCCTGCGGGACAAGCTGCCTCCGTACGCCGCGCCCTATGACGAGGAGGATTATCTGGAGCAGATCGCCTCGGCGCTGCCGACGGGCACATGGTTTGACGCGGGAGCCGTCCTGCGGGAGCACGCGGATGAGGAGCTCTATTACCGCACCGACCATCACTGGAAGACGCTGGCGGCGTTCTACGTGTACCAGGCATGGGCGAGGCAGCAGGGCTATACAGTGCCGTCTAAGGATGATTTCGAGATCGAGACCGTGACGGAGGAGTTTGAGGGGACGGTGCAGTCGAAACTTGGCATCAGGACGAAGGCGGATTCCATCGAGCTGTACCTGCCGAAGGACGACCCGTTCTACATGGTGGAGAAGGACGGCGCGGAGCCCGCGTACCGGCTCTACGATTACGCGGCGCTGGACACGAAGAGCAAATACAACATCTTCTTCGGCGGCAATTACGCGCTGGCGAAGATTCGGACGAGGGCGGGCAGCGGACGGAGGATCCTCGTCGTCAAGGATTCCTACGCGCACTGTTTTGTGCCGTTTCTGATCCCGGAGTTCGACGAGATCGATATGCTTGACATTCGCTATTACAACCAGAAACTCAGCGACCTGATCGCGGAGGGCAATTATACGGATCTGCTGTTCCTGTACAACGCGGCGGGATTCGCGGAGGACACGGCGATCAGCCGGCTGACGTACTGAGCGCTGTCCGGATGCAGGAAAATAATTCTCGGATAAAGAAGAAAACCAGCTGCGACCGCAGATTAAAACTCATAAGGAGGAAAGTCAATGAGCTACGCAGACCGCATTTTTATCGACATGTGCAAGGACATCCTTGAGAACGGCGTGAGCACGGAGGGCGAGAAGGTGCGCCCGAAGTGGGAGGACGGGTCGTACGCCTACACGATCAAGCGTTTCGGCGTCGTGAACCGCTACGACCTCCGAAAGGAGTTTCCGGCGCTGACGCTGCGCAGGACGGGGCTGAAGAACGCGTTCGATGAGCTGCTGTGGATCTGGCAGCGCAAGTCGAACAACGTGCATGAGCTCGGCAGCCATATCTGGGACAGCTGGGCGGATGAGAGCGGCAGCATCGGCAAGGCTTACGGCTACCAGCTCGGGGTGAAACACCAGTACCGCGAGGGCATGATGGATCAGGTGGACCGCGTGCTCTACGACCTGAAGAACAACCCGTACAGCCGCCGGATCATGACAAACATCTACGTCCACGCTGACCTGTACGAGATGCATCTCTATCCCTGCGCGTACAGCATGACGTTCAACGTGACGAAGGAGAAGGACAGCGAAAAGCTGACGCTCAACGCGATCCTCAACCAGCGTTCGCAGGACGTCCTGACCGCGAACAACTGGAATGTGGCGCAGTATGCTCTGCTCGTGCATATGATGGCGCAGTCCTGCGGGATGCAGGTCGGCGAGCTCGTGCACGTCATCGCGGACGCGCATATTTACGACCGTCATGTGCCGCTTGTGCAGGAGCTGATCACGCGCGAGACCTATCCAGCGCCGCAGGTGTGGTTGACTCCGGACGTGACGGATTTCTACGCCTTCACCGTGGACGACCTGCACGTCGAGAACTACGTGACCGGTCCGCAGATCAAAAATATCCCGGTGGCGGTGTAAAAGGGGGGGAGGACAGGAATTATGAATATTATCGTAGCGGTAGATAAGAACTGGGGGATCGGCTGCAACAACAAGCTGCTGGTCAGCATTCCGGCGGATATGAAATTTTTCCGGGAGACGACGAGCGGGAAGGTCGTGGTGATGGGGCGCAGGACGCTGGAAAGCTTTCCGAACGGGCTGCCGCTCAAGAACCGCACAAACATCGTGCTCACGAAGAATAAGGATTACCATGTCAAGGATGCAATCATCCTCCACACGGTGGAAGAGGTGCTCGAAGAGCTGAAAAAATACGATTCCGAGGACGTCTATGTGATCGGCGGCGCCAGCATCTACCGCCAGTTCCTGCCGTACTGCGACGTGGCGCATGTGACGAAGATCGACCACGTCTATCAGGCAGACACCTATTTCCCAAATCTTGATAAGCTGGAGGAGTGGGTCGTCACCGCCGACAGCGACGAGCAGACCTACTTCGATCTCGAGTACACCTTCGTAAAGTATGAGAGACGGAAATAAGCAGAAAACAAAAGAGGCGCAACCACTCGAGATCAAATGAGTGGTTGCGCCTCTTTGTTTCATAGGGTCAATTCTTTTTCATTTCATGTGTCGCCGCAGGGTCTTTCGCTGCTGCGGTTTCCTGTGCCGTGACGATATCAGCCGCTGCTGCCACCTGTTGTGCCGCTGCCGCCTCCTTTGATTCCGCGACGCTCCGCGTGACCGCGTTTTTCGCGAGGTACGACGCGTAGGTCTCCTGCTCGGCTGCCGCGGCAGCCTCCAGCTCCTCGTCCGCCTCGAACCCGTCGTGGATCATCTCGATCATGATCTGCGCGAAACGCGCGTCAAACTGCAGTCCCTTGCCGTGCTCCAGCTCGCTGCAGATCTTTTCGGTCGACAGCGGTTTGCGGTAGGTGCGCGTGGAGTGCATCGCGTCGTAGGAATCCGCGACCGCGACGATGCGCGCGAAGAGCGGGATCTTCTCACCGGAAAGTCCCTCGCAGTAGCCTTTCCCGTCGTAGCGCTCGTGGTGATAGCGCGCCACCTGCGGGATCCACGGCGACTGTTCCTCAAAGCCCTTCAGAATATTGCCGCCAATCATCGGGTGCCGCTTGATGTAGGCGTATTCCTCGTCGGTAAGCTTGCCGTCCTTGGTGAGGATCTGGTCCGGGATGCCGATCTTGCCGATGTCGTGCAGCAGCGCGCCGTAGGAGAGCTTATCCAGGTCCCCCTTCGACAGGCCGTAGCGCCGCCCGATCTCCGTCGCGTAGGCGGCGACGCGGTGCGAATGTCCGACCGTATATTTGTCCTTCGCGTCGATGGTCTGCGCGACGATCTCGACGGTCAGATCCGTCATCTTCCGGTATGCCTCCTGCTGTTTCGCCATGCGTTTCCGCATGAACACCTGCCGGATCAAAATGATGAGCAGGACCAAGAGCGCGAGGATCAGCAGTCCGAGCAGCAGCCAGAGATACGGGGAAATGTGCTCGAAGAATTGCGCCTCCTTGTGGATCGGCAGCGTGACCTCCTCGCTCGGCGTGCCGTCCGCGTTGTAGCCTTTCAGGTGGAACACATAATCGCCGCCGGGCAGGTTCGTGTAGTTCACATGGTTCGCGGAGAGGTTCTTTACCTCGATCGGCTCGTCGTCAAAGCCTTCCAGATAATATTCCAGTGTGCCGCCCTCAATGCCGTAGCTCAGCAGGTCGAGCGCGAGCGTGATCCTCGGCGTGTCGGCGGGCAGATCGATGCGCTTGCTCCCGTAGAAGATCGTGTCGTCTGCCTCGACGCTGCCGACCGCTACCTTCGGCGGGATCGTGTTGTACTGGATGTTGTTGATGTCGATGTAGTAAACGCCGTTGCCGGTGCAGATCAGGAGCATACCGTCCTCGAAGTGGTTCCACGAGTTTGCCGTGATGCTGCTGGTCAGACCGTCCCTGCGCGTCAGGATGCTGTAGTTCGGGTTTCCGGCAATGTAGTCCTCGCGCGAGATCTGGATCAGACCGAACGACTTCATGAGCCAGACGCTGTCCTCGGTGAGCTTGATGTCGAAGACGCTGCCGACGCCCGCGTCGATGTTCTTGATCTGCTGGATGCCTTCGTCCGTCATCAGCGCGACCTCCGAGCCGTTGCTGACCCAGAAACCGTCGACCTTGTCGTCCCAAACGATACGCAGGATGACGCCGGACTGCAGCCCGTCGTTTACAGAGATATTTGTCACCTCGTCAGTCTCGGGATCAATCTCATAGATGCCGTTGCCGTCACTGCCGGCGTAAATGTGATGGTTTTTGCCCTCCGCGATGCAGAGGATCACCTTGTTCTGGACGCCGTCCGCGTCCGTGTAGGAGCGCAGCACCTTCCCGTCCCGGATGACAGAGACTCCGCCGTTGGTCGCGGCGGCAATGTCGCCGTTCGACAGCTCAAAAGCCATGCGGACCTGGTCGTGCGCCATGCCGTCCGCCGTGGTGTAGGAGACCGCCTCCTCCGTCTTTGCGTCGTAGCAGACCAGCCCGTATTCCTTGTAGGTGGAGATCCACAGACGCCCGACGGAATCACGCATCAGGCTGCGGATTCGGATGCCCTTCATCCGCTCGGTCAGGTCGTTGTCCACGCGGACGCCGTCGCGATCCATGACGGTCAGACCGTTGTCCGTCGCGATGTAGAGGCAGCCGTCGTAGATCGCGGTGGCGTTCACCGTCTGGTCGATCAGGTCCGCCTCGTAGGCGATATGTAAGAATTTATTCTTGGTGAGCTTGATCACGCCCTTGCGGGAGGAGGCGAACCAGAGGTTTCCCTCGCTGTCCTCGCACATCTGACTCATGATCGTGTTGCTCGACATTCCGTTGATCTTGTAGAAGACGTCGTCCCCGTCCAGATAGCCGATGCCGTTGTCCGTGCAGATCCAGAGCTTGCCGTCGCTGTTCTGGTAGACGTCGTTCACGGTCTCGCGGTTGTCCATCGTGAGGAATTCAATCGTCGTGTTCTCCGGCGTGTAATCGTCGCCGCCGGTGCGCTGCTTGAGACGCAGGCGCATCAGGTAATTGCTGTCCGTACCGATATAAATGGAGCCGTCCTGCGCCTGGTAGAGCCCGTACGCGAGGTTGATCCCGGAGAGATCGCGGTCGAAGAGCACGCGGACCTCGCCGTCAAGGACGACGAACATGCTCCCGGCGCCGGTGCTGCCCCAGATCACGCCGTTTGTGTCGCAGAGCAGGTTCTCGATCGTCTCGCCGTCGATCGCCTCGTCGTCGATCAGTTCAAGCGCCATCTTGTCATCGACAAAGAAAAGGCCGTTCGTGGTGCCGATGTAGATCGTGCCGTCCGCTCCCTCGGTGATGCTGCGCACGGACAGGGCTCCGGCGTCGAGCGGAAACGGGGCGGCGCCCTCCGTGAGAGAGGAGGGCGAATCGGCAATCTTCGTGATCGCGGAGAAGGTCTCGTTCTCAAAAAGATAGATACCGGCGTCGTTCGTCCCGATCCAGATACGCTTTTGGGAATCCTGGAAAAGCACGCGGATACCGGTGCGCGGCGCATTCTCGCGCAGGCTGCTCATGTTCTCAAACTCGCGTCCGTTGTAGCGGCTCAAGCCTCCGTAGCTGCCGACCCAGATATAGCCGATGTCGTCCTGCATGATCGCGTTCGCCTCGCTCGTGATCATGCCGCTGCTCTCATCGTAGGTCGTCTCGACATACTCCATGAGACCGATCTGGCGGACTTCGTTGGTCGCCTCCTGGATTGCCTCCTGCGCGGCTTGCTCCTGGATTGAGGGGACAGCGCTATCGCGGGATTCCTGTGCGTCCGCCGCAAGGGCAGAAGAGCACAGTCCGAGACAGAGACAGCCGAGGGCGAGTAGTCTGGAAACGCGTTTTCGCATAAAATTCTCTCCTTCTAAGTCACATTTACTTCTTTCTGCTGCCGTACTTTTCCTCACAGTACTGACAGCGGTAGATCTCTTTCTCTTCGTCGGCAAGGAAGAAGATGTGGTCGATGCCCTGCTCGATCGAAGTGATGCAGCGCGGATTTTTGCAGTGGATGATATTGATGAGCTTTTTCGGGAGCGAGAGCTCCTTCTTGGAGACGATCTCGCCGTCCTGAATGATGTTGACCGTGATGTTGTGGTCGATGTAGCCCAGCACGTTGAGGTCGATCTGGTCGATCTTGCACTCCACCTTGATGATATCCTTCTTGCCCATCTTGTTGCTGTGCGCGTTCTTGATGATTGCCACGCAGCAGTCCATCTTGTCGAGTTTCAGATAGCGGTAGAGCTCCATGCTCTTGCCGGCGACGATGTGGTCGAGCACGACGCCTTCGTTCAGTTTTCCTACGTTTAACATATCGTTCCCTCCAATCCGAGCAGCGTGAGGATCAATGCCATGCGGACGTACACGCCGTACTGCGCCTGCTTGAAATAGGCGGCGCGCGGGTCGTCGTCCACCTCGACTGAGATCTCGTTCACGCGCGGCAGCGGGTGGAGGATCATCATGTCGGGACCGGCAAGTTTCAGCTTTTCCTTATCTAAGATGTAGAAATCCTTCATGCGGACATAGTCCTCTTCGTTGAAGAAACGTTCCCGCTGCACGCGGGTCATGTACAGCAGATCGAGCTCGGGCAGCGCATCCTCGAGGCGGACGACCTCCTTGAATTCCTGCCGGTTGCGCCGCAGCACATCGTCGCGGATGTTGTCCGGGAGGCGCAGCTCCTCCGGGGAGATCAGCACGAACCGGACGCCGGGATAGCGGATCAGCGCCTGGATCAGCGAGT
>CANQYP010000037.1 GCA_947628045.1 uncultured Lachnospiraceae bacterium | reverse complement strand
TTGCGCGTGCTCGGCGGCGAGAGGATCACCCGGTACTTCAGCTCCGTGAAGAAGCGGAACCAGAACGGATAGTTCTCGTACATGTTCAGGACGCGCGGGATGCCGACGATGCCGCGCTGTGCCTCGTCCTCCGGGAGCGGTTCGTAGGAGAAGAGCAGCTTGTTCTTGAACTCGAACAGGTTCGGCACATGATCCTTGTTGCGCTCCTTGCCGATGCCGCGCTCGCAGCGGTTGCCGCTGACGTACTGGCGTCCGCCGGAGAAACGGTTGATCGTCAGACGGCACTGGTTTGTGCAGCCTTTGCACTTCGCCATGGTCGTTGTGTACTGCAGCGCGTCGATGCGCTCACTGGAGAGCATCGTCGTCTGAGCGCCCTCCTTGTAGCGTTCCCGCGCGATCAGCGCCGCGCCAAACGCGCCCATGATACCGGCGATGTCCGGGCGGATCGCCTCACAGCCCGCGATGCGCTCAAAGCTCCGCAGGACGCCATCGTTGTAGAAAGTGCCGCCCTGCACGACGATGTGGCGTCCGAGCTCGGAGGCGTCGGACACCTTGATCACCTTATAAAGAGCGTTTTTGATGACAGAATAGGCAAGCCCGGCGGAGATGTCGGAGACCTCCGCGCCTTCCTTCTGTGCCTGTTTCACCTTGGAATTCATGAACACGGTGCAGCGCGTGCCGAGATCGATCGGGTGCTTTGCGAAAAGCGCCGCCTTCGCGAAATCCTGCACGGAGTAGTTCAGGGACTTCGCAAACGTCTCGATGAAGGAACCGCAGCCCGAGGAACACGCCTCGTTGAGCTGGACGCTGTCCACTGTGTGGTTTTTGATCTTGATGCATTTCATGTCCTGACCGCCGATGTCGAGAATGCAGTCGACTTCCGGATCGAAGAACGAGGCGGCATAATAATGCGAGACTGTCTCGACCTCGCCCTCGTCGAGCAAAAGCGCCGCCTTGATGAGCGCCTCGCCGTAGCCCGTCGAGCAGGACCAGGCGATCCGCGCGTCCTTCGGCAGCTGCCGGTAGATGTCCTGGACTGCCGTGATCGTCGTGCGCAGCGGATTGCCGTTGTTGTTGCTGTAGAAAGAATACAAAAGCCTGCCGTCCTCGCTGACGAGCGCAGCCTTTGTCGTCGTGGAGCCAGCGTCGATGCCGAGGTAGCAGTTGCCCTTGTACTCGGCAAGGTTTCCGGTCGCCACGCGGTGGCAGCTCTGGCGCGCGATGAAGTGGTCGTAATCTTCCTGGGAGGCGAACAGCGGTTCCATACGCGCGACCTCAAACTCCATGTGGATCGGACCGGAGAGCTTTTCCTGCAGCGCGCCGAGCGTCGTCGTCACTTCCGGCTTAGCGTTCAGCGCGGAGCCGATCGCGGCGAACAGGTGGGAATTCTCCGGCTCGATCGCGTGTTCGTCGTCGAGGTTCAGCGTGCGGATAAACGCCTGGCGCAGCTCGGAGAGGAAGTGGAGCGGTCCGCCGAGGAACGTGACATGCCCGCGGATCGGTTTGCCGCAGGCGAGCCCGCTGATCGTCTGGTTCACGACCGCCTGGAAAATGGAGGCGGAGAGGTCTTCCTTCGTCGCGCCGTCGTTGATCAGCGGCTGGATGTCGGACTTTGCGAACACGCCGCAGCGCGCCGCAATGGAATAGAGGGAAGAATAGTTCTTCGCGTACTCATTGAGCCCAGCCGCGTCGGTCTGCAGAAGGGACGCCATCTGGTCGATAAAGGAACCGGTGCCGCCCGCGCAGATGCCGTTCATGCGCTGCTCGACGTTGCCGTTCTCAAAATAAATGATCTTGGCGTCCTCGCCGCCCAGCTCGATCGCCACGTCCGTCTGCGGTATGTACTGCTCCAGGGAGGACGCGACCGCGATCACCTCCTGGACAAACGGGATCTCGAGGTGGTTCGCGAGCGCGAGTCCGCCGGAGCCCGTGATGACAGGGGAGACCTGCAGATCGCCGAGCAGCTTTGACGCCTCGCTCACCAGGTCGGAGAGCGTCTCGCGAATGTTCGCGAAATGCCGCTTGTAGTCAGAGAACAGGAGCTCCCGGGAAGGGCTTAATACAGCGACCTTGACCGTCGTGGAGCCGATGTCGATTCCGAGTGTGTGGATGGAATGCACTGCTGATGTATTCGTAGACAAAGTAGATGCCTCCTTGTAAAATCGCAAATAAAAGAAATAAACAAGGGCGTTCGCCCTACAAATCCGTCGTCTCGTGAAACCGTCTGTGAACAGACGTTTTGTGTTCCGCAAAGGGCAAGTGCCTGTACGGCTCTGAGCCGTGCTGATCTCGAAAGCCTTCGGCTTTTCCACTGTGGTGCGCTTTGACCCTAGGCTCGAAATGACCTCGCCAAGTGTCAAATGTGTCGATCACGGGCGTTCGCGGCTCTATGAGCCATGCCGATCTCGCCTCCGCTTTGCTCCGGCTCGATCACGGGCATTCGCCCTACAAGTCTGTCGTCTGACAAAGTTGTACGGGCTTTGAGCCGTGCTTGATTTCGCCTTCGCGTTGCTACGGCTCAATCACGGGCGTTCGCCCTATCATCCGTCGCCAAAGTACAGATGCTCGTGAGCAAGCTCCCGCATCTGACTTTGTCTCCGTCTGGCACGGCTCATTGCCTACGCGGACATTATACGACATTTATCTTAGTGCTTGCAAGATTAAAAATTTCCATTTATACTTATATTCCGAATAAAGAGTTGTATGAAAGAACAAAATTGCTTGTTTTTTTGATCTTTCTACTGGGATTTTGTATGAGAAACACAAGATCTGTATAAGGACTACAGGATTTGAATAAGTATTATAGGACTTATGCAAGGATCACAGGATTTGTATGAGTATTATAGAACTTATGGATTTGTATGAGTATTATAGGACTTATGCAAGGATCACAGGATTTGCATGAGCATCACAGGACTGGCATAAAGATTCACAGGATCTGTGTGGGCGAGGCAAAAAGGAGAGGCAGCATGTATCGGATATTGAAGAAGGACGGCAGGGCGAAACGAGCGGAGTTTCAGACGGTGCACGGTACAGTGCAGACGCCGCTGTTCATGAATGTCGGAACGGTGGCGGCGATCAAGGGCGCCGTGGCGACGACGGACTTAAAGGAGATCGGGACGCAGGTGGAGCTCTCGAACACCTATCACCTGCATGTGCGCCCGGGCGATTCTATTGTAAAGAAACTGGGCGGGCTGCACCGCTTTATGAACTGGGATCGACCGATCCTCACGGATTCCGGCGGATTTCAGGTGTTTTCGCTCGCGAGCCTGCGCAGGATCAAGGAGGAAGGTGTCTACTTCCAATCGCACATCGACGGGCGGAAGATCTTCATGGGACCGGAGCAGAGCATGCAGATCCAGTCGAACCTCGCCTCGACGATCGCGATGGCGTTCGACGAGTGCCCGTCGAGCGTGGCGGAGCGCGCTTATGTACAGCAGTCTGTAGACCGGACGACGCGCTGGCTGGTCCGTTGTAAGGACGAGATGCGCCGCCTGAACAGCCTGGAGGACACGATCAATCCGCAGCAGCTTTTGTTCGGGATCAATCAGGGCGCGATCTACGAGGATATTCGCGTCGAGCATGCGCGGCAGATCTCAGAGTTGGATCTGGACGGCTACGCGATCGGCGGTCTGGCGGTCGGCGAGACGCATGAGGAGATGTATCGGATCCTGGACGTGGTCGTGCCGGAGCTGCCGGAGGACAAGCCGACCTATCTGATGGGCGTGGGCACGCCGGTCAATATCCTTGAGGCGGTGGACCGGGGCGTCGACTTTTTCGACTGCGTGTACCCGAGCCGCAACGGCAGACACGGGCACGTCTACACGAACGACGGCAAATTAAATCTTTTTAACGCAAAGTACGAGCTGGACGAGCGCCCGATCGAGGAGGGCTGCGGCTGTCCGACCTGCAAAAGCTACAGCCGCGCCTACATTCGCCATCTGCTCAAGGCGAAGGAGATGCTCGGCATGCGTCTTTGCGTCCTGCACAATCTGTATTTCTACAATCACATGATGGAGGAGATCCGCGCGGCGATCGAGCAGGGATGCTACCAGCAGTACAAAAAGCAGAAAATCGAGCGGTATACGCGCGGACAGGCAGAAACCAAAAGAGATTGACCTTTTACAAATAAGAGATTGACCATACAAACCGCTCGGAAAGGATGGACCGGTGTGTCTGAACACGGCAGTGCAGTTTTCAATCGCGCTATATTATGATAGGAGGAGTGTGAAATGAAGAGACTGTTTAACGATGGCTGGGAATTCAGTCTGCAGCCGCTGCACACAGGGCTTGCAGAGATACAGAACAAAAAAGAATCCTTTGAACCGGTGGGACTTCCGCATGACTGGCTGATCTACGACGTGAACCATCTATACGCGGACGGCACGGGCTGGTATCGCCGGATTCTGTCCTGGGAGCCGAAGGAGGAAGAAACGCTGGTCTTCCTGCGCTTTGACGGCGTCTACATGGACAGCCGGATCTATGTGAACGGGAATCAGGCGGGCGAGTGGAAATATGGCTATTCCGCGTTTGAGGTGGAGCTTACGCCGTTTTTGCGGGCGGGCGAGAATGAGATCCTGGTGTCGATGGACTATCAGGATCCGAACAGCCGCTGGTATTCCGGCGCCGGGATCTTCCGAAACGTATGGTTAAAGGAGGTGCCGTTCTGCCATCTGGCGGCGGACGGCGTCTATTTCCATGCACAGAAGGCGGAGGGAACGTTCTGGGAGGTCGACATCGAGACCGAAGTCGAGGGCGGACACGCGGAGCTGGATTATATGCTGCTCGCGGAGGGCAGACAGGTTCCTCTCCTCAATGTGCGGCGGGAATGCGCTCATGCGGACGGCAGCTGCCGCCACCGCTTTCTGGCTCAGGTCGAGGACCCGGTCTGCTGGGATGTGGAGCACCCGTATGTCTATCGGCTGCGGACCACGCTCCACCGGGGCGAACAGACGCTTGATGTGGCGGAGCAGAACGTGGGGTTCCGCACGGTCGTATTTTCGCCGGAGGAAGGGTTTCTCCTGAACGGACGCAAGGTGAAACTGAATGGCGTCTGTGAGCACCACGACCTCGGTTGCCTCGGCAGCGCGTTTCATGTGCAGGCGATGCGCAGAAAGTTCCGCATTTTGAAGGAGATGGGCGTGAACGCGGTGCGCACCTCGCACAATATGCCCGCCGCGGAGCTTTTGGAGCTTGCAGACGAGATGGGCATTTTGATCGTCGACGAGGCGTTCGATATGTGGGAGATGCCGAAGACCACTTACGATTACGCGCGCTTTTTCCCGGACTGGTATCAGAAGGATGTGGCGAGCTGGGTGCGCCGCGACCGCAACCACCCCTGCGTCATCATGTGGAGCATGGGAAATGAGATTTACGACACACACGACGGTCCGCACGGATTGGAGTGCATGAAACGTCTGCTTGCCGAGGTACTGCGGCACGACCCGAAGGGCAATGCGCGTCCCACCATCGGTTCGAACTATATGCCCTGGGAGAATACGCAGAAGTGCGCGGATGTGCTGAAACTGATCGGTTACAATTACGCGGAGCGCTGCTACGACGAGCACCATGCGGCGCACCCGGACTGGATCATCTACGGCAGCGAGACGGCGTCTGTGGTGCAAAGCCGCGGGATCTACCATTTCCCGTACAAGGAGTCCGTGCTGGCGGATGAGGACGAACAGTGTTCGGCGCTCGGGAATTCCACAACGGGCTGGGGCGCGAAATCGCCGGAGGCATGCGTCATCGCGGAGCGTGACCACCCGTATTCCTGCGGGCAGTTTTTGTGGACCGGCTTTGACTATATCGGCGAGCCGACGCCCTATCATACGAAGAATTCCTATTTCGGGCAGGTCGACACGGCGGGATTCCCAAAGGATTCCTACTATATTTATCAGTCGAGCTGGACCGATCCTCACACAAAGCCGATGGTACATCTGTTCCCGTACTGGGATTTCAACGTCGGACAGCAGATCGACGTGCGCGCGTGCACGAACGCGCCGTCTGTGGAGCTCTTTTTCAACGGCGAGAGCATGGGCGTGTGCGCGATCGACCATGCGCATGGGCAGGAGCTTGCGGGGCATTGGCTGATCCCGTATGCGCCGGGTGAGCTGCTTGCCGTGGCACGCGATGAGGACGGAAATGAGGTGGCGCGGCAGACGCGGCATTCCTTTGGAGATGCGGCTCGCATCGTATTAAAAGCGGAAAAGGAGAGTCTGTCCGCCGACGGGGAAGACCTGCTGTTTTTGGAGATCTCCATGGAGGACGCGGACGGCTACCTTGTAGAAAATGCCAACAGCCGGGTGACAGTGACGGCAGAGGGCGCGGGAGCGCTCGTGGGCACAGACAACGGGGACAGCACCGATACGGAATCCTATAAGTGCGGCTGCCGCCGTCTTTTCAGCGGGAAACTGCTTGCGGTCTTCAAGGCTGGCGTGACGCCTGGGGACTTGCAAATCCGGGTTTCGTCCGAAGGACTTTCGGACGCCGTGCTCACAGTTCCGGTGACGGACGCCGCGATGAGGGAGGGCGTCAGTCCATTGGCATACCTCGCGGACGTGAGCGGACGCAAGGATCTGTGTGGAGAGCAGCCAAGAGAGATCCCGGTGCGCAAGATTCTGTTGAGCTGCGACGGCAGCAGACAGCTGAATGCGGAGCATCGCGAAGTGACAGTGAAAGCAGAGCTTTTTCCGTCGAACGCAAGCGACCGTGAGGTGATCTGGTGTGTGGTGGACGACAAGGGTATTCCGCTCCCGATTGCAGAGGTACAGGCGGACGGGCTGACCGCGCATGTGACGGCAAAAGGCGACGGGGCGTTCCGCCTGCGCTGCATGTCCCGCTGCGGCACGGACAAACCGCGCATCTTCTCGCAGCTGGAATTTGAGACGCAAGGGCTGGGACAGACCTACTGGAATCCCTACGGCTTTATCACCGGCGGGCTTTACGATTACAGCCGGGGAGACGTCGGCAACGGAAACGAGCGCGGCGTGGCGACTCCGTCGGATCCGAACGGCGTATTTGGCTACCATGGAATTGATTTCGGACCGCGCGGTTCGGACGAGATCTGCCTGCCGATCTTCGCGCTGAACGATGAGCCGTACCGCATTCGGATCTATGAAGGCATGGCGGGCGAAGAGGGCGCGGAGCTGGTTGGCGATGTGATCTATCAGAAACCGTCCATCTGGAGCGTATACCAGGAGGAGACCTACCGCCTGAACCGGAAACTGAAGGGCGTGACGAGCATCAGCTTTGTGACGGAGAAGAAGATTCACCTGAAAGGGTTCTTCTTTAAGCAAAGCCTGACATTTGAAAGGATAAACGCGGCAGAGTGCGACGCGATCTACGGGGATAGTTTTCATAAGGAACCGGATCAGATTCGAGGCATCGGCAACAATGTGTCGATCGAATTTGCACAGATGGATTTCGGCGCGGAGGGCGCGCGGGAGATCACGGTCTGCGGAAACACGCCGCTGGAGAAAAACACGATCATTCTGAATTTCGTCAGCGACGGACAGGAGAAACGGCAGATCCTGGAATTCATAAAAGGGAAGAACGAGCAAACTTTCCAGATTGAAAGACTCTGCGGCAAAGGCACGGTGCGTTTTGTGTTCCTGCCGGGTTCCAATTTCGACTTCGCATGGTTCCGTTTTGCGCGGTAATTTCGGTGTTTGCCGGATTCGACGGCGCGCGGACAAACTTTTCGGAAAAACAGCTTGATAAAAATGTATGAATTGTGTATTATGGTAAAAGATGGCTGTAAGCCGAAGAAAACAGGAAAAATACAGAGCGGTCGCGGAACGGACAGAAAACGGCGGCTCTATGCCAAAGGAGGACATGAATATGTTAAACTTGATGAGTGAAGGCGCTGCGGCGACAGGTGCGGCAGGCGGTGCTGGCGGCGGAATGCTGTTGATGATCATGTACATCGTGATCATCGGCGCGGCAATGTATTTCTTCGCGATCCGTCCGCAGAAGAAGGAGCAGAAGAGAATGCAGGCGCTGCTCTCTGCGATGGAGGTCGGCGACACGGTCGTGACGACGAGCGGATTCTACGGCGTCGTGATCGACATTACGGACGAGGACTGCATTGTCGAGTTCGGCAGCAACAAGAACTGCCGTATCCCGATGCGCAAGGCTGCAATCGCCGAGGTTGAGAAACCGGGGCAGGAGTGATACGGATAGCAAAATTGACTTAAAGGAGAAAGAGACGCCAGATGCTTTGACGTCTCTTTTTTATACGCAGACCCGCGAGAGGAAAATTTGCGGCTGTCGCAGCACGCGGATCGCGCAGCGAGTAGGGAAAATCCGCCCTACTCGATTTTCAGGGAGCGATGATCTGCACGGCATGGCGCAGACAGGATACCGTGATTCTCTGCGATCTGCAGCTTACCTCGCCGTCCGTGTGTACCCAGAGGGGAGCGTCCGCCTCGAGGATAAACTGTGCGGCACGATAGGGCGTGATCCCCTGAAAACGATAGTGTTTTCCGTGAAAGGCGGTCGGCAGAGCGAACAGCACGAGCAGTTTCGAAAGATCGCCCACGGCGCACAGATCCAGCAGCCCGTCGGAGTCGTCCGCCTTTGGGCAGAACATGAAACCGCCGCCCTCATAGCGATGAATCATGCCTGCGACGAACAGCATGGTGCCGATATCAACGGACGTGCCCTCGTCCAAGGACAGTCTGCCGGAGATCGCCTTCGTTGAGAAGAGCTGCTTTAAGGCAATGCCGAGATAACTCAGCTTTCCAAGCCCGATCCGATTGAAGACCGTCTTGATACGAGAGCGCTGCACTTCCTCGCAGACAGCCGCATCGTAGCCCAATCCACAGCTTACGCAGAAACGACGTTCTCCTGTCTCCGCGCAGGTGAGAAGTCCGAGGTCCATCGGGCGTGTTTTTCCGCTGTGCAGAATTACGTCCAGAGCCGCCGCCGGATCCCGCGGGATGCCCAGATCTCTCGCCAGATCGTTGCTGGAGCCGGTGGGGATATAGCCAAGCGTCACCGAACCGTCCGCCGGGAGCGCCTGGACAGCCTCATTCATGGTGCCGTCGCCGCCCAGAATGAGTAAGGATGATTTGTCAGTCTGTCGGCAAAGCTTTGCCGCGATCCGCGTGACGTCGCTCTTTTCTTTGGAAAAATGGACGTCGTAAGAAAGATTTTCTCTTTTCAGTACGGGTTCGACTTGTTCCCGCCAGATCTTAAGACCTTTTCCGGAACGGGATGCCGGATTTACAATCACATGGTACATGGGATATCCTGCCGTTTTCGTAGATTTTTATATATGCATTTTTTGGAGCAAAGCGTCCTGCAAAATCTGAGAAAAATTTAGTCCTAATGCAACCGCCTCTTCATTCATCCATTCAGGAATCGTAAGAGTTTTTTTAACGGCTCTGTTATTGAACCTTTTTCGATAGACCATTGTATCACAAGAAATGTAATTAATAAATTCTTCCCCGGAAACTTTCAGTTCATCGCGTTTTGAAGGAGTAGGAATACTACGATTGTCTTTTTCATATCCATATAAAGTAAGAGCAAGCGCATCCTCCGCCATCTCAAGACCGTCTTCCAGATTATCTCCGCAAGTATAACACCCCTCCAAATCCGGAAAAGTGATGGAAAACGCGCCGTTTTCTTCTGGCGTAAAAATAGCCGGATAAACATATTTTGCCATATTTGCATTCCTCCAATAAATCATAGAGCAAGATTAAAGGTCAAGCCCTGCATCTTTACGTATATTTTTGAGTGTTCCGATTGGAATCTCCGCTTTGTGTCGAGGGACGGGGAATTGTTTGCCAGTGATTTCGCTATACCAGATATCATGCCGACTACCACTCCTTACGATATGACACTTGTTCTTCTTTAGCAGTTTGATTAATTCCTGCGTTTTCATAGTTTCCCCTTTCTTTAGAATGATTATAATACGTGCAAACACGTGTGTCAATAAAAACTTCCATAAGCGCAATTTGTCACGAAACTGTCACTCTCGTATGATATAATTTATCGGGAATTTTTAGCTGCATCGAAATCATGTGAAAGGCAGGAACCGACCATGCTTGAACTGTATTATGTGGAAGATGATCGCAATATCGCGTTTGCCGTAAAGGAATATCTGGAGCAAAGAAACTTTGCGGTGACGGTCTGCGCGACGCTCGCACAGGCGAAACGGCTGCTGGAGGGACATGTCCCGTCCTGCGTCCTGCTGGACTGGAACATGCCGGACGGGCAGGGAGACGCGCTGTGCCGGTGGATTCGCGGCAGATGGAAAGAGCTGCCCGTCATTTTCCTCACCGTGCGCGGGGACAGCCCGGATGTGGTCGCGGGCTTTCAAAACGGCGCGGACGATTATGTGGTTAAACCGTTTGAGCTGGAAGTGCTGTATTCCAGAATCCGGGCACTGCTGCGCAGGAGCGGAAATATGGCAGAGCAATATCTTTCCTGCGACGGAATCCTGCTCGATCAGAACCGTCACACTGTCTTTCTCCATGCACAGGAAATAATGCTGAGCGAGGCGGAGTACCAGCTGCTTTTGTACCTGATGCAAAACAAGGGAAGAACCGTGACCCGAGAGCGAATCCTCGCGCAGGTCTGGGATGTGAAAGGGAACTATGTAAACGACAATACGCTTACCGTCACAATGAAACGTTTGCGCGACAAGCTCGCCCAGCCGTCTTGCCTGAAAACCGTACGGAGCGTGGGTTATCGCATGGAGGACAGCTTATGAACAGCCGGAAGAATTTGTGGATTTTATCAGGATTAGTCTTATCGGTCGCCCTGCTTGTGTCTTCGATCGCGGTTCTGCTCATTTCACACCGGGACAGCGAGCTTTCTTTTGAAATGCTCAACGCGGTCTGCTCGGAGGTCGCGCGGCGGGAGCCGGAGACGCAGAAAACCATCGCCGCCGTGTTGAAAGAATATAGCGAAGAAATAAGTTTGGCACCAAGGGTATGGGTCGACGCAGGAGAGGATACAAGAGAAGATGCAGGAGAGGACATAGAAGAGGACACAAGAGAAGAAATAGGAGACGCCACAGATGGAAAGGCGGCGAGAGCGGCGTGGAATCTGCTGCCTACGTTGGGGTACCGTGCGGCTGACTTTTCCGCAGACAGCTACCGGCAAAACCTGTTTTTTGGGGTGCTTGCTTTTCTGGCGGGCGTCCTTCTTTTTGCCGTCACGTTTCTGTATCGGAACAGGGCGGAGCGCCGCCGGATCCGCGCGCTCATCCATTATCTGGAACAGGCGGACAGCGGAAAAGCGAGGATCCTTGCGATAAGCGGGGAGGATGATTTTTCCAGACTGGAGGACGGGATATACAAGACGGTGACGTCCCTGTATCAGACGAAGGAACAGGCGGTACAGACAAGAAATGAATTCGCGGAGAACCTGTCCAACATCGCGCATCAGATCAAAACGCCGATCACGGCGATCTCCCTTGCCTTCCAAAAGCTGCGGCAAGGCGATGACAGTGCCGGGCTGGAGCAGATGGAAAAGCAGCTCGCGCGGCTTGCGCATCTGGAGGAGGCTTTGCTGACCCTAGCCCGGCTCGACGCGGGAACGCTTGCCCTCAAGCGGGAGGAGGTTGATGTCTTCACGCTCCTGTCCCTTGCCGCGGACAATCTGCAGGAACTGTTTGCGTGCTCCGGCACGTTCGCGGAGATCGAGGAGCGAGGGGAGATGTGCGTTCGTGTGGACATGGAATGGACGATGGAGGCGGTCATGAACCTGCTGAAAAACTGCATGGAGCATGATCCCGGCGGAATCGTTCACTGTTCTTACGAGCAGAATCCGCTGTATACGGAACTGCTGATCTGGGATGAGGGAGAGGGGTTCGCAAGGGAGGATCTCCCGCATCTGTTTGAGCGATTTTACCGGGGAAAGGACGCCGGGGAGGGCGGAATCGGAATCGGGCTTGCCCTGGCGAAGGAGATCATCGAGCGGCAGAACGGAACGATACGGGCGCGGAACCGGCAGGGCGGCGGTGCGCTTTTCGAGATTCATTTGTACCGGAATGACATCAATTCTCTTTCTTCCTGACCATCACGGAATCATAATTTTACCTGTTATATTGAGAAAAGACATTGAACTGTCTGCATTTTTAGCCACGAGGCTGTAATTCCAATTTGCTATAATGGAAAAACATTGAATCGCACATCTAGTCACGAAGTTGTAATTTTGATCTGTTATACTGGAAATCGGAGCAGCATAGTGCGGGCAGAACCAATATCCGCAGGTAATTTTGGAGGGTCCAGCCAATCGGAAAACATAGGAAGGAGCAGATGCAAATGGAAATACTGAAATGTGAGAAAGTACGAAAAATATATGGTTCCGGCGCCAGCCAGGTGACGGCGCTCGACGGGATCGACCTGTCTGTGAACAGGGGAGAATTCGTGGCGGTCCTCGGCGTGTCCGGCTCTGGGAAATCTACGCTGCTGCACATTCTGGGCACGGTGGATCAACCGACGGAGGGAAAGGTTTCCGTCGACGGGATTGACCTATCCCTGCTGAACCGGACGCAGTCGGCGATCTTCCGGCGCAGGAAGGTCGGGCTGGTCTACCAGTTTTACAACCTGATTCCGACCCTGACTGTGCGAAGGAACATTCTCATGCCGCTTGCGCTGGACAGGAAAGCGCCAGATCAGGGATACTTCGAGAAACTTGTCGCCTCCCTCGGGATCGCGGACAAGCTCGATGCCATGCCGAGTCAGCTGTCCGGCGGTCAGCAGCAGAGAGCGGCGATCGCGCGCGCTCTGATCTATCGCCCCGCGCTGCTGTTGGCGGACGAGCCGACCGGAAATCTGGATCAGCGGAATACCCGGGAGGTCATCGACATGCTGAAACTCTCCAATCGGAACCTGAACCAGACGATCCTGCTGATCACCCACGATGAGCAGATCGCGCTGGAGGCGGACCGCGTCCTTGTGCTTGAGGACGGGCGCATCGTCGGCGACGAGCAGAAAAGAACGACCACGGCGCAGCCGGGGACAGACTCTGACATTGCGGCAGGTGGGTACGACAGGCGTGCCGCGGCAGATGGGCACGGCAGACACACCACAGCGGAAGGGAGGCTGTGAGCATGTGGAAGGCTTACTCGTCGGATTATATTAAAAACAACCGTTCCTCCGGTCTCGCCATACGGATCGCGGCGTTCCTCTCGGCGCTGCTCCTGTCTTTGCTGTGCGGGATCCTCTACAATCTCTGGAAATACGAAGTAGAGCGGATTAAACTTGAGCAGGGCGCGTGGCTTAGCCGGATCACCGGCGAATTAACCCCGGAGGAGCTCGAGATGATCCGAGGTTTCGCGCACATTGAGAATGTGGTCGTAAAAGAAGGCGATCCGAAAGGGACGGAGCCGACGGTCGAGCTCTATTTCAGCGACAAGAGGGCGGTTTTTCAGGAGACGGCTGGTATCGCGGAACAGCTTGGGATCGCGCCGGAACGGCTGGCGTACAATTATGAACTGCTCGCAATGTATCTGATCCGCAGCCCGGAAGACCCGGCTCCGCGGCTGATATTTCCGCTGTTCCTGCTGATCACGCTGGCTGCATCCTTCTCATTGATCGTCCTCATACACAATGCGTTTGCAGTGTCCATGAACGCAAGAGTTCATCAGTTCGGCGTCTTTTCCAGCATCGGCGCCACGCCGGGGCAGATCCGTGCCTGCCTTCTGCAGGAGGCTGCCGCTCTCTGCGCCGTACCGGTCGTGTTCGGAGATCTGCTGGGGATCGCGGGCAGCGCGGGAGTGCTGCAGCTGACGAATGTCCTGCTCGGAAACGATGTCCCGGGGCGGCACGCGGCAGTGTTTGGCTATCATCCGCTGGTTCTTGCGCTGACCTTGCTGGCAACGGTCGCGACCATAGGAATCTCCGCGTGGATTCCCGCAAGGAAACTGAGTCGGCTCGCGCCGCTCGACGCGATTCGGACTGCCGGGGAATTTCATCTGAACCGCAGGAAACGTGCCCGTTTGCTCCCGCTTTTGTTCGGGGCGGAAGGGGAGCTTGCCGGAAACGCGCTGAAAGCACAGAGGAAGGTTCTGCGGACGTCGACGCTGTCGTTCCTGTTCTCCTTTCTTGCCTTCTCGCTTATGCAGTGCTTTTTTACCCTCTCCGAGATCAGCACAAGGGAGACCTATTTTGAGCGCTACCAGGACGTGTGGGACATCATGGTCACGCTCAGGGATACCGACGCGGACGCTTTTGAGAAGACGGCGGACCTTCAGGCGCTTGACGGAGTGGAGGGCGCCATTGTCTATCAGAAGGCAGCCGCGAAACGGCTCGTCAAAGAAGAGGAGCTGAGCGAAGAGATGAAAGCTATGGGCGGGTTTTCCCATGCCTCCGGGCGTGAGGTCACCCAGACCGAGGGCGGCTGGCTAGTAAACGCGCCGATCGTCATAATGGATGACAGCAGCTTTTCCGCCTACTGTCAGCAGATCGGCATTGCTCCGCGCCTTGACGGGGCGATCGTCCTGAATCAGATCCGTGATGTGACGAATCCGGATTTCCGGCACCCAGTCTTTATGCCTTATCTGCGGACAGCGGAGGACCATGAAAACGCGTCCGATGCAGACGAAAAGGATGCAGGCAGCGAAAAAGACTTTTCGGAATCCGACGGGCACGCGGTAACTGTCTTGCGGCGAAACGGCAAGGAAGAAATGACGGCGGAAGTACCGGTCCTGTCCTGGATTCAGGGAGAAGAAGTGCCGCCCCTGCGGGAAGAGTATGCAAAGCTTGACTATTACGAACTGGTGCATTTTATTCCGCTGTCGCTCTGGAAGGAAATCAAAGGACAGATCGAAGGCGCGGAAGAGGACAGCTTTATCTGTATCAAGTGCAGGGAAAATGTGACTTTAGAAGAGCTGGATGCGCTGCAGGAGAAGATCGGTCGGCTGATTGGCGGAGCCATTTCCATCGAGCAGGAAAACCGTATTCAGGAATACGAGTCAAACAAACGTATGATGCAGGGAATGAAAGCGTTCCTGGGCAGTTTCTGTGTCCTGTTCGCGATCATCGGCGTCGGCAACGTGTTTTCCAATACCTTCGGCTTTGTGCGCCAGAGAAGGCGGGAGTTTGCCCGCTATCTGTCGATCGGCATGACGCCGGGGCAATTTCGGAACATGTTTTGCACAGAGGCTCTGGTGGTCGCCGGACGACCGGTGCTGTTCAGCTTTCCGATCGTCATTCTGGCAACCGGAATCATGCTGCGCGCAAGCTATATGGATATGAGCGAATTCCTGGCGGAGGCTCCGCTGGTTCCGATCCTGCTGTTTCTGTTGGCAATCGTGGGTTCTGTTGCGCTGGCGTATGCGCTGGCGTGGCGGAATGTGCGTAAGATCCGCCTGGCGGAGGTGCTCAGGGACGATACGATGCTGTGACACAGGAAAGGGGGGGGTAAGGCTGCAGAAAACAGGTAAGTGAAACACGAAAAAAGAGCTGGCGAAGGGATTCCGTATCTTTTCGTCAGCTCTTATGTTATCCTTTGAAGGGCGCGTTTTCAGCATCCGCTTGGTCGATTTGAACGATTCCGAGGCAATTTTTGCGTGAATTTGTATCATTAAACAGTTGAAATAAAAAAGGAAATACATTATTATATTGGTTAAGGCTTTTTTGGAGATCTGAAAATTGGAAAGGATGAGCAGGACGATGAAACACAGGATTGCGTTGATCCCGGGAGACGGGATCGGTCCGGAGATCGTCGCGGAGGCGTGCAAGGTGCTGGACGCAGCCGCCGCGAAATACGGGTTTGAACTGGAATATAAAAAGCTCCTGATGGGCGGTGCGTCGATCGACGTGCATGGGGTGCCGCTGACGGACGAGACGATCGCGGAGGCGAAGGCGAGCGAGGCGGTGCTGATGGGCTCCATCGGCGGGGACGCGAAGACTTCTCCGTGGTATCGGCTGGATCCGCAGCTCCGCCCGGAGGCGGGACTTCTGAAGATCCGCAAGTCCCTGAACCTGTTCGCGAACCTGCGCCCGGCGTATTTATACGATGAGCTTAGGGCGGCATGCCCGCTGCGCGACGAGATCATCGGCGATGGTTTCGACATGATGATCATGCGCGAGCTGACCGGAGGGCTGTATTTCGGGGCGCGCGAGACCGTGGAGGAGAACGGCGTGCGCAGGGCGAAGGACACGCTGGTATACAATGAGAATGAGATCCGCCGGATCGCGGTCAAAGGGTTTGACATCGCGCGCAAGCGCCGCAGAAAGGTCTGCAGCGTCGACAAGGCGAACGTGCTGGATTCCTCGCGTCTGTGGAGAGCAGTTGTCGAGGAGGTCGCGAAGGATTACCCGGACGTCGAGCTGTCCCATATGCTCGTGGATAACTGTGCGATGCAGCTTGTGAAGGATCCGAAACAATTCGACGTGATCCTGACGGAGAATATGTTCGGCGATATTCTCTCCGACGAGGCGAGCATGGTGACCGGTTCGATCGGAATGCTTTCGTCCGCGTCGCTCAACGAGACAAAGTTTGGTCTCTACGAGCCGAGTCACGGTTCGGCGCCGGATATCGCGGGAAAGGGCATTGCGAACCCGATCGCGACGATCCTGTCCGCGGCGATGATGCTGCGCTACTCGCTGGACCTCGACGAGGCGGCGGACGCGGTCGAGGCGGCGGTGAAACAGGTGCTGAAAGAGGGCTATCGCACCGGAGACATCATGTCCGAGGGCTGCACACAGGTGGGCACCGTCGAGATGGGCGACCTGATCGCGGCGCGCGTGTGAAAGGAAACGAGGAGACTCTTGGCATATCAGTAATTCATAGTAGGCTGAAAATTGCAGGTGAATACATGAGGAGGATCGATCATGAAAAGTGACGCAGTGAAAAAAGGCATTCAGCAGGCGCCGCACCGTTCGCTGTTCCACGCGCTGGGACTGACGGAGGAGGAGATGAAACGCCCGCTGATCGGTATAGTCAATTCGTACAATGAAGTCGTGCCGGGACATATGAACCTGGACAAGATCACAGAGGCAGTCAAGCTCGGCGTTGCGATGGCGGGCGGCGTGCCGAGGGAGTTCCCGGCGATCGCGGTCTGTGACGGCATTGCGATGGGGCATGTCGGCATGAAATATTCGCTCGTGACGCGCGACCTGATCGCGGATTCCACCGAGTGTATGGCGATCGCGCATCAGTTCGACGCGCTTGTCATGATCCCGAATTGCGACAAGAACGTCCCGGGACTTCTGATGGCGGCGGCAAGGCTGAATATCCCGACGATCTTCGTCAGCGGCGGTCCGATGCTTGCCGGACACCTGAAGGGGCGAAAGAGAAGTCTCTCGAGCATGTTCGAGGCGGTCGGGGAGCACACCGCGGGCAAGATGACCGCGGAGGAAGTCGCGGAATACGAGGAGAAGGTCTGCCCGACTTGCGGCTCTTGCTCCGGCATGTACACGGCAAACAGCATGAACTGCCTGACCGAGGTGCTCGGCATGGGCTTAAAGGGTAACGGAACGATCCCTGCCGTCTACTCCGAGCGCATTCGCCTTGCGAAGATGGCGGGCATGCAGATCATGGAGCTTTTGAAAAAGGATATCCGCCCGCGCGACATCATGACCGAGAAGGCGTTCATGAACGCGCTGACGGTGGACATGGCGCTCGGCTGCTCGACGAACAGCATGCTGCATCTCCCGGCGATCGCGCATGAGGCGGGCGTCGAGCTGGATGTCGACATCGCGAACGAGATCAGCGCGCGGACGCCGAACCTTTGCCACCTCGCAC
>CANQYP010000036.1 GCA_947628045.1 uncultured Lachnospiraceae bacterium | reverse complement strand
AGCAGCGGAAAGTTCACCTCCGACCGCACGATCCAGCAGTATGTCGACGAGATCTGGCATCTGGATAAGGTGGAAGTAAAGGTAGACCCGGAGTCGTTTGAGGTGTAAGGGAATCCGAAGAGAGATTACCAGGCAGCCAAGAGATATGGCTGGCGAAATATAGCACGAATGTAAAAATATAGTGCGCATGAGAGGCGGCAGTTTTGCCGTCTCTTTTGTTGTTGCTATATATTTAAGAAGAATATGGATTAGTATTATACTAAAAGAATTAAATTTGTCCAATTATTGTCAAAGCCCATTATAGACATAATATCTGTGGCAGAAATGGTATGTAGTTGTTTTTCTAATTTATTAAAAACTGTTTTCATGGATGATATGAATTCTTTTAGATCGGTTTTACTCAACAATAATGAAAACATAATTGCGATGGCATATGCATCATTTGTGCCATATGTATATGAACCATCCAAAGCTCGAACGATACCGAGAACAGAAAAGTTTTTAATGCTTTTGGTATGGATTCTTTCTCTAAACTTAATATCGTAAAATCTTTCATCGTGTGCGCATTTATTACGAGCCAAAGCGAGCATATGCATAAACTTGGCAAGCTCGTCCGGATGGAGCTTGAATTGTTTAGCAATGACGATTTTATCAGCAGGTTTCATGCATTTGTAAAAGTTTTCTATTTTGCCAAAGGTAAGTACATTTACAAGAACCCAAAGGGGAATATAGCCATGTTTAGTCATATAGTGAGTGACGACTTGGTGGTGTTTATTCATTTGGCGTGCAATTTCTTGTTGTATATCACCAATGAGTTTTACGGCTGACGCGATGGTTCGTTCATTGGAGATATTAAAATTTTCAGTTTTAAGATAATTGTCATGACCGTATTTCGCTGAGAATTCATGAGCGATAATTGACTTAAAGGTATTTTCGATTTTAAGAAGATATTTGAGATATATGTTACGTAATTCACGATCGAAATTATACAGAGCGTAAACCTCATCAAAAGTTGTGCCTGCTTTGTACATTTCATCTGTTGATGCAGTTGCCTTTGAAGAGAGAAAGAGTTCTTTATATCCGTTGATTACGTTATAATAGTTTTCTCTTTCGAGAATTCGCATAATTCGGGAACCTTGAACACCTTTTCCAACTACCATGCCCCGTGAACGTAAAATGCGTAATTGTTGACGATAAGATTTGTATGTTTTTTCTGCCATATGTTAATTCCTCCATTAAAAAGCCCCCGGGCCCGAAGGACACCGGAGGACAAACTGGCAACTACCCTGTGTAAATATTGTAGCACAAAAAAGCAGAAAGTCAATATTAATAATAACTGCTTTTTAGTATTACGCAAGAGATAGTCTATATTAGTTTATACAAAATGTCAAGAAATGATACAGGTGATTAAAGAACGTGTACACGATCGTGCTGTTCGAGAACAGCCCCGAGGAATTCCGGGCGTATTCGGGTACATACCTGCACTGGTTCGAGCAAAAGTCGGACACGGGACTGGAAATGAACCTGCTGCAGAAATATCTGTTTATCCCACTTGACATCTTTGGGGAAAAGATTCACAATGAAGGTGTCTCAAATGAAACCGAGGCATGGCTGGCGTTTCTGAGTCAGGACGATCCGGTGATCGTCGCGCACTTGATCGAGAAATACCCGGAATTCCGAGCCATGTACGAGGAGGTATACCGCATTTGCAGGAATATGGAGGATGTTATGAAGATATTTTCAGACGAACTGCGGATATTAGATGAAAACACCGTTATGAACATGATCGATGAGATGAAAGAAGAGAACGAGCAGATGAGAGCGGAGCTGGAACGGCGGGGCGAGAAAATTGCGCTGCTTGAATCGCAGTCCAGAGAGGATCGCCGACACTATGAAGAGATGGAGCGGCAGGTAGAGGAGCTCCGGCAGAGGCTGGCGAGCCAGAGTCGCAATACAGTATAGCAGAGCGGTAGAGGCTGGCGAGCTGGAATCGCGGTACGGTACAGCGGCGCAGTATCGCGGGACAACAAAGCAGCGTGGCATAATGAGGCAGTATAACAGCACAGCCGGATCTCATGAAACGTAAAAACGGAAGAGGAAAACGTGATCTACAGAAGAGAAGGGGATGTCAGGTACATCAACATTTACAAAATCAGATAAAACGGATAGTAGCGTATAAAAGCAGATAAAAACAGAGTCGCCATAGTGTGAATTCAGCTGAATTTTTCTATGGCGGCTCTGTTTTTAAGAATTACTTTTTGATCTTGACGGAGATTACCTTGGAATAGCTGCCGTACACGGCTTTTCCGGTGGAATCTGTCTGGTATGCGCGAACCTTTACATAATAGGTTTTTCCTTTTTCCAAACCTTTCAGCGTCACGGAAGTTTTCTTTGTGGTAGTCGTTGACGCATTGTTTTTAATTTTTTGTTTGTCCCGTACAGAATCTCATAACCGGCGGCGCCGCTGAGTTTCTTAAACTTGAGTACAGCCTTTCCGCCTTTGCTGTTCTTCAAGGAGGAGACGGTAACTTTTTTCGGCGTTACCTTTTTCCATTTGGCGTATAATGTCAGATTTTTCTTATTCTTCTTCGTGATCTTCGAGATCTTGTTCTGACATTTTTTGTCCGTATACCAGCCGACGAAGATATAGTTCTTTCGGGTCGGTTTTTTCAGCGTGATTTTTTGCTTGTAGTATGCGGAAGGATTCTGCTCGCTGTTTACGCCGCCGTTTAGCTTATAGGTGATGCCGTATCCTACCGTAACCGCGCATGTTGCGGTCTTGCCGGTCCCGTCTGTCGAGGTGGCTGTGATGATCGCCGTGCCGAAACTCTTGCCCGTGACGGTTCCGTTGTTGTCCACAGTCGCAACATTATTGTTGCTGGAAGTCCATTCCAGATTTTTATTGACTGCACTGTCCGGGGTGACCGTCGCTGCCAGTGTGACGGATTTTCCCTTCGGAATGCCGACGCTGGACTTGTTCAATTCAACGGAAAGCACTGTGCTGCTCGCGGCGGCAGGAGGCGTCTGGTCGCTGCCGGGGGTAGAAACTGTCTGGTCGCTGCCGGAGGAGGCAGGGGTTTGGGTCAGTGAAAGTTTCTGCCCACTGACGATGAAGGAAGAGTTATGGGTCAGCGAAAGTTCACACCAATGATCTTCCCCGTCGAGAATGTAGGTGGCGTTGCCTTCCTGCTGCAGGGACGCATCCTCTTTTATATAGTAGAGAAACAGCTGCTGAGAAATCTGGTAGATATTGCTCAGGTAGTCTGATTTCAACCGCACGGTTGCCGGACCGGGCAGAGTGCCGTTGGAGGCGAAGACTATCTTCAGGGAATTTTTTGTCCCGCCGTATTCCGAGAAGTACTCCTGGGTAATGTCAACGAGGCAGTCGACGTCCTTTGAAGTTGTAACGGTTTTCCCGTTAAATATCCACTGAATACCATCGTTCGAGAGCACGATCGTTTTGTCTTTTCCCTTGATCGCCTCGAACCATTCTTTTTTGATCGTGTGGTTGTTGTTATTGAAGTTGATCATTGCAGTCGTACCTTCCGGCAGGGAATTCAACTGCGAGGTGATGGAGGAATTTGTGATGGATGCGTGGAGATCAACATTAAATTCGTCCATGACGGTGAGGGAATTGCTGCCGTTATTTACGTCGATGTCTACATCATAAAAGCCAGATGTCATATCTGTCCATTGAGAATATCCAAGAGGATTTCCCCAGGGATCTGTTTGATTTTCTGTATACGTATATTGCCTTGTGTTGCCATTTTCATCTTCAAGATATAGATTCCCCAAATAATATTTTCCGGATGCTCTTTTGGATGAAACTGGAACATCAATCTGGTGTGTTCCGGAAAACTTCGGTGAACTTGACCAGTCAGCATAGAAATCTATATACCGTGAGGAATTATCTTCGCAGTAAAAATAACCATTTACTAATACTAATCCAGTATTTTCTTCTGTGATATTCATAGAGAGTGTGAGCACGCCCGGTTTGGTTATGGATTGCTGGAATGATATTCGGTTGACGACAGGTGCCTGTGTGTCATAGCCGCTTGCCTGTTTTGCCATCACGCGGATTTTGACTGTGCAGGTCTGTCCATTGTACGCAGTGGCAGTGATTGTCGCGTCTCCTGCGGATACCGCGGTGACTACACCTTTATCGACTTTTGCGACATTGCTGTTGCTGCTGCTCCAGGTAATGGTGGATGGGCTGGCGTTGTCCAGAATCCAGTTGTCATCACCGTAAGCGACAAAAGTTTTCTTTTCTTCGGTCCACAATTCAACGCCGAACTCGTATCTTTTATTGATATATATATTGTCAAAGAAAGCATTTTTTGCTATGGTGGCGTTAGCTGGGATCGTCAGTGTTCCGGTAAGACCAGTGCAGCCAGAAAAGACCCATTCGTCAATAGAAGTTAGCGAATCGGGCAGAGATAAAGCTCCGGTAAAACCGGTGCAACCGTCAAAAGCGTAAGCTCCGATGGAAGTCAGAGAATCAGGCAGAGACAAGGCCCCGGTAAAACCAGTGCAGCCAGAGAAAGCTCCGCCACCAATAGTAGTTAACGAATCAGGGAGGGATAAAGTTCCGATAAAGCCAGTACAACCACAAAAAGCGCTATTCTCGATAGTAGTTAGAGAATCTGGTAAAAATAAGGCTCCGGTAAAACCGGTGCAGCCATAAAAAGCCCCCTCTCCTATAGAAGTTAGAGAATCGGGCAAGGATAAGCCACCGGTAAAACCAGTGCAGCCATAAAAAGCATAATCTCCGATGGTGGTTAGAGAACCGGGCAGAGACAAGGTTCCGGTAAAGCCAGTACAGTTATAGAAAGCCCACTCTCCGATGGAAGTTAGAGAATCGGGCAGGGATAGTTTGGTAAAGCCAGTGCAACCGCGAAAAGCGCTATTTCCGATAGCAGTTACCGGTTTCCCAGCAATTTCAGCTGGGATCGTCAGCACACCGGATTCTTTTCCGGGTTCAATAGCATAATTATACCCTGTGATCGTCACGGAGTTGTCAGTTACGTCATAAATAAGATTACTATCAATAGTTTCGTTCAGATACGAATCAACCGTGGCGGTCGATTCGCCGAGCAGGATCGTATCGATCTCTGTCTCGACGTTTTCCGGTTCAACAACCTCTGCAGTGTCGAGGAAAGGCTCTTCCGAAGAAAGAAGTATTTCCGGCAGAATATCATTGTCGTCGCCAAGCTGAGGAATCTCTGTGTTTTCCTCGTCCGGGACAGGCGTTGAGGCGTTCTCTGTCAATGCTGGTTCGTCACTTATCTCGGATGCGCCGATTGTTTCAGGCTCGTTGCTTGTTTCGGATGCGCCGATTGTTTCAGGTTCGTCGATCGTCTCGGATTCGCTGACCGTCTCAGATACGTCGACAGATTCCGACGCTAAAGTTGTTTCGGATTCTTTGATCGTCTCGGGTTCCCCTGTGATGTCAGGTTCCCCTATCGCCTCAGATCCTTCGATCGCTCCTGAATTTGCGGAAACGGAAGGCGCTGGTGTTTCCGAATCCGTGTCAGAAGAGATGTCCTCTTCCGGCGATGCGTTTTGACCGGAGCCGGTTGTCTCCTGGACAGGGGATACTTCAATGTCGGTCACAAAACCGGAATCTTCGGTATCGGAGAAACCGGGCGTTTCTGTCTCTTCGGACTGGTAAGTCTCGGGCTCGATCAGAACAATATCCTCTTCCGCGGCAACGGGAAGGACGCTCTGCACAGCCATACATCCGACGAGCAGCAATGCGGTGATTTTTCGTTTCATGGTACGGTCTCCTTTCGCCAGAACATTTTTATTGCAGAATTCTGGATGTTTCTGTTCAAAATTATAGCATATAAGAGAATCATATGTACAGTCATAGGAGGAAATTAATTCATTCTGGCGAAATTTTCTTGCAATGCGATATGTCTTATGTTAATATTGATATGCAACTAAAAATATAAAAGACAAGAAAGGAGGAGTCAATGTCAGGAAACCTGAAACAGTATTTCCCGATGATTCGGGAGAGGGAGGAGATCCTTGCGGAGATCTATGGCAGCCCGTTTCTGGAGGAGCAGTTTGAGGAATGGACGCCGGGGCAGCAGAAAGAGTTCCTTGATATTTGTACAGGCGTAAAGGGGGTGAAGGTTTTATACGATGCGTTTTTCAAGGAGATCATGGACCCGGAGTACCGCCCCGAGCGGCTGAACCGACTGCTCTCACTGCTGCTGGGGAAACCGGTCGAGGTCGAAGTGATGCTGCAGAATGACTCTCCGCGCATTGCGGGTGAGAAATCGCTTTTGAGTATGGACCTTGTTGTGCGGTTTGAGGACGGCAGCATCGCGAATATTGAGGTGCAGCGGATCGCATACCGTTTCCCGGGAGAGCGCGGCGCGACGTATTCGGCAGATCTGCTTTTACGGCAGTATCGGCATGTGCGGAAGGAGTTCAACAAGAGGAACAGGGGGAAGTGGTTCGACTACAGGCGCTTAAAGAATGTGTACACGATCGTGCTGTTTGAGAACAGTCCCGAAGAATTCCGGGCGTATCCGGGTACATACCTGCACTGGTTCGAGCAAAAGTCGGACACGGGACTGGAAATGAACCTGCTGCAGAAATATCTGTTTATCCCACTTGACATCTTTGGGGAAAAGATTCACAATGAAGGTGTCTCAAATGAAACCGAGGCATGGCTGGCGTTTCTGAGTCAGGACGATCCGGTGATCGTCGCGCACTTGATCGAGAAATACCCGGAATTCCGAGCCATGTACGAGGAGGTATACCGCATTTGCAGGAATATGGAGGATGTTATGAAGATATTTTCAGACGAACTGCGGATATTAGATGAAAACACCGTTATGAACATGATCGATGAGATGAAAGAAGAGAACGAGCAGATGAGAGCAAGGCTGCAGGACATGAAAATGAATCGGCAGGGACTGGAAGAGCGGAACCAGAATCTGGAGGCGGAGCTGGAACGGCGGGACGAGAAGATTGCGCTGCTTGAATCGCAGTCCAGAGAGGATCACCGGCGCTATAAAGAGATGGAGCGTCAGGTAGAAGAGCTCCGGCGGAGGCTGGCGAACCGGAATCATAGTGCAGTATAGCAAAGCGACATGGGCTGGCGAGTCAAAGTCGCAGTATAGTATAGCAGAGCGACATAGGCTGGCGAACCGGAATCGCAGCACAGTGTAGCAGAGTGGCATAGGCTGGCGAGCCGGAATCGCGGTATAGCATAACGATACAGCGCAACGGCATAGCATAGCGACGCAGCCGGATCTTATGAAACGTAAAAACGGAAGAGGAAAACCTGATCTACAGAAGAGAAGGGGATGCCCGGAGATTTGCAAGAATCTTTGGCGTGTCCTTATTTTTTTGCGCATAAAACACCCGGAAGGATCAAGTTTTATGACGTTTTGTATACCCTGCAGGGTCAAGCTTTACGGCGATAAGGCGTTAGAGGATCAGGCTTTACGGTGTCTTAATGCGCCCCGGGTCCTCGTCCTCGAAGTCGAACACGTACCGCCCGCAGGCGTTGATGATGTGTGTGTCCTGATATTTGTCATAGCGTTTGTGGGCGCGCCCGTAGGACAGGTGGACGTGCCCGTGCAGAAAGAATTTGGGTTTGTACTTTTCCATCAGAGTCAGGAAGACCTTGAACCCCTGGTGCGGAAGATCCCTGCCGTCGTTGAGCTGGTAGGCGGGGGCGTGCGTCACCAGAATGTCAAAGCCGTGCCGCCGCAGGAGCTTGAATTTGAGCCGGGCGACCCGACGGCGCATCTCGAATTCGGTGTACTGATAATTGCCGGGGCGGTAGCGCATGGAACCGCCCAGCCCGAGGATGCGTATGCCCTCGTGGACGTAGATGTCGTCGTCGATGCAGATACAGCCGTCGGGCGGGATCCTGTCGTACTTTTCGTCGTGATTTCCGCGCACGTAGAGAACCGGCGCGGTCGTGAACGTCGCCAGAAACGAGAGGTAGTGCGGGTCCAGATCACCGCAGGAGATGATCAGGTCGATCCCGTCCAGTTTGCTTTTTTCAAAATAATCCCACAGATAAGGGGATTCCTCATCTGCAATCGCGAGTATGCGCATTGTTTCGTTTCCTTATATTAATTTGTTCCTGTTTTATGCGCCCGGATTTGCCGGGCATCGAATCAGAGATCCGCTTTGACCACTACACAACCGATGGCACTGGAGCGCCGCGTCTTATATCCGGGTACCGAATTAGAGACACGCTTTGTCTGCTGAAGTCGATGCCGTCGGAGCGCGCCGCTTTATAGTCTGGCGCACCCCAAAATGGATAGTACAAATTACTTCGCCTGCAGTCCCTGCTGCGATACCACCGGCTGGGCGTTTTCCCTCAGATCCTCTTCCTTGGGGATAAAGCCGATGATGTTCTCTGCCAGCCAATCCATCTTCATGATTTCTTCCGGGGTGAGGACGTTGTCCGGGTTGCCCTTGACGATGCCGGTCTGGGAGTACAGGACTCCGGCGAACGGGTTGAACTCCCCGGCGCTGATCGTGTTCTTCAGCAGCTCGACGAGGCGCTTTGTCCCGACCGGGAGGTTCTTCGAGCAGATGACGTCGACGACGCCCGCCGACATGCCCCACCAGTAGTTGATCGCCTTCGCTGTATTGTCGTCCTGTTTCCAAGTGCCGTCCATGATCGTGCGGATCAGGCGCTCGTAGAAGATGCCCCAGTGGCACAGCGGCATCGCGAGGTTGCGCGGTTTGCCGTCGTCCATGTGGTAGATGCCGAAGTAGCGGGATGCCTCTTCCGGGATCACAATGTCGCGTCCCGAGACACAGTCCGGGTTGACGCGGCGGATATTTTCGGAGACGTCCGAATCCTTCAGCGTGGACCATTCAAGATGCACCTTCGCGCGCGGGTTGATCATCTTCGCGCCGAGCGCGAACGCGTTGATGTTCGCGATGTTGCCGAACAGCGGGTAATCGGTGATGTAGGTGAGGACGCCGTTCTCCGCCATTGCGCCCGCGATGGCGCCCATCAGGAATTTCGCCTCGTGCATCCGGGCGTAGTAGGTCCGAATGTAGCGGTGCGAGGTGTTCAGCGAGCAGTTGAGGATGCGCACGTTCGGGTGTGCGATCGCGGCTTTCACGCTCGCCGGGGCGAAGGTCGGCGTCGTCGTGAAAATGATCTTGCAGCCCATCTCGATCGCGTTTTCCAGCGTTTCCTCGATCGTCTGCTCCGTGATATTGTCAAAGTACAGCGTGCTGACCTCGTCCGGGAAGGTCTGCTCGAGGTGCAGTCTGCCGAGCTCGTGCGAGTAGGTCCACGCGGAGGAGGTGACCGTCTTTTCGTAGATAAAGGCAATCTTCAGCTGCGAGCTGTTCAGCGCGTTCAGCGGCAGCAGCCGACTCAGGGAAAGCTTTTTCCCCTGGACAGGATTCATTTTCAGCTCAACCTCTTCGTCCTGGTCGAGCAGCTTGAACTCCTCCCAGCTCTTTGTGACGAGCTCCTTGATCTCATTGGTGGTCTTGCTGATGAGATTCTGGTAGCCGTACAGCGTGATGAAAGAGAGGAACGCGTCGCCGGGCGTAGTCTCAAACGCGTTGCCGCCTTTCGCCTCGTAGATGGCGGTGAAACGGTTGTACAGCGAATTGAAATCCATGCGCTCGTCGTCCGTCCACACGTCGTCCGGTCCCTTGCCGACGCTCTTCTGCAGCCTGGCGAAACTGCCCTCCTTCGAGAACCAGATGAAATTGATCTTCGCGAGCTTATAGAAATCGAGGAACTCAAAATAGATCCGGTTTTCCTTTTCGTCCGTGCGTTTCGGCATGATGCGCGTCACGTTTCCGGGAATGGAGACCGCCTGAAAATATTTCATGACGCTGACCCGCTTGTTCCCTTCCTCTATGTAAAACTTGTTCATATACTCGTACGCCTTGACGGGCTCGCGGATCCCCTCTTCTGTGTGGGCGGTGCTCAGGTTGATCCATTTCTGCGCGAACTCGGAGTTCTCGCTGAGAATCGGCATGAAACTGCCGGAGAAAACGTTGCTGCGCCCCTCCGTCACGGTACCGGCGATCTGGTCGATTGGGATCTGCATAAGCCCGAGCGGGATCATGGAGTGCGTCTCACCTGCCGGGAGAATGTTGTCCAGCGCGTCCAGGATTGGGCGCTCGCCACGCATCAGCCGTGTCTGGTAATCTTTTTTTCCGAGTTTGTATGCTTTTCTGTAATCTTCCAGTGACATTCAGATGCCTCCTTTTATATAGTGGAGCCGTGCTCGTATAAAGCCGCTGTCCCGTAAAACAGCTTACAGACAGGCATTTCCCGTTCCGACGTATTTGCGCGGCTCATCGCTTTCGCGAACAGTATAGCAGATAATCCGCGAAAATCAAGATTATTATTTTTTTTGCATAAGCTGCGATTTTCTGGCAATCCTATCATTGAACCGTAACAGGGACACGCGAAGGCGTGAGAAGAGGAATCATAAAGGACGAGGTGAACGATATGAATAAGAGAGCATTTAAGAATTTCATCACAAAACGCAGCAGCATCTGGACGCTCAGCCTGTGCCTCACGGGCATTCTCGTGCTGGGCGGGATCGCCGCGCTGAACGGCGCGCGCAGAACGAAAGACAATGGGACACAGTCCGAGAGCGAGCTGGGGCAGGTCGCTTATCTGGACGAAGACGCGGCAAACGGAGACTTGGAGGACGAGCTGTTCCCGACCCTGAACAAGGACGAGGAAGAGAATATGGCACAGGCGTCCGGCAATACGGTCTCCGAGGAGCGGGACAACGATGCCGCGGGCAAGAACGATGACATCGCCGACACGGACGACGGGACGAACTCCGATGCGGAAAGTGTGACGGACTCCGATACAGACGACGGAACGGCACAGGATGGCGGAACACAGGCACAGGACGACAGCGCGCAGACAGCAGGGCAGGACAGCGCTGAGGCGACTTCCGGCAACATCATTTCTGAACAGGCGCTGATCGACGCGGGCATCAGTTTCTCGGAGGAGCAGTCCCTTCTCTGGCCGGCGGCGGGCACGATCCTGATCGATTACAGCATGGACGGCAGCGTGTATTTCCCGACGCTGGATCAGTACAAGTACAATCCGGCGCTGGTGATCGGCAGTGAAGTGGGCAACCAGGTGCTTGCCTCCGCGAAGGGAATCGTGGAGACGATCCGGGTCGAGGACGAGACCGGCATCACACTGACGCTGAACATCGGCAACGGCTACAAGCTCACCTACGGGCAGCTCAAGGAGCTGGCGGTCGCGGAGGGCGACGTCGTTGAGGCGGGCGCGGTGCTCGGGTATGTCAGCGAGCCGACGAAGTATTACACTGTGGAGGGCAGCAACCTTTACTTCGGCATGACACAGAACGACGAGGCGGTCGATCCGGTGCTGTACTTGGAGTAAAGGAAACAAGATCAAGATACATGGGATGACGCAGAGCAGCGCATCCCCGGGTGTGGCCGCAGACTGCAGAACCTCGCGCGGACCAAAAAGTCTGCACGATTGAAATAATGAGGAGTATAATATAATATACAATACCCACAGGGTGTCTTCACTCCGTTTCGGTCGGTGCTTAATGTGCGCCACCGGCACACAGCGCCCTGTAATCAGGAAAACAGCTGCGCTGTTTCATAGGGTATAATCTGCAGTCGGCGTTTCACTTGTGGTTTGCAATTTTCTGGGTGAGGTACGATCTTGTGCCGGTTGCTTTAGAATACAGGGGTTGGTTCGCCAACCCTTTACATAGAAGGCGATTTGGGATAGAATTCAAGGGAAGGAAAAAACGGCAAAGCGCGATACTTGGCGGGAGGCGGAACATGAACTATACATATATCCTGCGCTGCGGGGACGGTTCGTTCTACACGGGCTGGACGAACGACCTGGAAAAACGGGTCAGGACGCACCAGGAAGGGCGCGGCGGAAAGTACACGCGGAGCAGACTTCCGGTGGAATTAATCTATCATGAGGAATTCGGGACAAAGGAAGACGCGATGCGCCGCGAGTGGGAGATCAAGCAGCTGACGCGGGCGGAGAAGGAGAAACTGGTCGGGAGGTCTTGACGCAAAGCAGTTTTTAGGATAATATAAAGTAGACTTTATAATTTCCTAAAAAGGTGAACGGACATGACTTATATCAAACGTGCGTTGGAACGCAAGTTTTTACAAATGAATTCCTTTTTTAAGGCAGTTCTGGTGACGGGCGCAAGGCAGGTCGGAAAGACGACCATGCTGAAACATCTGGCTGAAGGACAGGATCGCAGGTATGTTTCGATGGACAATGCGATGGCTCGAATGCTGGCGAAATCTGACCCGGCGTTGTTTTTTCAGACGTACCGACCGCCGATTATCATTGACGAAATACAGAAGGCGCCGGAGCTGTTCGAACAGATCAAGGTTCTGTGCGATGAGAGCGAGGAAAAAGGGCTTTTCTGGCTGACCGGTTCGCAGCAGTATAAGATGATGGAAAATGTCCGCGAAACTCTGGCGGGAAGAATCGGGATTCTGGAGCTCTACAGCCTTTCCGGAAGTGAATCAGAGGAAGTTTCTTTTCCGAATGAACTTGATTTTTCATTGCCCTGTCTGCAGGAAAGACAGGCTGTTGTGAAACAGAATAATATCCTTGATGTATACGATCGTATCTGGCGCGGCGGGATGCCGGCAGTGCTGTCGGCGGACGCGGAACAGAGACAGGAGTATTATAATTCCTATATTGAGACGTATCTTATGCGGGATGTATCCGAAGAAGGCGGGATTACAGACACGGTGCGTTTTCGCACATTTTTGAACGCTTGTGCCGCCCTGACCGCGGAGCAGGTGAATTATAAGAAACTGGCGGAGGCGGCGGAGGTCTCTCAGCCCACCGCAAAGGAATGGCTCCGGCTGCTGCAGGGTCTTGGGATTATATATCTGCTGCCGGCTTACGCCAACAATGCGCTCAAACGTCTTGTGAAAGCGCCAAAGCTGTATTTCTGTGACACAGGACTCTGCGCGTATCTGTCCATGTGGCTTACCAGAGATACGCTGATGAACGGGGCGGCGAGCGGTCATTATTTTGAAAATTATGTGGTGACCGAACTTTTGAAGAATTATGCGTATGCGTCTTCCAGGGCGAACCTGTCCTACTATCGGGATTCAAACGCAAAAGAGATCGATGTCTTTGTGGAGGAGAACGGGGTGATTCACCCCATTGAGATCAAAAAATCCGCAGCTCCTGACCGCCGCGAGGTGAAAAAATATGAATTACTCAGCAAAGCCGGACTTGCGCAGGGCAGCGGAGGCATTGTCTGCATGTGCGAGGAAGTCGTTCCGATCGATGCAAAGAACTGTTTTATCCCGTGCAATGTGCTGTAGCGGGTCGCATGGTGACAGAATCAAATGCGAATAACAACAAATGCAAACAGCAAAAAGGACGCTCCGCCGGAATGGACCGGCGGGGCGCCTTTGCGTAGAGTGGTCTGTTGAGATCAATCCAGGATCTCCATCAGCTTGCCGCAGCAGATCGGGATCTGCTCACCCTTCTTAACATGCACGGTCTTGTTGCAGGTCGAGCAGTATACGTCGGTGTCGTACGGAGCGATGAACTCCGGAACGGCTTTCTCCTCCTCCGGGGTCAAGCCATTGATGTGGAACTGAGCCACGTTCTTCTCTGACGGAACGTAGATGCCGATCGGCTCCAGGCTCTTATTGTTGCCGATGCAGTTGCCCATTCTCACCCAGAGCGCCTGCAGCTCGGCGGTCTCCGCCGGATTCTCCGGAATAAATTCAGCGATTGCCTTGTCTAATCTGATTTTCATGGTGTTATCCTCCTTATTGATAAAGAAAAGGCTATACAGCCGGAAGAGCGGACTCCTCCGGTATATACCCTTTCTTTTGTTCTATTAAATTAACCAAAATATCTGTCAAGCAGGCCCTTGAACGCCTTGCCGTGTCTCGCCTCGTCCTTTGCCATTTCATGGACGGTGTCGTAAGAAATCGGTTAATCAACTTTATAAATGTGCTTATATAAATATAGCATTTATAAGGGTTTTCGTCAAGAGGTAAAGGACAACAATTAGGACACTTTGAACAACAACTATAAATAACTTTCTTAGAAGTTAGGACAACAAAAGGACAATTTCTAAGGAGGATTTATTATGTCAGAGCAACAGACAACAGGAGTATTTCAACTGGAAAATGGGTATTGGGGTTATCGCTTTGTTCTCACTGTAGATGGAAAGAAAAAAGCACAAAAGCGGGTAAAAGATGAATTAGGCAATCCTTACAGGACACAAAAGCAAGCGATGAAAGCTAGGAGTATTGCGCTTGCGCAGGAGCAGTCAAAACTCTTTTTGCCGCCACAAAATAAAATTCAGAGAAAAACTGTACAGGAGGTCTATCAGGAATACTGTGATAAGGGCAGGAGTGGAAAAGCCTATGCGACTATCAAAAAACAGGATTCACTGTGGGCAAACCATTTAAAAGAGCGATTTGGAAACAGATATATTGATGAAATAACAGTAGCAGAAATTCAAGATTATCTTGCAGAGCTATATTATACGGACAATAGAGCATATTCTTATACAGAATCTTTCTTGAAAATGTTCTATCTGATATTCGGACAGGCATATTCCAGAAACTATATTGATGTGGATTCCTATAATAAATTATGCATAAACAAGGACACTAAAATACATATGCCGAAATTAAAAGTTGATGATGATTTAGATATTGTCTCTTTTGATGATAAGGAGATAGAGCAATTAGACAGTTATTTTCGCGGTACGAATGCGGAAACTGCTTATATGTTGGGGAAATATTGCGGATTGAGAATTAATGAGTGTTATGGTCTGAAATGGTCGAATGTTGATATTAATAGAGGAATACTTACCATAGACAGACAAATGCAATATCAGAATGGATTAATAAAATTGGTGTCTCTGAAAACCAGAAATGCCAAACGCAAAATTTATATGTGCAGCAAGTTAAAAGGATACTTTGAAAATTTAATGCGGCAGCAGGCATATGACAAAGTGGAACTGGCATTACAGAGACAGCAGAACCAGACTTTTATACAGGACTTAAATGGAGAATTGATCTCTTCTCTTGAATTAGTCAACTCTCTGCCAAATGGGAAGATACAGACAGTAAATTCCATGAAATATCATTCCAGAACTTTGCAAGGGCAGTATGGCATAATGTTCAAGTTTCATTATTTGCGGCATACTTATGGAACAAATTTAGCTGCACTCAATACACCAGAATATCTATTGTGTAACCAGATGGGACACAGCAATAGTCAAGTAACACATAAGTATTATATTGCCATATCAGAGAGAGGAATTGGTGAACTGTTGAAAAATTTGGAAAAAATGTGATTGCTTACAGTTACAATAAAAGGAAAAGAGGGAGAAGCAGATGAAGAAACTGTATTCAATCATGGAAGCTTTGTTGGAGGTAGAGTATAATCAAAGGTCTTTGCTATATGTTCTGGAGGTCTTAGACGCCGCATATAGCGAACAGGAGCAGGAAGAAGTAAAGTTGGTAATCAATCATACAAAAGGCAGTTTAAAAGCCTTACAAGAGGAAATGAGGGCGGCTATTAGAAAACTGGATAATTACATAGCGGCGGCAGCAAGACACAAATAAAATAACAGGCAGCGGCTTTCAGTGATGAAATGCGGCTGCCTTATTTTTTCGGATATTTAGTTAGAGTGTTGCTAGCGCCTGTAATGTAGTCCATGGATACATTATAGAATTTGGCAAGAACCAAAAGACTGTCAATAGGTATTCTTGCCTTGCCGCTTTCATAGTCAGCGTAGGTTCTTTGCCCTATGTGGAGCAGGTCGGCAATCTTTTGTTGTGTGAGAGAATGATCTTCTCTGATTTCTCTTATCCGCTCATTATATTTCATATGGTAACACCTCAAAAGTAGTATAAGAGAAAAGAAGATAATTATTGACAAATAGAGTTATAAACTCTAAAATGTAATTAAAAATAATATTCTATGGATGGAAGTGGCTGGGCTTCGAAAATATGGAAAAGCTACTTCCGGGAGGTGAAGAAAATGCTCAGAGAAATGAAAGAAAAGTTGCAAAAATTAGTTTTGCTGATTCTGGAATGTGCGTTCTTTTTTGCATGCAGTTCAATTTGCGTATGCGCGGAAACACCAACGATTGTACCTACCATCGATGCATCCTTAAAAGCAGGGGAGTGGACGCCTGCCAGTGCTTCTTTGGGTTATGACAAACCGACATATTACAAAATAAAAATTTCTAAAAGGGGGTACATCAAGCTTGATATAGAATCACAATATGCATATGCAAAGATAAATTATATTTTATGCAACAGCAAAAAGAAAAAGCTGAAGATGGTAAACGGAAGTACATCATATAGCTCCGAAAAAAAAGAAGATTATATTGCGGTAGAGAAGGGAACTTATTATATTGCAGTTTCTGGTGACGACAATGCTGTATATAGGATCAGATATACCTTTTATGTAAATCCCAATAAGTTAAGTTACACGAAAAAGAAAGCGATTTCATTAAAGAGGGGAAAAACGGTGCACCCCGTATTTTATACAAAAGATAAAAAGAAAACATATCAGAGTTGGTATAAAATAAAGGTGCCTACGAAAAAATGGCTGAAAGTGGAGCTGAAGGCAGAATTAGGTGGTGTTAGATATATAAATGATTTAAGTATCTATGACCAAAAAGGGAATGCTATCCCTACGTTTATGGATGAAAATATATATTATTACACTGAGCGAAAGGTGAAAGCTGGTATCTATTACCTCTGTGTAAGATGGGGAGGATGGCACATTATGGAAAAAAAGAGAACCGAGGGGATTTGCATGGAACTGAAATGGATGTAGCATGATTTGCAAATGTGATTTATCCGGAAAAAGAAAGAGTGGATGTAAAATACTTCGTTTTGTATATCTCTCCCGGAAAACGGATATGTTCTGCGGAAGAAATATGCCGAAAATTTGAGCGAAGATTATTTGTGGCAGCTCTTTGTGCTTCTGCGTAGGGAATGATATTCAGGCAGCAGGGTTTATTCTTGAACCGCTCCCCGTCAAGTAGACAATCAAAAAAATAAAAATTTTCTGCCATCAGATTTCGGTCTGGTGGCAGTTTTTACGCTGCCGCCAGGTATTGTTCATATTTCTCCATTGGTGTCAGGACACCTAAGTTTCTCTGCAATCGTTTCTTGTTATAATACTCGATGTATTCCTCTATCATCTTCACAAGAGCTTCTCTGTCAGTGAACCGTTTGCCGTAGTATCCCTCCCTCTTTAGAATGCCCCAAAATCCTTCCATTGGACCGTTATCAATGCATTTGGCCACCCTGGACATGCTCTGCGTCATCCCTGCGGCTTCAAGCTTGGCGTGAAAGATCCGGTTGGTGTATTGGAATCCCCGGTCGCTGTGGCACAGAGGTTTCGCTCCGGGGTTCCCTGCAATTGCCGCATCAAACGTATCAAATACCAAAGGATTATTGTTTGAGTCCCCAATAACGTATGATACGATCCTCCGGTCATACAGGTCGAGAATGGCACTCAGATAAATCTTGTGCACCTCGACACCTGTGTAATACTTAAATTCCGTGACATCTGTCAGCCATTTCTGGTTTGGTGACGCTGCTGGGAATTCTCTATTAAGGATGTTTTCTGCAATGAACTGCGGATTTGCTGCCTGTCTGGTACATCCGTTGTTGGAATACTTGATCGTGGATTTGATCCCTTTCTTCCG
>CANQYP010000035.1 GCA_947628045.1 uncultured Lachnospiraceae bacterium | reverse complement strand
CCGTCCCCTCCTCGTGCCCCTGCTCCTCCATCAGCCGCGCGCACGCAAGCCGGAGCTGCACCCCGGCATAGGTGTGAATGCAATTGTCAATGCAGCCATGGCATGGGACATAACAGCCGGTCATGCCGGAATTCGCAGCATTCACGACAGCGCCGCACCTGAGCGTGGTAATGTCGCCCTGCCAGAGATAAATGCCTGGCTCGACCGGAGTCAGGTCGGCATAATCCGTGATTCCCCTGGCGGCAATTTCCGCCTGCAGGTATTCGTCCTGCACCGCCAGAAAACCCTCCCCGATCGGGCGCGGCGGGCGGACGTTCAGCAAAGAGCGCAGCAGCTTTTTCTGTTCCGTTTCGTCGCCAGGAATCTGCAACTCCCGATACCTGGATTGCTCGTCAATCAGCTTTTGAATCAAAAATAATCTTTTTTCCGCCTGTGTCATATGAATCTCCATCCCGCCGCCTTTCCGCCAGCGGCACAAATAGCGATGGGAATATGTTTCTCCCAATCATCCCTTGCAATCTGTAATATAAATTTACAAATCAGGCGACAGAATCCTGCATCTGCCGCCCAATCTTTTACTTTCCCATGCCTGCCCACCGACCAGTCAGAGCATTCTTTCCCGATCCGCCGGTCAGAACAACCCTTCCAGCTCTTCCCGGTTCGCAAGCCCGACGCTCCGGTTGACGCAGTCGCCATCCCGGAACACGAGCACCGTCGGCACCGAGGCGACCTTGTACTGCCGCGCCAGATCCGGCATCTCGTCCACGTTCACCTTTCCCACATAATACTGATCCTGCGCGCCGTCCAGCTCGTCCATCAAGGGCGCCATCGCCTTGCACGGACCGCACCACTCCGCGTAAAAATCGACCATCACCGGTTTATCTGCGTTGAGCACGTCCTGCTCAAACTGCTCTTGTGTCTTAATGATAAGCATTTCTGTCATCTCCTTCTCTTTTGGTATAAAATAACACGTCCTGCGAGGTAAACTGCCGTGTTGTTTAGCATTCCCTGTGAAAAAATCAGCTATACAAGGCAATTATAACGCATTTTTACAATTCTGTGTAGTATTTTGTGATTTCTTTCCGTGTGTCGTGTTTTGCGGCTCCTTTCCGTGTGTCGTGTTTTGCGGCTCCTTTTCGTGTGCCGTGTTTTGCGGCTCCTTTTCGTGTGCCGTGTTTTGCGACTCCTTTTCGTGTGCCGTGTTTTGCGGCTCCTTTTCGTGTGTCGTGTTTTGCGGCTCCTTTTCGTGTGTCGTGTTTTGCGACTCCTTTTCGTGTGCCGTGTTTTGCGACTTCATTTTGTGCGTTGTGTTTTGCGATTTCATTTTGTGCGTTGTGTTTTGCGATTTCTTTCCGGCACTTGCGAAAACCGTAACAGATATGCTAATATGATTCAAACGAAACCAATTGAATGAATAAGAACGCAATTAAATAAATAAGAATGGAGTTTGCCATGGAACGATCTGTTTTATATCTGGAATGTCATTCCGGCATCAGCGGGGACATGACTGTCGCCGCCCTGCTTGACCTCGGCGCCAATCGGCAAGTGCTGCTGGACGCGCTCGCAAGCCTTCCGCTTACCGGCTATTCGATTGAGATAAAAGACGTCCTTAAATCCGGGCTGCGCGCCTGCGATTTCAACGTGATCCTGGAGCACGACAACCACGACCACGACATGGAATACCTGCACGGAACGGGGCATGTGCATGCAGCCGACGCGCCGCATGCCCACGAACATACCCACGCCGTGGAATTCATGCACGATCCGCATATGCATGCAGCTGACATGCCGCACGCCCACGAACATGTCCACGCCGCGGAATCTATGCACGGATCGGGACATACGCATGCAGCCGGCGCGCCGCATGCCCACGCCCATGAATCCCGCAATCTGCGGGACGTCACGGAGATCATCAACGCCGGGAAACTGACCGATTCGGCGCGCGAACTGGTTCTTCGCATTTTCCACATCCTTGCAGAGGCGGAGGCGTCCGTTCATGGAAAGTCCGTCGACGAGGTGCATTTTCACGAGGTCGGCGCGGTCGACTCGATCATCGACATCGTCGCCGTGGCCGTTTGTCTGGACAATCTGCATCCGTCGCGCGTCGTGGTCTCCCCGCTCACCGACGGCACTGGACAGATCCGCTGCCAGCATGGGCTGATTCCGGTACCCGTCCCGGCTGTGACCGCCATTGCCGCGCAGAACGGTCTCTCATTAAAACTCACTGAAATTGAGGGGGAGCTTGTGACGCCGACCGGCGCCGCGATCGCCGCCGCGCTGCAATCCGACGCGGCACAGTGCTCCGGCACAGCGCCACACTCCGGCGCGGCACAGTGCTCCGGCACAACGCAACACTCCGACACAACACCGCAATCTAACACGGCACAGTGCTCTGGCACAGCGCGGCAATCCGCCTCCGGTCTCCCTGCCGAATTCCGCATCCGAAAGATCGGTCTCGGAGCCGGGAAACGCGATTACGCCACGGCAGGCGTTTTACGTGCCATGCTGCTCGAGCCGCAATGTACGGCGGACGATAAAGCGCCTGCATCCCAGACAAAACCGGACAACCTCAGCGACGACCTGACCGAAACGGCGCGCGGAAACGATGATTCCGCCGACACGATCCTCAGTCTCGAATCGAACATTGACGATTGCACGGGAGAGGCTCTGTCCTTTACGATGCAGGAGCTGCTGGCGCACGGCGCGCTCGACGTTTTCTACGTCCCGATCTACATGAAAAAAAACCGCCCCGCTTATCTGCTGCGGGTGCTTTGCCGCGCGGATCAGAGGACCGCTTTGGAATCCATCATTTTCAAAAACACAACGACTATCGGCATCCGCGTGCAGGAAATGCAGCGCACGAAACTCCCGCGGCAGGTCGTATCGCTTGAGACACCCTGGGGCAGAGCTGACGTCAAATACTGCACGCACAACGACGAAACTTACTGTTACCCGGAAAACGACAGCGTCAGCGCACTTGCCCGGAAGAACCGGATCGGTTTCCCGGAGATGTACCACCAAATACAGGAATACGCAAAAAAACATGCAAAAATTGATCCCTCCATATAAGCGGGTCGGTTATAACGATTCCTGCAATGCTCCATAAACGATCTAACCAAAAAACTTCCGAGAGACTCCCCTCCTGTAGGGCGTCCTCCCGGAAGTTTTCTATATTTAAGTTTTCTATTTCTGTTTTTCTATTCCAGTTTTTCTATTCCAATTTTTCTATTTCAGTTTTTCTATTTCAGCTTTTCTATTCCAGTTTTTCTATTTCAGCTCTTCCATTTCAGTTTTTCTATTTCAGCTTATTCCAGCGCATCCCTCACGCCCTTCCACTCCCCCAGCAGTCGTTCCAGCGAGAACGCGGCGTTTGCCGGGCTTGTGGAAGGCAGCCCGACGATCTCCCTGCCGCAGCTCTTTCTCTGGAACCGCTCGAACAGCCGCCGCGCCGTGCCGCCGTTCGCGTAGATCTGCCGGATGTCCGCGCAGGTCAGAATACGGTTCAGATCCGTCGGAATCACGTTTCGGATACTGCTGTCGCTCGATCCGACGATCTCGCACTCCGCGATCACATCCCAGACCGCGATTCGATTTTCCAGCAGCATCTGTCTCTTCTCCTCGATCGTGCGCGGCTCCCGCCAGTTCACGAGCCCCGCGATCACCTTCCAGAATCGGTTCTGCGGGTGCCCGTAATAGAACTGCTGCTCCCGCGACTTGACCGACGGAAAGCTCCCCAGAATCAGCACTCTGCTGTTCTCATCATACACCGGCTCAAACTCGTGCCGGACTTTCTGATACTCTCCCATGACAAACTGCTCTCCTGTCTTCTTCCGAACAGCATGATTCAGCGAATCCGACTGCTCTCACCTCTCCCGGACGCCCTCGTTCCGCGTATTTTTCCCGCAAGCGCATGCGCCCCTAACCGAATCAGATACAACAGCGACGACCCTGCCACAGACAGCAAAAAAACGGACGGCACCACCAGCGGCCAGAATTTCCACCGCTCGGCGACCACAGGCACACGCGGTATCAGAATACCGTCGTACACAACACGATCGAAGATCCAGGAAATCAGGTACAGTCCCAGTGAAATGCCAGAGATATACGTCAGAATCTTCTTCACGATCCGCGGCCACTGTTTCACGTCCAGATGCAAAAGCAACGTGAACAAAAGCACCGTCGTGATCAGGTTTTCCCCGCCCCATTGGCTGTTTTTGCCCCATATAAACGCCCCTCCGTCACTCCTGTAATAATTGTACCAACCGAACAGGAGCACCGCCGCGATCAACAGAACAAGATTCAGCCACTTTTTCAGTTTCAGTCCGTATTCTCTCAGATACGCCCCGATAAAATAATAGGTGATCGGATACATTGCCGTAAAAAATCCCGGGACAAGCGGATCATACTTCTTGGAAACAGAGGGCGACGACCACCAGCCCGGCGTCCGGAAGTTAAAAATATTCAGCAGCTTTGGAAGAAAAGTAAGCGCCATCATCGTGAGCACAAGCACCTGTTTCTCCCGCTGACTTTTCAGCCCGTGATAAGCAAGATTCAGGAATGGAATTATGAGAAACAGCCCACAGTACATCTCGATGTACCAGGCATAGTTTGCCGCGTCAAAATCAAGAATATCCAGGATCGCCGTTTTAAGCGTCACCCCATTATTCAGCACAAACTTCTTAAACAGCAGACAGGCGACGCTCGCCAGCAGATAGATCTCGATCGTTTTCCATAAGCCTTTGTAATACCTGCGGTTCAAGGTCTTGTTGAGCATCAGATATCCCGTGAGTACCATGAACATCGGCACGCAGGTCATAAAAAGCGCCCGGTACACGCACAGGCAGAAAATATCCGGTCTGTTTGTCGGCTCACTGTAAAATCCGGTATTCAAAAGAAAATGAACGGAAAGCACGCTGAACACCGCAACGCAGCGGATCAGATCCGCATTCATATCCCGTTCCCGAACTTTTTGCCTTTCCTGCTCCGCGCTTTCCTGTCCGGAACCCTGCCGGCAATCTCTCTCCTCCATTTTTCCGCCCGCTTTCTTTCTCTTCACATGTTTTTCAAGCGCCAGCACGCCTCTGTCTCAATCCACGATCCGCGCCTTCGGATAGATCTTCACCATCCGCTCGTCCGGGAAATGCTCGTCGATCAGCTCCGCGACCGCATTCGGCGCCTCGATCCCGTGCTGCCTCTGCGAATAGCGCCCGAGCGCCATCGCCGAGATCAGGATATCGCCTGCCATCAAAACGATCAAAATCCAGGTCAGCGCCGATCCGATCTTCTTCGGGATCTTCTCGATCCAGTACGACAGGAAGGGATATGCCCCCTTCACCCAGAACACCGCGACGATCCCCCAGAAAAAGCAGTACAAAAGGTTGATCCTGCCGCCCAGGTTGAACGGAATCTTGCTGTAATTCCAGAATACCGTCCCGAACACATACTCCGTGAACACGCTGCACACATATTCATAAGTGCCGCCCACGATCGTCCCGTACAGGAAAATGAACCGGTCGTTGCGGTCGCGGTACCGATACAGAAACGCGGTCAGAAGCGAGCACGCAATTCCCCAGACGATGCTGAACGGCCCGTAGACCACGCTGCTGCGGCTCATCCACGATCCCAGCGCGAACCGGCAGAAGACCGTCTCCACGATGTCGCCGAAAAACGAACCGATCAGGAACAGCCAGACCTGCTTATAGAACCCGCAGCCCTCAGCGAACCTGGTTTCCTGTTTCGGCGGTTCCTCCGCCTTCGCCTGTAAGATTTTCTCCGTCTCGATGTTCGGGTAGGAACGCTCCAGCCTGCGCAGCACCGGCCGCGTGATCACGTCCCCGAACGTCGCGGACATTTTGTGCATGTTACCGGTGACGCCGGACATGCGGTTGATGTAGCTGCGCCATTTCAGGACGACGGCAAGCGCCCACAGAAGGTCGATGCCCAGGAAAGCAAACAGGACATACAGAAGGATCCTCCCGAGCCCGTGCGGGATCAGGCGCAGCAGCCGGAGCAGCAGCGGATTGCCGACCCACAGCACAAAAAGCGCCCCTGCCCCGAAATAAAGCAGCAACGGCGCCGAGATAAATCCGTGGAATCCGATTCGGAATCTCTCATAGCCCCACCATTCCCGGTGGAAGATGCGCGTCAGGATCAGCCCGGTCAGGACCATCAGGCACGCGCTGATGACGACCGCGCCCAGGACCAGGAACACGGGGCGATCCTTGAGCTCGCTCAAAAACACGCTGTACGCGACCGCCGAAAATCCGTAGATCGGACACAGCGGCAGATTCAGCACGCCGAAATTGACGAGCCGCTTTTGCTTTATGGCTGAGACGACCGTCCCGATGCACCAGCCGGCACACGAATAGAGAAAGAACAGCCACCCCAGCTCATAATAATGATAATGCATAGAAAAGCCCTCTACATATTTCTTATTAATAAATCTTATTATCCCGATATTATTATATACTGTAGAAAAAATGTCGGTTTTTGTCAAGCCCTTTTATACCGTTCCGCTCACGATCCTATAATACGCGCGCGAGGTGGCAAGATAGACCAATCCGTAGAAAACGGCGAATACCAAAAAACACGCCAGCATCACACACAGCAGCAGCTTTTCGTCGAGCAGCCCGAGCAGCATCAGGATCTTCTGCACGATCGGGAACGCGAACATCGTGTGAACGCAGGAAAGCAAAAGCGGCGCCAGGAACACGGTGAACATCTGCGAGCGGATGCTGCCGCGGATCTCCCGTTTCGTCATGCCGACCTTCTGCATGATGTCAAAGCGCGCGGCGTCCTCGTAGCCCTCGGTGATCTGCTTGTAATACATGATCAGCACCGTCGCGAGCAGGAACACGCTGCCAAGCAGCACGCCCAACACGAACAGTCCGCCGTTCAATCCGTAAAACATGGCGCGCTCCCCTTCGCGGTAATTGACGGTCGTGTGCGGAATCTCCCCCGCCTCTTCCGCCTCATACCTGCGATCCCAGATCTGCTCCCAAAGTTCCTTCTGCGCCTTCGCATCTGCCGCGATATCAAAACCGTAATAAGAGTATCTCGCATCCAGTTCCCGCCCGAACTGCTCCAGCGCGATCTGCCTTGCGATATCCCCGATCTCATCGCACACACGGAGATCCGGCACAAACACGAACATGCACTTCGCCAACAGCGAATAGCCGTCCCCATTGTGTGTGAAATGCTCCACCTGACCTTTCACCTTCCAGCTCCCGTACTCGCGTATCTTAAACGTATCGTAAGGGAACTCACCCTTCACCATGTATAAGAGCACCTCGTCGTCCGCGAGCGTCTCCTGCGCGCCCATGACGCGGTTGTAATCCTCGATCGGGACAAAATACAGCCCCATGATCTTCGCCATATCCGCGATCGGGTTCGTCCCCTCCAGATTCGCGTAATTCAGGATCGCCTCATCGTCCTGCAGAAATGAGTCGACGCCCACGTAGCGGTAGGCGAGCACATTTTTCTGCGCCACGCCGAATTCCGCCGCCGTCTCTTCCGCAAGCGCGGCGACATGCTCCGCCCCCTCGTAACCGTCCGCGCGCAGCTCGATCTGCCGCGGATAGCGCGTCATCAAGCTGTCCTCCTCCCCGACGTACAGGCAGGTCACGGCGGACACCATGACGAGCACCATCGTCGAGAGCACACAGATCGACGCCAGCCCGGCGCCGTTGCGTTTCATGCGGTACATCATCGAGGAGACCGACACGAAATGGTTCGCCTTGTAATAATAGCGTTTCCTGCGCTGCAGCACACGACAGAGCTTGACCGAACCCGAGATGAACAGCAGGTAGGTCGAGACGATCACCATCGCCACCGCCCCGAAAAAAACGACGAGCGCGCTGATCGGATCCTCGATCGAGACCACGATGTAATACGCCGCGCCCAGCATCACAAGACCGGCAAGCGCCAGCAGCCAATTGCCCTTCGGCGGTCTCTCGCCCATCGCCGAGCTGTGCAGCAGCTCCACCGGTTTCGATTTCCCGAGCGTGAACAACGCCTTCAAAAGGATCAATGCAAAGACCGCCAGAAACAAAACGCAGGTCGCGAACGCCGCGTCCACGTCGATGCTGAAATCCATCGGCACACTGCCCTGGATCACGCGCACGATCCACAGCTCCCCGAGCTTTGAGAACAGGATCCCGCAGAACAGCCCCGCAGCGAGCGAGATCAGCGTCACCAGCGCGCTCTCCCAGACCAGCACGCGCGCCAGATGGCGTTTCCCCATGCCGAGAATGTTGTAGAGCCCGAACTCCCGCTGCCGGTTCCGCGCCAGAAACGAGTTCGTATAAAACAGAAAGATCACGATAAAGACCAGAAAGACACCGGAGCCCAGTTTCAGCATCGACTGGAGCGTGTCGCCCCCGCGCATGCCCGCCACATAGCGGTCGCGCGAGAGGAACAGGAACAGATAATACATCATCACCATGCCGGCGCAGGTCAGCAGGTACGGCAGGTAGGTACGCCCGTTCTTCGCGATGCCGCTGACGGCAAGCCGCAGATAGAGACCGCCCTTCCGTCGCGGAAGTCGGACGCGCTGCCCGTCGCTGGCTCCAAGCTCCGATTTATACGATGACACACTCATTTTCGGTCACCTCCCGTCGCCAGCATCGTCAGCGTGTCGGAGATCTTCTGATAGAGCTGCTCGTCCGTGCTCACGCCGCGGTAGATCTGGTGGAAGACCTCGCCGTCCTTGATGAACAGTACGCGCCCTGCGTGGCTCGCTGCCTTGACCGAGTGCGTCACCATCAGGATCGTCTGCCCCTCCTTGTTGATCGAGGCGAACAGCCGCAGCAGCTCGTCAGTCGCCCTGGAATCGAGCGCGCCGGTCGGCTCGTCCGCGAGGATCAGCCGCGGCTGCGTGATCAGCGCCCGCGCCACGGCGACGCGCTGTTTCTGCCCGCCGGAGATCTCGTAAGGATATTTTTTCAGGAGATCCGCGATGCCGAGCTTTTTCGCAATCGGCGCAAGCCGCTCCTCCATCTCCTGATAGTGCATGCCCGCGAGCACGAGCGGCAGAAAAATATTGTCCCGGACCGAAAAGGTGTCGAGCAGGTTGAATTCCTGAAACACGAACCCCAGATGGTCGCGCCGAAACTGCGCCTTCTCCGCCTCTTTCAGGTTCGCCAGATCGCGCCCGTCCAGGAGCACGTGCCCCGCGGTCGGCGTATCGAGCGCCGCGAGAATGTTCAAAAGCGTCGTCTTGCCCGAGCCGGACTCGCCCATGATCGCCACGCACTCGCCCTCCTCGACCTTGAACGAGACGTTCGCGAGCGCCTGCACCTGATTCCCGCCGAACCGCGTCGTGTAGATTTTTTTCAGGTTGTTGACAGCCAGAATTTCCATTGCTATGCCTCCTCATGAAAAATATAGACATATTTTATCTGCGGAAAATCCTGTCCGCCATCGAATCAGCTTTCATTTTCCTTACATTCTTGTAAGGTTACTCAATCTCAAGCTCCGCGTTCTTCAGATCGATACGCACCTCCGTCCCCTGCCCGGGCGTCGAGTCCACACGGATCCCATGCCCGAGGTTCGCGCAGATCCTGCTGCACAGATACATTCCGATCCCGCTCGCCTTCTTGTCGCTGCGCCCGTTGTCCCCGGTGTAGCCCTTCTCGAAGACGCGCGGCAGATCCTCCGGCGCGATCCCGATCCCCGTGTCCCGGATGCACAGCGTTTTGGGCGGCTCCAGCGTGACCGCGACGCCGCCCTCGCTCGTATATTTCAGCGCGTTGGAGAGGATCTGCTCGATCACAAACAGCAGCCACTTCTCGTCCGTCACGACGCGCGCGTCAAGCGGTTCATATTCCAGGCGGAGCTTTTTCTGGATAAAGGTCGTCGCGTGCCGCCGCACCGCCTGTCTCACGATCCCGTCCAGATCATACTCCCGGATCACGTAATCCGTTGAATTGGAATCCAGCCGCAGGTAACACAACACCATCTCCACATACTGCTCGATCCGCCGCAGCTCTTCCCGGAGGGCGCGCATATCCGTTTCCTGCAGCATCAGGCGCATCGCCGCGATCGGCGTCTTGATCTGGTGCGCCCAGACCGTGTAATAATCGATCATCTCCCGATAGCGCCGCTCCATCTCCTCGCACAGCTCCCTGCGCTCCCGGCAAAGCATGCGCAAAAGCGCCTGATAGTCCTCCTCCGGCAGACCGGAGGGCGTCGGCAGATGTTCCAGGGCAACGTCCGGATCAAACATCAGCCTGTCCCGCTGGCTCCCGTTTCCTGAAACAGATCGCCTCGCGTTCTGCGTTTCTCCCGTGTCCGTCCCTGTGCCCTCTCCTCCCTTCGTTCCTTCGCCCTCGCCCGCGTTTCCACCCGCCTCCAGCGCCGCGCCCAAAATATCGAGCCGGCGTTTCAGCTCCCTGTGTTTCAGGCAGAAGTTCCCGTAATCCAGCCCGAGCGCGATCGCGCCAAAAAACGCCCAGAGCGCCGCCACGTACGCAACCGCCGAGACCGGCAGCTGATACAGGACAAAGATCACCGCCGCGATCACGCCAAACAGCAGCGCCACCGCGATCCCCTTTCTGTGTAATTTCAGATATGCACGCAGCACAAACCATTCCCCGCTTTCTTCCCTGTGCGTCCAGCCTACCCGATCACGTATCCCAGTCCTTTCCGCGTCGTGATGAACTCCGCAAGCCCCACGTCCGCGAGCTTTTTGCGAAGACGCGTGACGTTGACGGTCAGCGTGTTCTCGTCCACAAAGCTGTCCGTCTCCCAGAGCCGCTGCATCAGCGTGTCCCGGCTCACTACCTGCCCCTTGCGCTCCAGCAGCGTCTGCAGGATGCGGTACTCATTTCTGGTCAGCTCGACGCGCTCTCCCTGATAGCTCAGGCTCGCGTCCGACAGGTTCAGCACCGCTCCGCCATGCTCCAGCGTATCCGCCGGATTCGCAAAATCGTAGGTCCTCCGCAGGATCGCCTGAATCTTCGCCATCAGCACATTCATATCGAACGGTTTCGATATGAAATCGTCGCCGCCCATATTCATCGCCATCACAATGTTCATATTGTCGAACGCCGAAGAGATAAACACAATCGGCACTTTCGAGAACTTCCGGATCTCGGCGCACCAATGATAGCCCCCGTAAAACGGCAGCATGAGGTCGAGCAGCACCAGCTGCGGCTCAAACTCCCGGAACTCCCCGATGATATCCTGAAAATTCCGCGCGCAGCGCGCCTCCAGCCCCCACAGGGCGATCTGCCTCTGCATCGCCTGCGCGATCGCCGCGTCGTCCTCCACGATCAGAATTCTATACATATTGTTTCCCTCATTTTCCAGCAGATATCTTTTTACCAATTGCCCTTTCTCAATTCTACTCACGCATTCTTTTGCGCATGGTTCTGTCAGCCCTTTCGTCCATGTACGTTACTCCAGATCAATATCGTCAATCAACGATTCCGCCATCGTCCCGTAACCGAACAGGCTGCATACCATCCGAATGCCTTCCGCGATCTCACGGCGGGAGAAATTGTGCTCCTCCAGAAAATCACTGTCCTTCTCATTCAGATACGCATAGAAATACAGCGACAGCTCCAGCTCGCGACGGTCGTACACGTTCAGCTCCCCGAGCAGCCGATTCTCCGCCTCCTCGATCTCGCCATTCTCAATCAGCTCCCGCAGCGCATCGTACCGCTTTGTCAGTTTCTCCTCCTCAAAAAGCGGTCCTGCCTTCTTCTCCAGGTCGATCCCGAAGATCAGCCGCAACAGCGTGCGAATCGTCTCGTAGATCAGCCGCATGATGTAGTCCTTCTCAATCATTCCCACGACATCGCCCTCCCTTTGTCCCATTATAAGAAAATATATAGGAAAATGCAATTCCCGAAGACATGACAAAATCCTTACGACCAGCAAAAAAGCCCGGAACTCTATGCGGGAGCGCCGTGCATGAGCCTGAAAAAGTTCACATTATGGAGATATGCAGGGGAAACGGGGCGATATGTTCCGGCAAGACGGTTGTACTCCTCCGCTTTTTTGCTGTCGCCAAGCCGATAGTAGCAGACACACAGCTGAATGCAGGGCAGATAACCATAGCTGTCCGCGGACATGAATCCGCCGCCCTTATCGTTTCGCGGGAGCATGCGCGCCAGCTCGAACCAGAACACCGCAGCCCGGTAATTCTCTTCCTTCATCAGCAGATTGCCGATCTCGCAGCAGACATCCGCGCGGGGCAGATCATAGAGGAAAGATCGTGTGAGGGCTGCGAGCGCGTCAGAGGATCGACCGTCCTCCAGCTTGCAATACGCCAGAATCTTGCACGCCTCGATCTTGTTCTCCACCCAACCTTGCTCGTCGTTGAGAAAATCGCTGAGCACCTGAATCGCGCGCGCATAATGCCGATGATAATACAGCTCTCTCCCGTAGTAAAAGCGATCGCGCGGCGTGAGCGTTTCGCCCTCCCGGATCTGACGCTCATAGATGCGCAGGTTCCGGTCGCTGTAAGAGCTCTTGACAGACCGGTGCGTCACGGCGACTCCCTCCGCGTAGACGGTTCGTCCGGAGCAGACGATCGCCTCGTGTACGCGCCCCTTCCACAAATGCGGAACGCTCCGTCGGACAAGCCGCTCCCGGTAATAGGAGAAGACCGGATTCCCCTGCTCGTCAAACGCTGTGTTGTAGCGCATCATGACGACGTCCGCGTTTTCCCACGCGGATTCTTTCAGGCGAAGGAAGGACGCCCGATCCTGCTCGGTGAAGATATCGTCCGCGTCGAGCCACATGGCGAAGTCCATGCCCGCTTTGGAAAAAGAAAAATTCCGCGCGGCGGCGAAATCGTCGATCCACGCGAAATCATAGACCTTATCTGTATAGTGTGCGGCAATCTCCTTTGTCGCGTCGCTGCTGCCGGTGTCCACGATGATGATCTCGTCCACCGCCTCCCGGATGCTGCCCAGACAGCGGGCAAGAACCGCCTCCTCATTTTTCACGATCATGCAAAGACTCACCGTCGCCATGCCACGACCCCCAAACCAGGACGTCCCGGTCATTTCTGTTCCGGCATTGCACAGGCAGACCGCGTCCGGCTGGAACGGATAAGGAACCAGGGCGTTATTCTGTTATGAGAATATGCCCGGGCGCCCCATAAGGTGACAAATGGGAGCAGCTGTGTTTTCCATGTCTGGAATTGCGCCGTTTGACTCAAGTATATCTGCCTTTCTCAGATGAGCGCGGTGCTGAAATACCGTTCCGCCCGGTCCGGCAGGACTGTGGCGATCACCTTGTCATTGCCGTACTTTTTTGCCATGCGTTTCGCCGCCCAGACGTTCGCCCCGGAGGAGGTCCCCACCAGAAGTCCCTGAACCTTTGCCAGTTCTCTCGCCGTGTTGATCGCGTCGTCGTCGCTGACCTCCACGATATCCGTGATGATGGAGGTGTCAAGGACGTCCGGGATAAATCCGTCCCCGATCCCCTGGATCTGGTGAAGACCCGGCTCATCACCTAAAAGCGCGCTGACATTCTTCGGCTCCACCGCCACGATCTTGCAGTCCGGATTTTTCTCCAGCAGATATTTCGCGATGCCCTGCAGCGTTCCGCCGCTGCCGATCCCTGAGACAAAAATATCGACCTTCCTGCCCAGCTGTTCCACGATCTCCCGCGCGGTGGTATGGTAATGCGTCTCCGGGTTCGCCGGATTCTGGAACTGCTGGGGCACAAAGTAATCGTCGGAGGACGCGGCGAGCTCCGTCGCCTTCTGCACGCTCCCGTCAATGCTGAGCTTGGGATCGGTGAGCACCAGCTCGGCGCCCAGCGCCCGGATGATCTTCTTCCGCTCGTCGCTCATGTTTTCCGGCATGACAATGATGACCTTATAGCCCTTGCGGACGCCGCACAGCGCAAGACCGATGCCGGTGTTCCCGGAGGTCGGTTCGATGATCGTCATGCCGGGCTTGAGCTTGCCGCTCTTTTCCGCCTCTTCGATCATATGCAGGGCGATCCGGTCCTTGATGCTGCCGCCGGGATTTAAGAACTCCGCCTTTGCAAAAATATTCAGCCCTGTGGTCTGTTCGAGGCTGAGCAGCGGCGTATTGCCGATCAGATCCAAAACGTTTGTATAATACATGAATTTCAGCGCCTTTCTTTCTCATTGATACAGATTTGTCACACAATGTTTCATTCTCAGGATTTCATTTGTCAGTGCCGCCGTGACCATCTGCTTTCTTTCCTGCCTTGAACGTTATAGTCATTATAACTGTCCTCCCTGAAAAAATCCACTAAAATTACACTAAATTTTCACTATATTTTCACTAAAATTATGCTTTTACATTCCTGAACACTCCTTTTCTTTCGGAATATATTGGAGTGAGACAGTAAAAGTCTCGGACTACAGTCAAAAGGGGGTATGCATTGTGAATAATGCTTACTATAATACCTGTCCGCGATGCGGAAGACCTTCCAACTGCTGCACCTGCTACAACGGGACGACCGGACCGACGGGACCGATGGGACCGATGGGATTCCCGGGAGCGACGGGCAGAATGGGACCGACGGGCGTAACTGGGGCAACCGGAGCCACAGGCGCTACAGGCGCTACGGGACCGACCGGCGCGACCGGACCTGCCGGGGCGTCCACTGGGGTGACGGGCGCAACCGGCGCAACCGGACCGACCGGCGCGACTGGCGCCGCCGGAACAGTCGGCGCAACTGGAGCGACCGGAGCGATCGGAGCAACCGGTCCTACCGGCGCAACCGGACCGATTGGACCAACCGGTGCAAACGGCGTCACGGGACCGACCGGGGCGACCGGTCCTACCGGGGCAACCGGACCGATTGGACCAACCGGCGCAAACGGCATCACAGGACCGACCGGACCTGCCGGGGCAACCGGCGCGACTGGACCAACCGGACCCGTCGGACCGACCGGCGCAACCGGTCCCACCGGACCAACCGGAGCGGACGGCGCAACAGGACCGACCGGACCGGCCGGGGTAACTGGGGCAACCGGCGCGACTGGCGCAACCGGTGAGCCGGGACCTGCCGGAGCGGACGGCACAACAGGCGCTGTAGGACCCGTCGGAGCGACTGGACCTACCGGTCCAACTGGTGCTACTGGCGCAACCGGTGAAACAGGAGCGGTCGGCGCAACAGGCGCTGCGGGACCCGTCGGAGCGACTGGACCTACCGGACCAACTGGTGCCACCGGTGAAACAGGAGCGGTCGGTGCAACTGGTCCCACAGGCGCGGATGGAGCCGCCGGCGCAACCGGTCCTACCGGCACAACTGGACCTACTGGTCCGACCGGAGACACAGGACCAATCGGAGCAACCGGTCCCACCGGGGCAGACGGAGCCGCCGGGGCGACCGGCGCAACCGGTCCTACCGGCGCGACTGGACCTACTGGTCCGACCGGAGGCACAGGACCGATCGGCGCAACTGGTCCAACCGGCGCGGACGGAGCCGCTGGGGCAACCGGTGCAACTGGTCCTACCGGCGCAACCGGACCTACTGGTCCAACCGGTGGCACAGGACCGATCGGCGCAACTGGTCCTACCGGCGCGGACGGAGCCGCTGGCGCAACCGGCGCAACCGGCGCGACTGGACCGACCGGCGCAACTGGACCGACCGGCGCAACTGGCGCAACCGGAGCTGACGCAAACGTCACACCTGCCGCCGCGGTCGCGGATACCGACCCGGCTACGGCGACTACCGCTGACATTGCCACACAGCTCAACACGCTGCTGACCAATCTGCGCGCCGCAGGTCTGCTTTCATAAGCAACTTTCGATCAACGGCTACCATATGCGCAGCCAGAGAATTTACAAATCAGCAACTGCCAGATGCGCAGTCAGAGAACTCACAGCACATGCAAGAGGGATTCGGCGATTTCGCCGGATCCCCCTTTTCCCAGAACTAATATCCCTCTCCCAAAACTTCCGTCTCTGCCAAACTCGACCTGTTAATTCTCACTTTTTATTTCCCGTTTTTCATTTCCCGCTTTTCATCTCCTGCTTTTATTTCCTGCTCTTCATTTCCCGCTTTTCATCTCCTGCTTTTTATTTCCTGCTTTTCGCCTGTTCATTTCCCGCTCAAAATTCCTTCCCCTTATAGATCCGCACGCTCAGGCACGCCGACAGCGCAAGCACGCAAAGTCCCGCGACCGGTCCGAGGTATACCAGCTGCGTCAACTGTTCCCAATCAAAATTCGGGTGCCAGATTCCCGACTGTACGACCATGTAGCCGATCAGAATCGGAGCCAGCATCACCACCGCCACACTGGTCCGCGCTTTCTCCGCTCCGAATTTGAACGTGATCGGGAGTTGAATCGCGATCAGGATCAGGCTGATCGTCTGAAAAATGCACTGCCCCGCCACCATCTCCGGCAGAACCGTTTTCGACGCCAGAAAGAAAATTGCCGTAGTCACAAATCCCAATAGGTCCAGGAGCAGAGCAAGCACATATTTTGACAAGACGCTCCTGCTCCGGGAGATCGGCATCGTCAACGCATATTTGTCCCAGTTCGCCTTCTCATCGTATCCGCACGCAGTCAGCAGGACGATCGACATATATACGGAAAACATCCCGCCGAAAAAATACGCGTTCTTCTGCATCACACTCAGTCCGCCCCAGAACACCAGAATCAGCAGGTAAGATTTCCACTGCTGCCCCAGATTGATCAGATCCTTGTAAACCAGTCCGCTCATCTCGTCTCCTCCTTCACATGGTACAGCATAATATCCTCAATGCTCGCCGGATCGCACGTCAGCCCCGCCGGAACCCGGTCGCGCAGCGCCAGCGCCTCCACGCCGAAACTGTTCTCCCGCACGCCGACGATCGCGGAGCGGTCGAGGGCGTTCAGCTCCTGTTTCGCGCACTTCAGCACCACATACTTTTCCATCAGGGCGCTCTTCTCCTCGCAGAACACAAGCCTCCCCTTGTGCAGGAACGCCACATAGTCGCAGATCTTCTCAAGATCACTCAAAATGTGCGAGGAAACGAAGATCCCGTGGCTCTCGTCCTGCATGAAATCCAGAAAGATGTCGAGAATCTCGTCGCGCACGATCGGATCGAGCCCGCTCGTCGCCTCGTCGAGCAGCAGCAGACGGCTGTCATGCGAGAGCGCCACCGCAAGCATCAGTTTCATCTTCATGCCGCGCGAATAATCCTTGATCTTTTTGTCGTGCGGAAGATCGAACCTTCCCAGATACTGTGCAAAGCGCGTGCCGTCCCATGTCCGGTAGCATTTTGCCATCATCTTTGTGATGTTGGTCGCCGTCATCGCCTCCGGGAAGTTGCACTCGTCCATGACGACTCCGATCTGCTCCTTCCTCTGCACCGGAACGTCCGCCGTGTTCTCCCCGAAGATCTTGATCTCGCCCGCATCCCGCCTGAGCAGGTCCAGGATCAGCTTGATCGTCGTGCTCTTGCCCGCCCCGTTTTCCCCGATAAACCCCATGACACAGCCGGACGGGAGCGCAAAGCTTACGTCCTCCAGCGCGAACCCCGGATAGCGTTTCGTCACATGGTTCAGTTCCAATATATTTTCCATATTCTAAATCCCTCCTGATCTTGCTTTTGCCGCGCATCTCTGCATACGCTTTTCTTTCCAGCCGACAATACTCCCACTCTTATAGGCGATCCACAGCTATTTCTCATTGTAGATCAGCCCCAGCATATCCTGCAGCTCCTCAAGGCTCAGCTTGCAGCCGACCGAGAGCTCGACGATCTCCTGCATCCGCTCCTCGATCCTGCGCAGCTGCTCCTCCCGCACGAACTCCAGATTCTTCCCCGCTACGTAGCTCCCCTTGCCGGGCACCGACACGAGAAACCCGTCCCGCTCGAGCTCCTCGTACGCGCGTTTCGTCGTGATCACGCTGATACGCAGCTCCTTCGCGAGAAAGCGGATCGACGGAAGGGCGTCCCCCTCCTTCAGCTCCCCGGAGATGATCTTCGACTTGATCTGCGCGCTGATCTGGTCGTAGATCGGCTGACCGCTGGAATTGCTGATGATAATGTTCAAACCCCGCTCACCTTCCTTTCCTCAAGTTCCTGTCCAGAAACCCCCAATGTACAT
>CANQYP010000034.1 GCA_947628045.1 uncultured Lachnospiraceae bacterium | reverse complement strand
AGCGCCCCGGTCAATAGGATACAGACCCATTTTTTCATAATAAATTCCTCCTCGTATAAAAATTAGACACGCACCTTCTGTTCCCGTGTCCGCGGTTTCCGGTTGACGATGAGCAACAGCAGCAGCACCGTGACGAACATCAGCGTCGACAGCGCGTACATCTCCGGTTTGATGCCCTTGCGCACCTCGGTGTAGATCTTGGTCGACAGCGTGTCGAACCCGGGACCTTTCACGAAGTGCGTGATGATAAAGTCGTCGAGCGACATCGTGAACGCCAGCAGAAAGCCGGAGAGCACGCCGGGCATGATGTCCGGGAGAATTACCTTATAGAAAGCGTAGATCGGCGACGCGCCGATGTCGAGCGCTGCCTCGTAGGTCGACATGTTGACCTGCTTGAGCTTTGGCATGACGCTAAGCGCCACGTAGGGCAGATTGAACGTGATGTGCCCGATCAATATCGTCCAGAAACCGAACGTGACGCCGCCCCCGACGAAGGAGAGCAGGTTGCCGACCGCGATGAAGAGCATCATCAGGGAGATGCCCGTGACGATCTCCGCGTTCAGCATCGGGATGTTCGCGATGTTGAACCAGAACATGCGCATCCCGTTTTTCATGGAATTCAGGCCGATGCAGGCGATCGTGCCGATGACGGTCGCGATCAGCGCCGAGAGCACCGCGATCAGCAAGGTGTTGTAGAGCGCCTGCAGGATCGTCTCATTCTGGAACAGGGCGGCGTACCACTTGAGGGAAAAGCCTCCCCACTTGGCGCGCGTCCGCGAGGCGTTGAACGAGAGCACGATCAGCGTCAGGATCGGCGCGTACAGCAGCACGAAGATGAAGACGAGGTAAAATTTTTTGAGAAAATTCCGCATCAGAACGCGACCCCCTCTCCCTCTTTGTCGTATTTGTGCATGACGGCCATGCTGATCAGGATGAAGACCATCAGGACCAGCGACAGTCCGCTGCCGACGTTCCAGTTGTTGCCCTGCTTGAATTTCTGCTCGATCACGTTGCCGATCAGCAGGATCTTTGCTCCGCCCAGGAGATCGCTGATGACGAAGGTCGTGAGCGCCGGGACGAAGACCATCGTGATTCCGCTGATGACGCCCGGAAGGCTGAGCGGGAAGATGATGCGCCAGAAGGTGTGAAAACCGTTGGCGCCTAAGTCGCGCGCCGCGTTGACGACGTTTTGGTCGATCTTGATCAGGCTGTTGTAGATCGGCAGCAGCATGAACGGCAGGAAATTGTAGACCATGCCGAGGAGGATCGCGTAGGGCGTGTTGATGATGTTCAGTTTCGGCAGATGCAAAGCGCCGAGCAGCATGTTGATGACGCCGCTCTTCTCAAGCAGCGTCTGCCACGCCAGCGTGCGCAACAGGAAATTCATCCACATCGGAATGATGAAGATCATCACGATAAAGCCGTTTGCGTTGAAGTTCATATTGCTCAGGATCATCGCCAGCGGATAAGCCATCACGAGGCAGATCACGGTGCTGATGACGGAGAGCACGAGCGCGTAGACGAGCGCCTTGATGTTCTCCGGCGTCCCCATCTGCAGGACATTGGACAGCGTGAACGCGCCGTCCGCGGTCGTCAGACCGTAGTAGACGATGATGAAAAGCGGTATCACGATGAAGGCGACGCTCCAGACCAGGAAAGGACCGGAGAGCAGCCATTTGGTCTTTCCCTTACTCATTGACTCCGACTGCCTCCTCGTCCTCAGATTCCGGTTTGTTCATGATCTGGATGTCGAACGGGTCCACATGGATGCCGACCGGGGTGCCCACCGGGAACAGGTCCGTGCTGTGCACCAGCCACTCGAAACCGTTTGCCTGTACCTCCATCTCGTAGTGGACGCCCTTGAAGATCAGGTGGGAAACGACGCCCTGGATCGTGCCTTCCTCTGGTTTCAGCAGGTCGATGTCCTCCGGGCGGATCACCACGTCCACGGGCGTGTTATGTCCGAATCCCTCGTCCACGCAGGGGAACTTCGCGCCGAGGATCTCGACGAGACGGTCCTCGATCATCGTGCCGGAGATGATGTTGCTGTCGCCGATGAAGTCCGCGACGAACGCGTTCTGCGGCTCGTTGTAGATGTCCTCCGGCGTGCCGATCTGCTGGATGTAGCCCTGGTTCATGACGACGATCGTGTCCGACATCGTCAGCGCCTCCTCCTGATCGTGGGTGACATAGATAAAGGTAATGCCGAGCTCATTCTTGAGCCGGATCAATTCATACTGCATGTCCTGGCGCAGCTTGAGGTCGAGCGCGCCCAAAGGCTCGTCGAGCAGCAGCACCTTCGGCTCGTTCACGATCGCGCGCGCGATCGCGATGCGCTGCTGCTGACCGCCGCTTAAGGAATCCGGCATGCGGTTCTCAAAACCGTCGAGGTTTACCAGTTTCAGAGCATATTTGATCTTATCATTGATGTAGTCTTTGCTTTTCTTTTTGATCTTCAGTCCGAACGCGATATTCTCCGCGACCGTCATGTGCGTGAACAGCGCGTACTTCTGGAACACCGTGTTGAGCTGGCGCTTGTTCGGCGGGAGGTTGGTGATGTCCTCGCCGCTGAAGATGACCTTGCCCTTATCCGGCGTCTCGAAACCGCCCATGATGCGCAGCGTCGTCGTCTTGCCGCAGCCCGACGGTCCCAAAAGCGTCAGAAATTCATTTTCCCGTATATATAAATTCAGGTCGTCGAGCACGACTTCGCCGTCGAATGATTTCGTGATCCCGACCAGATCGATCAGTTTGTTGCTCATAGGTATCGCCTCCGTGCTTTAGAAATTCGGCGGCGTGCTGATCCAGATCAGCGTCGCGCCCGTTTTCCCGTTCGCCGAGATGTAGTGCTGTGTGCTGGGGGTGAAGTAGAACGCCTCGCCCTTTTTTGCCTTGTAGGTGCGGTTCCCCAGATGGATGCTGATGTTTCCCGAGAGCACATAGCCGAATTCCTCGCCCTCGTGCGGGTTGTCCGGGTAGGTGGAGCCGTTCGGCTCGAGCGTCAGGCGGATCGGCTCCATGATGTTCTTCTGGGCGTTCGGAATGATCCACTCGATCTTATTCTTCAGCTCCGTGTCGATCTTCTCGAAATAATCCGGGTCGTGGAACACGATCTGCTCGTCGGCGGGCGCGCTGAAAAACTCCTGCAGGTCCGTGCCGAGGCACTGCAATATGTCCACCAGCGTCGCGATCGACGGGGAGGTCAGGTCGCGCTCCAGCTGTGAGATAAAGCCCTTCGACAGCTCCGCGCGGTCCGCCAGCTCTTCCTGCGTCAGGTTCTTGGCGATGCGGAGCTCCTTTAGTTTCGTGCCGATCTTCATGGCATCCTCCCTCAAAATACAGTCATAATGGAAAAACCGGGCAAGCAAGATTGCCGCGCCGCTTGCCGCAAGCGCCTCACAGTGAATATAAACAAAAAGTTTACATTTACTAAACAAGCGTTGAATACGATTATACACGTTCCGGGGGCGCTGTCAATAGCTTTTGAAAAAATAAGCAAAATTATATTGGAAATGCGGACTGGCTTTTTCAGGCGAACCGTGCTACAATCCAGATAGAAACGCATTCATGGTTTGGAGGCTGCGAGATGGGAAAACAGGACAAAACGGAAAAATACGTTGCGTATGTGGGGACATACACGCATGGGAGCAGTATCGGGATCCATGTCTACGACATTGATATCGAGGCGGGGCACATGACAGAGCGGGAGGTCGTTCCGGTGAACAATGCCTCGCACATGACGAAGTCCCACAACGGCAAATATCTCTATTCGATTGCGGACGAGGGCGTCGAGGTGCTGAAGATCCTGCCGGACGGCGGGCTGGAGCCGATCAATAAGGTCGGGATCGACGGAATGCGCGGCTGTTATCTCTCGACGGACAAGAACGGTCGTTTCCTCTATGTGGGCGGCTACCACGACGGAAAGGTGACGGTCGTACACACGCACAAGGACGGGCGATTGGGTTCCGTGATGGACGGGATCTTCCACAAGGGGATCGGCAGCGTGGCGGAGCGCAATTTCCGCCCGCATGTGAGCTGTGTGATCCCGACGCCGGACGACAAGTACCTCTGCGCCGTGGACAATGGCATCGACCAGGTCAAGCTGTACCAGGTGGACGAGCTTTCCGGGAAACTGAATCTCTACGACATTCTCCGCTGCAAGCTGGATTCCGGTCCGAGGCTTTTGACGTTCAGCCTGGACGGCAGGTTCGCCTACCTCAACGCGGAGCTGACGAACGAGATCACGGTCTACCGCTACGACGGCTCCGGGAAGTCGCCGGATTTTGAGAAGATCCAGGAGATTTCCGTGCTGCGCGACCCGGAGAGCATGGGCAGCGCCTGCTGCGGAATGAAACTTTCCCCGAGTGGGAGGTATCTGTACGCGTCGACGGCGGGGGAGAATACGGTCGCGGTATTTTCCGTTGACCCGGAGAACGGCACGCTCACGCGGCTGTGCGTCCTGCCGATCAGCGGGGACTACCCGAAGGACATCGACGTGCTCCCGGGCGAGCGGACGCTGGTGGTGCTGAACCACGAGACGAACGAGATCCGTTTCTTTACGGTCGACTATGAAAAAGGCCTGCTCGTCATGAAGGGCAGACCGCTTGCGATTGAGACGCCGAACTGCATCCTGATCTCAAAATGTGAGGAATAGCCGAACCTAATCTTCAGCATGGTAGATCCGTTTCAGATGTTCCACCCGTGAGCCTGCCGCGAGCAGCAGGTGATCCGCGAGTGTGAGCGCGACCATTGCCTCGACGACGACGACGGCGCGCGGGACGATGATCGGGTCGTGGCGCCCGCGGATGACCTCCTCATGGCACTGTCCGTCGCGCCCGAGCATGCGCTGCGGCTGCGCGATGGAGGGCGTCGGCTTGAACGAGGCGCGCACGAGGATCGGGCTGCCATCGCTGATGCCGCCCAGGATGCCGCCGCTGTGGTTGGTCGCCTTGCGGACGGCACCGTTTTCGTCGGTTGTGTAGCAGTCGTTGTTTTCAGAGCCTCTGGACGCGGAGACAGCCGTGCCGTCGCCGATCTCGACCGCCTTGACCGCCCCGATGGACATGACCGCCTTCGCGAGGTTGGCGTCCAGTTTCCCGAAGACCGGCTCCCCGAGCCCCGCGGGCACATGCTCGGCAATGCACTCGATTACGCCGCCGCAGGAATCCTGGGCGCGCATGCATTCCTCGAGGTAGGAGACAGCCTCTTCGCTTGCCTTTTCATCAGGCATGCGCACAGGGCTTTCCTCGATGCGGGAGAGGTCCATGCGGGAGTGGTCGATATGTATCGGACCGATCGCGCTTACATAGGCGCGGACTGTGATCCCGAGCTCCTGCAGGAGTTTTCCCGCCACTGCGCCCGCCGCCACGCGCCCGATCGTCTCGCGTCCCGAGGAGCGTCCGCCGCCGCGGTAGTCGCGGATCCCGTATTTGACATCATAGGGATGATCGGCATGCCCCGGGCGGTACAGCTCAGCGAGATTGCCGTAATCGCGGGAGCGCTGATCCTGGTTGCGCACCAGCAGGGAGATGGGAGTGCCGGTGGTCTTCCCCTCGAAGACGCCGGAGAGGATCTCGACCGCGTCGGATTCCGCGCGCGCCGTGGTGTAGCGGTTCTGACCGGGTCTGCGCCGGTTGAGCCACGTCTGGACATCCGCCTCGTCGAGCGCGATGCCCGCCGGGCAGCCGTCGATCACAACGCCGATTCCTTTCCCGTGGGACTCGCCCCACGTCATAAGCTTAAAAACAGTTCCAAAAGTTGAGCCAGCCATAGCAAACTTCCTTTCCCATTTGACTTTTCTGCGAAACGACATATATTATAACAGAATATGGTTCAGGGGGCAAGTCATGGACGATTTCCGCAAAGACGTCGGTTTCGCGCACACGGTCGAAAAGGGCGACAGCCTGTATCTTCTCGGCAAAAAATACCACGTCCGGGTCTCGGCGCTGATCTTCGCGAATCCTTACATGGATCTCTACGACCTTCAGCCGGGCGATCAGGTCTGTATTCCGGTACCGCGTCCGCTTTCTTAAAAAATTCTAAATAAGGATAAAACAAAAGAACGCTCGATTGACAAATTGCCCGCGCAAAATTATAATGTTCAAAGATGATTGCGGTCGGGTCCCGACAGGAGGAGCGGGGACCGCTGACCTTGGGAAAAGAAGGGGACGTAGCATGGGCTTTTTGGAAAAAATGGAGCGGAAATACGGGAAGTATGCGATTCACAATCTGCCGGCGATTATCATCGGCATGTACATTGCGGGTTATCTGATCGCGCTTTTGATGCCGGAGGTGCAGGGATTTCTGACGCTGCACCCGGGACTCATCATGAAGGGGCAGGTCTGGAGGCTTGTCACCTGGCTGCTGATTCCCCCGGGAGGGCTGGATATCTTCACGATCATCATGCTGTATTTTTACTTTTCACTGGGGCGGTCGCTGGAGTACACCTGGGGCGCGTTTAAGTTCAACGTATATATTTTCTCCGGCATCCTCTTTACGATCATCGGCGCGTTTCTGCTGTACTACGTGGGGCATATGTACGGCTACTTCAGCACGTACTACATCAATATGTCCATCTTTCTTGCGTTCGCGCTGACCTATCCGGAGATGGAGGTGCTGCTGTATTTCCTGATCCCGATCAAGATGAAATGGATGGGGCTGGTGTACGGTTTCTTCATCGTCCTCTCTCTTGTGCAGGGCGGCTGGGCGGACCGCATTTCGATCGTGATGTCGCTGCTGAACTTCCTGATCTTTTTCCTGATGTCGCGCAACGTCCGGCGTTTTGCGCCGAAGGAGGTGCACCGGCGCAGGGAGTTTAAGAAGAATGTGCAGAAGGTCCAGCCGAAGGGCGCCACGCGGCACAAATGTGCGGTCTGCGGCAGGACGGAGGAGGACGGCGCGCACCTGGAGTTCCGCTATTGCTCCAAGTGCGACGGCAATTATGAGTACTGCCAGGATCACCTTTTCACACATCAGCATATTCGGAAACCATAAGCGCTTTGGCGCTTTCGGGCGGCAGGATGGAGACAGGAGACGGCAGAGCGATATCGTCGGATCAGACGGACAGAGGAAGTCATGGCAGTGCAGAAGGAAAAGAACATACAAAAAAATATAAAAAAAGAGAAAAATAAATTCAGTAAAACAAGGGCTGCGGGAGCGATTTGCGTGACCGCGGCCGCTCTGCTTGCGGCGGGGCTTGCGGTCGCCGGGGAGGGTATGGACGTCGCGTTTCTGGCGACCGCGCTGATCGCGGGCATCGCCGCCGGGGCGTTCGTTCTGTATCGGATCACCTTCGGGCGGGTCTTTTCGGGGATCCTGTGCGCGCTGCTCCCCGCCGCGGCGTTCCTGGCGCTTGAGAATTATACCCATGTGGTCGCGGATCTGGACGTGCCGATCATCGTCCTGAATCTGCTCTTCTTTTATTTCCTCTACGGCTTTCTTGCTTTCGCGTGCGGCAGCGTGCGCCTCGGCTACAGCATTGCGACGCTGGTGCCGATGCTGTTCGGGCTCGCCAACTACTTTGTCGTGAATTTCCGCGGTACGCCGATCGTTCCGTGGGATCTGTTGTCGCTGGGCACGGCGGCGTCCGTGGCGGGGAACTACACGTTCACGCTGCAGTGGAAACAGGCGCTCGTCATCGTCATTTTCCTGTGGATCCTTGTGCTTTCTCAGGGGAACTGCCTGACCTTTCGGAAAAAGAAAAAACTTCGATTCATCGGCGTGCTTGCTTTTGCGCTCGCGCTGTGCGTCTATCTGACCGGGATTCAGAAGAGCCAGGTGCAGAGCTTTTTCGGCATGGACACGACGCTGTTTACGCTCAATGTCCTGTACCGCAACAACGGGATCGCGGCGGCGTTCCTCGGGAACCTGCGGTTCCTGAACATCGAGGAGCCGGACGGCTATTCGACGGCGCGCGTGAAGGAGATCGAGGAGGAATACACGGCGGCGGAGACCGGGGCGTCGGAGGCTGCCGACGGGACCGGCGTCCCGGCTGCCGGGGACGAATCGGGGCAGACGGGGGGACATGATGCAGCGCAAAGCGATGAGACATCTGCCGGGGAGCGCCCGAATGTGATCGTCATCATGGACGAGGCGTTCTCAGACCTGTCCGTCTGGGGCGATTTCGAGACGAGCGAGGAAGTGATGCCGTTCTTCAAGATGATGCAGGAGGAGAAGATCGGCGGGGAGCTGTATGTCTCGGTCAAGGGAGGCAATACGGCGAACACGGAGTTTGAGCTGCTGACCGGAGATTCGATGGCGTTCCTGCCGGTGGGCAGCGTGCCCTATCAGCAGTACATCAACGAGGAGATGCCCTCGCTGGCGAGCCAGCTGAAATCGCTGGGCTACGGGACGACGGCGATCCACCCGTTCAACGCCTCCGGCTGGGATCGGAACATTGTCTACGACCTGTTCGGTTTTGACGAATTCCTGAGCCTGAAGGATTTTGTCAACCCGCACAAGATGCGCGGCTATGTCAGCGACCGCTCGGCGTTCGACAAGATCATCGAGGTGTACGAGGACAAGGAGCCGGACGAGCGGAAGTTTATCTATCTGGTGACGATGCAGAACCACGGCGGCTACAGCAAGGCGTCCCCCGATTTCACCTCGTACCTGAAACTGACCGACGTGTCGCCGAAGACGACGAGCGTGCTGGCGACGGAGAAGTATCTGACGCTGATGAACGAGACGGATCGCGCGCTGCAGGATCTGCTGCTGTATTTTGAGGAGCAGGACGAGCCGACGATTGTGCTGATGTTCGGCGACCATCAGCCGTCCGACTACATCACGAATGTGGTGCAGCGCATCTGCAAGGTCAAGAGCGAGGAGACGCTGGACTACGTGCAGCAGGGGTACCGGGTGCCGTTCCTGCTCTGGAGCAATTACGAGCTGGAGCACAAATATTACGACGGGATCAGCGTCAACTACCTCGGCGGGATCCTGATGGAGGCGGCGGGGCTACCGCTCTCGGGCTATCAGAGATTCCTGTCCGAGCAGATGGAGCGTTTCCCGGTCGTGAACGGGAATGTCTACCGCGACAGCGAGGGGACCTTCTACAGCTACGGGACGGACGAAGAGAAGGAGAGCGGGCTTTCCGATTACAAGATCCTGCAGTACAACCATCTGGTCGACAACGGGCACAGGGACGACGCGTTCTTCGGGACGTCGATTTCGTGAACTTGTTTAACGCATGACTGATCAAAGCCCACGGATTGCTGCGCACTGTGTGCTCCCGCAATCCTGCATATATTCGCAAATCGCAGCACTCACATTTGTTCGTGCTGCTGTATTGCTCATATATGTTAGCGTCTCTCATGGACAGCCGGTCCGGCAAGTGAACTTGCCGATCGGCTGTCCATGGAGACTGGGCTTTATTGCATTAACGTATTGACAAGGCAGAGTGCCTTGTGTTAGGATTTCCGCGAAAGTATAGAATATGAGCGGGGCGAATGCCTGCGGCTGATATGCGGTGCAGCCGGGGATAGGCATGGCTCAGAGATTCAGAATGGAGAGCGACAGGCATGAAAGAGACGTTTGTGACGAAAGAAAAGCTGGAGGAGATCGCGGCGCAGTACCCGACTCCGTTCCATCTGTATGACGAGAAGGGCATCCGGGAGAATGTGAAGGAGCTCTACGAGGCGTTCGCGTGGAACAAGGGCTACAAGGAATATTTCGCGGTGAAGGCGACGCCGAATCCGTTTTTGATCAAAATATTGCACGAGTACGGTTGCGGCTGCGACTGCTCCTCGATGACGGAGCTGATGCTCTCCGAGGCGATCGGGATCAAAGGACATGACATCATGTTCTCGTCGAACGACACGCCGGTCGAGGAGTTCAAAAAGGCGGCAAAGCTCGGCGGCATCATCAACCTGGACGACATCACGCACATCGAGAAGGTGGAACAGGCGCTCGGCAGTCTGCCGAAGACGATGTCCTGCCGCTACAACCCGGGCGGGCTGTTCAAGATCAGCAACGACATCATGGACAACCCGGGCGACGCGAAGTACGGCATGACGACGGAGCAGATCGAGGAGGCGTTTCGCATCATGAAGGAGAAGGGCGTCGAGGAGTTCGGCATCCACGCGTTCCTCGCCAGCAACACGGTCACGAACGACTACTATCCGCTGCTCGCGAAGGTGCTCTTTGAGCTCGCGGTGCGCCTGAAGGAGAAGACCGGGGCGAAGATCACGTTCATCAACCTCTCCGGCGGCATCGGGATCCCGTACCGCCCGGATCAGGAGAAGAACGATATTCACAAGATCGGCAAGGGCGTCCGCAAGGTCTACGAGGAGGTGCTCGTGCCGGCGGGCATGGGCGACGTCGCGCTCTACACGGAGCTCGGGCGCTATATGCTCGGACCGTACGGCTGCCTCGTGACGCGCGCGATCAACGAGAAACACACGCACAAGGAGTACATCGGCGTCGACGCCTGCGCGGTCAACCTGATGCGCCCGGCGATGTACGGCGCCTACCACCACATCACAGTGATGGGCAAGGAGGACGAGCCTTGCGACCACATGTACGACGTGACCGGCTCCCTGTGCGAGAACAACGACAAGTTCGCGATCGACCGCATGCTCCCGAAGATCGACATGGGCGACCTGCTGGTCATCCACGACACGGGGGCGCACGGCTTTTCGATGGGCTACAATTACAACGGCAAGCTGCGCTCGGCGGAGATCCTTCTTCACGAGGACGGGAGCGCGCAGCTCATTCGCAGGGCGGAGACGCCGCGGGATTACTTTGCGACCTTCGATTTCTGCGACGTGCTGATCACGTCCTGCAATGCCGGGAAGGAGCGGAGCGGCGGCAAGGCGCAAGCCGCAAAATTTCCTTGCAATTGAACGGGAAATGTGATATCGTATGTTCCGTGCGAATGTACCGCATCAGCCGCTGTGGCGGAATTGGCAGACGCACTTGACTCAAAATCAAGCGGGTAACACCGTGCCGGTTCGAGTCCGGCCAGCGGCATCGGAAAAGTCCTGAGTGTTCGGGGCTTTTTCTGTTTTCTGTCACTTTTTTGCCCCGCTTTTCACATTTTTCGGTTGTCAGAGTCGGGAGAAAGCTTTACAATAGAAGGCAAAGCTGCGCCGCGGATGGCGGAGGCGGACGGACGTTTGCGTCGGGAGGATAGACGATGAAGTGTGTCGAGGCGAAACGGCTGATCAACCGTTTTGTGGAAAAGAAATTGTCCTATGACGAGCTTGAGCAGTTTCTGCGCCATGTCGAACAGTGCGGGGACTGCATGGACGAGCTTGACATTTATTATACGATGCACAAGGCGTTTGATATGCTCGACACGGGCTCGCACCAGAATTACAATTTCAAGAAGATGCTGGACGACGAGCTCCACGCGGCGCGAAGAGCCGTGCTTGTGCACAGGATCTCTCTGCTGCTGCGGGATATCTTTTTCGCCGGGCTTGGGGTGTCGCTGGTGCTCGGGCTTTATTTCCTGTTCCTTCGCTGAGGACAGGCAAAATAACAAACAGAAACAGTGAGGTAGGAAGATGTCACAGAGAGAAAAGATCGTGCTGATCGACGGACACAGCATATTGAACCGGGCGTTCTACGGGCTGCCGCTGCTCTCCAACAGCGAGGGCGTCCACACGAATGCGGTCTACGGATTTCTCAACATTCTGTTCAAGGTATTGGAGGAGGAACAGGCGGGCTATGCGGCGGTGGCGTTCGACCTGAAGGCGCCGACCTTCCGCCACAAGATGTACGAGGGCTACAAGGGCACGCGCAAACCCATGCCGCAGGAGCTGCACGAGCAGGTGCCGCTGATGAAGGAGATGCTGCGCGCGATGCAGATCCCGGTGATGGAGCTGGAGGGCTACGAGGCGGACGACATTCTCGGGACGGTCTCGCGCCAGATGGCGGCGCAGGGGCTTTCTGTGTCGATCGTCTCGGGCGACCGCGACCTGCTGCAGCTTGCGACGGACGAGATCCTGATCCGCATCCCGAAGACGAAGGCGACGGGGACGGAGATCGAGGATTACTACGCGAAGGACGTGCAGGCGCGCTATCAGGTGACGCCGACGCAGTTTATTGATGTGAAGGCGCTGATGGGGGACGCGTCCGACAATATCCCGGGTGTTCCGGGGATCGGGGAGAAGACGGCGACGAAGATCATCGCGCAGTACGGCTGTATCGAGGAGGCGTACGCGCATGTCGATGAGATCACGCCGAACAAGGCGCGCGCGGCGCTCTCGGAGCACTATGACATGGCGCAGATGAGCAAGACGCTCGCGACGATTGACCTTGCCGTGCCGTTTGAACTGCAAAAAGAAGACGCGAAGATTCAGAATCTATATACCCGGGAGGCGCTTGAGCTCTGCCGTCGGCTGGAGTTCAAGAACCTGCTCGGGCGTTTCCAGAATGTGGAAGAGCCTGCGGAGGAGAAGAGCGCGGCTCTAACAAGGGTCACGGAGCTTGCGCGGGCGGAAGGGCTGTTTGCGCAGCTTGGCGGGCAGGCGTTCGCGTTCCAGCTGATCTTTGAGGGACGTAAGCTGCTCGGCGCATCGCTTTGCGCCTCCGGGGAGCATGCCTACTGGCTGGAGGCGGGCGGGTTCCTGACGCCGGAGTATCTGTGCGGACAGCTCTCGGGGCTGATCGCGCAGGCGCCGTCCGCCGCGACACTTCATCTGAAGGAACAGCTGGCGTTTCTGGAGATTCCGCGCGAGCAGAGGGAGAAACTGTTCGACGCGGCGATCGCGGCGTACCTGCTCAACCCGCTCAAGGACAGCTACGAGTACGAGGACATTGCGCTGGAATACCTCGGGCGGACGCTGCCGTCGCGCGCGGAGCTGCTCGGAAAGAGCGCGCTTGCCGACGCCGCAGATCAGAACGCAGACGCGTTTCTGGACTATGCCTGTATGGCGCCGCTGGTCGTCTTGGCGGCGCGGCAGACGATGTGCGAGCGCCTGAAAGCGCTGGGCATGTGGGAGCTGTTTGCCCGGATCGAGATGCCGCTCGTGTATACGCTGGCGGATATGGAGCGCGAGGGCATCCGCGTGAAGGCGGAGGAGCTGCGCGTATACGGGGAGCAGCTGGTCGGGCGGATCAAGGAGCTCGAAGGGCAGATCTATGTGGCGGCGGGAGAGGAGTTCAACATCAATTCCCCCAAACAGCTCGGCGTGATCCTCTTTGAGAAACTGAAACTCCCGCACGGGAAGAAGACGAAGACCGGCTATTCCACAGCGGCGGACGTGCTGGAAAAGCTGGCAGAGGAGTCGCCGATGGTTGCGGATATCCTGGAGTACCGCCAGCTGACAAAGCTGAAATCGACCTATGCCGACGGGCTGGCGAACTATATCGCGCCGGACGGCAGGATCCACGGAAAGTTCCACCAGACGATCACGGCGACGGGGCGCATCAGCAGCACGGAGCCGAACCTGCAGAACATTCCGGTGCGCATGGAGCTGGGGCGGCTGATCCGCAAGGTGTTCGTGCCGGACGACGGTTTTGTCTTCCTCGACGCGGACTACTCGCAGATCGAGCTGCGCGTGCTGGCGCATTTCTCGGACGACGAGCGCCTGATCCAGGCGTACCGCGACGCGCAGGACATCCACACGACGACGGCGTCGCAGGTGTTCCATGTTGCGCCGGAGGAGGTCACGCCGCTGCTGCGCCGCAACGCGAAGGCGGTCAACTTCGGTATCGTCTACGGGATCAGCTCGTTTGGCTTGAGCCAGGACTTAAGCATCACGCGGCAGGAGGCGCAGGACTATATCGAGCAGTATTTCAGGACGTTCCCGGGCATCAAGCGTTTCCTCGACCAGACCGTGGCGGACGCGAAGAAAAACGGCTATGTGACGACGATGTTCGGGCGGAGGCGACCGGTGCCGGAGCTTTCTTCCTCGAACTTCATGCAGCGCTCGTTCGGGGAGCGCGTGGCGATGAACGCGCCGATCCAGGGTACGGCGGCGGACATCATCAAGATCGCGATGAACCGGGTGAACGATTGCCTGCGCAGCCGCAACATGCGTTCGCGCCTGATCCTGCAGGTGCACGACGAGCTGCTGGTCGAGACGGCGCGCGAGGAGCTCGACGAGGTGCGTGAGATCATGCTGCGCGAGATGCAGAACGCGGTGCAGCTGAAGGTGCGGCTCGAGGTCGACATCCATTCCGGAGAAAACTGGTACGAGGCGAAATGAGAAAAGGAACGCCACAGCTGCAAGCGTGTACGATGGGAAAGAGCGGGGCGCGGGACGGTCAATGAGTATGGGGAAAATGACAGAAGGATGGCAGCAAAAGAAAAAAGTGCTCGGGATCACCGGGGGAGTCGGGTCGGGCAAGAGCGCGATCCTTGCGTATCTGCGGGAGCGGTACGGCGCCTGTGTGATCCGGGCGGACGAGGTCGGGCGGACGCTGCAGACGCCGGGACACGGCTGCTACGACCGGATCGTGGAGGAGTTCGGAGCGGACATCGCCGACGGGGCGGGGAATCTGCGCCGGGAGGCGCTTGCAGCGAGGGTATTTCAGGACGCGGCGGCGCTTGAACGGCTGAACGCGATCGTGCACCCTGCGGTGAAGGAGACGATCGTGGAGCAAATCAGGGACGAGCGCGAGGCTGGACAGGCTCCGTTCATCGCGCTGGAGGCGGCGTTGCTGCTGGAGGATCACTACGACCGCATCTGCGATGAGATCTGGTACATTTATGCCGGAGAAGAGACGCGTACCCGGCGCCTGATGCGCGCGCGCGGCTATACGCGGGAGAAGGCGCGCAGCATTATGGAGAACCAGATGAGCGAGGCGGACTTTCGCGCGCGCTGCAAATTTGTCATTGACAACGACAGCGATTTTATAGAAAATACTTATGAACAAATCGACAAAGGATTGATAGAACATGGATTTTTGCAGTATAGCCAGCGGTAGCAGCGGCAACTGTATTTTTGTGGGGACGGATCACGCGAGCGTCCTGGTCGACGCGGGGATCAGCGGGAAGAAGGTCGTCGCGGGGCTGAATGAGCTCGACCGCGCCCCGGAGGAGCTGGACGCCATTCTGATCACGCATGAGCACTCGGATCACATCAAGGGCTTGGGCGTGCTGGCGCGGAAATACGGGATCCCGATCTACTCGTCCGCCGGGACGATCAGCGCGCTGAAACGGCAGCAGCCGGTCGGAGCGATGGATGAGGGCCTGTTTCGTGTGATCGCGCCGGATCAGTGGTTTTCCGTCGGGGAGCTTGACATCCGCCCGTTTCGCGTCTCGCACGACGCGGCGGAGCCGGTGGCTTACCGGTTCAGCTGCGGCGGGAAGTCCGTGGCGGTCGCGACGGACCTCGGCTGTTACGACGATTATATTGTGGAGAACCTGAAAGGGCTGGACGCAGTGCTGATCGAGGCGAACCACGACAAGAACATGCTCCAGGTCGGTACATATCCCTATTATCTGAAACAGCGGATCCTCAGCAGCAAGGGGCACCTCTCGAACGAACACGCGGGACAGCTGCTCGGGGAGATCCTGAATGAGCGGATGCAGGCGGTCATGCTTGGACATCTCAGCAAGGAAAACAACTATGAGGCGCTTGCCCTGGCGACGGTCTGCGCGGAGGTCACGATGGGGGACAATCCCTTCAAGGCGGAGGATTTTCGGATCCAGATCGCGCGGCGGGACGAGCCGTCGCAGTTGATCGCGGTGTAAGGAGGAAATGGAATGAAAAAGACGATTATTACGGTGGTAGGAAAGGACACGGTCGGGATCATCGCGAAGGTGTGCACCTATCTTGCTCAGAACAATGTGAACATTCTGGATATCTCACAGACGATCGTACAGGGATTTTTCAATATGATGATGGTCGCGGACGCCACCCGGTCGCCGAAGTCCGGCGCGCAGATCGCGGAAGAGCTGGAGGCGGTCGGCAGGGAGATCGGCGTCGTGATCCGCTGCCAGCACGAGGATATTTTCAACATGATGCATCGGATCTGAGAAGGGTGCTGACGATCTGTCTGCATGGAAACGGGAGAGACTATGATAAATCTGTTTGAGGTAAATGAGACCAACCAAATGATCACGCAGGAGAACCTCGACGTCCGCACGATCACACTCGGCATCAGCCTGCTTGACTGCATTACGGACGATCTGGACAAGCTGAACGAGAACATCTACCGCAGGATCACGACGGTCGCAAGCCGACTGGTCGCGACCGGGGAGGAGATCGAGAAGGAGTTCGGGATCCCGATCGTCAACAAGCGGATCTCGGTGACGCCGATCGCGCTGGTCGGCGGGAGCGCGTGCCGTTCCCCGGAGGATTATGTGACGATCGCGCGGACGCTCGACCGTGCGGCGACGGAGGTGGGCGTCAACTTTCTCGGCGGCTACTCGGCGCTTGTCTCAAAGGGCATGACAAAGGCGGACGAGTACCTGATCCGCTCGATCCCGGAGGCGCTGGCGCAGACGGAGCGCGTCTGCAGTTCCGTCAACGTCGGCTCGACGAAATGCGGGATCGACATGGACGCGGTGCGTCTGCTCGGCGAGGTGATCCTGGAGACCGCGACGCTCACGAAGGAGCGGGATTCCCTCGGCTGCGCAAAGCTGGTGGTGTTCTGCAACGCGCCGGACGACAATCCGTTCATGGCGGGCGCGTTCCACGGGGTGACGGAGGCGGACGCCGTCATCAACGTGGGGGTCAGCGGTCCCGGCGTGGTGAAACACGCGCTTGCCCAGGTGCGGGGCGCGGATTTCGAGACGCTGTGCGAGACGATCAAGAAGACGGCGTTCAAGGTGACGCGCGTCGGGCAGCTCGTCGCGCAGGAGGCGTCCAGAAAGCTCGGAATTCCGTTTGGAATCATCGACCTGTCGCTTGCGCCGACCCCGGCGATCGGGGACAGCGTGGCAGACATTCTCTGCGAGATCGGGCTGGAGCATGCGGGCGCGCCCGGGACGACGGCGGCGCTTGCGCTTTTGAACGATCAGGTGAAAAAGGGCGGCGTGATGGCGTCCTCTTATGTGGGCGGTCTGAGCGGCGCGTTTATCCCGGTCAGCGAGGATCAGGGCATGATCGACGCGGTGCGCGCGGGGGCGCTTACGCTCGAAAAGCTTGAGGCGATGACCTGCGTCTGCTCGGTGGGGCTCGACATGATCGCGATCCCGGGCGACACGAAGGCGACGACGATCTCCGGCATCATCGCGGACGAGATGGCGATCGGCATGGTGAACCAGAAGACCACGGCGGTGCGGCTGATCCCGGTGATCGGAAAGGGCGTGGGGGAGACGGTGGAGTTCGGCGGGCTGCTCGGCTACGCGCCGATCATGCCTGTGAACGCCTTCTCATGCGACGCGTTTGTCAATCGGAAGGGGCGGATCCCGGCGCCGGTTCACAGTTTCAAAAACTAAAATTTATATTATGTTTGTCTCAATTTGATTGACAAATTGTTACAGATTTGTTATGCTCTTGGTATGATTCCGAAGGAGTCATGGAGGTGAGTGCAAAATGAGAAAGAGAATGTTAAAGCTTGCAGCCTGTTTTCTCGCCCTGGGGATCGCGGTCCCGGGACAGGCGGTAGTTACAGTTTGCGCCGAGGAGGGCGCGGTCGTGGTCGTGGACGGCGCAAACGCGCAGGAGACCGCGAGCGGGACGGAACAGCAGACGACTGCACAGACGGAACAGCAGACCGCCGCACAGACGGAGCATCAGACCGCCGCGCAGACGGAGACGGAGGCTGCGAAGAAAAAAAAGAAGAAAAAGAAAAAGAAAAAAGCTGCGCAGACGGAGACCCCTGCGGCGGAAGATCTGAAGGGGCAGATGATCTTCGCGCAGTGTGAGGATCATATCAATATCCGCAAGGGACCGGGCACGGAGAGCGAGGTGGTCGGCAAGATCTATGACGACTGCATGGCGAACGTGCTCAGCCAGGACGGAGAGTGGCTTGAGATCCAGTCCGGCAACGCCGTCGGTTTCGTGAAGAGGGAGTACTTTGTGACCGGAGCGGAGGCACAGCTGGTTGCGGAAAAGGTGGGCTATCATGTCGCCACCATATACGCGGAGGAGCTGAATGTCCGCGCGACGCCGGATGACGACGCCGAGGTGATCGGCGTGGCATACAAGGGAGAGGAGCTGGAGGCAGTATCCTACGAGAACGACTGGATCCAGGTCTGCCTTGGCGATGAGATATACGGTTACGTCAACGCGTATTATGCCGGATTTGACACTTATTATCCGGAGGCGGAGACGCTTGAGGAAGAGGAGGCGCGGCTGGAGGCGGAGCGCGCCCAGGAGGAGTACGTGGAAGAGCCGGTGCCGGAGGAGACTTATGCGCCGACTTCGGATTCCGGGAGCCAGAGCAGTTGGACAGCGCCGGTACAGACACAGACCCAGACAGCGCCTGTGCAGACCGAGGCGCCGGCAGAGACCGAGAAACAGACAGAGGCTCCGGCAGAGACCGAGGCGAAGACGGAGGCTCCGGCTGAGACAGAGGCGCCGACCGAGGCTCCGGCTACGGAGGCTCCTGTTACGGAGGCTCCGGCGGACAACAGTACAGACAGCG
>CANQYP010000033.1 GCA_947628045.1 uncultured Lachnospiraceae bacterium | reverse complement strand
GTTCGCTCGGCCGCGGCTGTCGCCGTATAGGGCAAATCCCGAAGCCGCCCTTATGTGAGCAGGCTCCCATCGGGCGTCCGGTCTTGCCCTGCATGGCTCGTAGCTTACGCGCAATTGGTGTAAAATTGGTGTAGTAAGCCTAAAAAACGGGGAAATTGAAAAACTGCAAACGCTGTGAAGCCCGCAAATTCAGGACTTCACAAATTTTTTAAAATTAATTAGCACTCACCTCTTGACAGTGCTAACAATGCGTGCTATATTACATCTAGAACGAACAAGGGAAAAGAATTTTACAGAACTTCCTTTCCCGGGTTCTAAAAACCAAAAAACCAGGAAATAATATAAACAAAAAAGGAGAGATGCTTTATGATGATGCCTAGTATTTTTGGAAGAGATATGTTTGACGACTTTTTCAGCTTTCCGTTCAACGCGTTTCGGACGAGCGAGCTTGACCGGGACAGCATCGCGAAGGCGGGCATGATGAAGACGGACATCAAGGACACCGATGCAGGTTACGAGATCACGATGGATATCCCCGGCGTCGACAAGGACCATGTCCAGGCAGAATTGAAGGACGGCTACCTGACCATTCAGGCGAGCACCGATTCCAACAACGAAGAAAAGGACGAGAACGGTCATTTCCTCCGCCGCGAACGCCATTACGGCACCTGCAGCAGAAGTTTCTACGTAGGAGAGGCGATCACTCAGGACGAGATCAAAGCGAAGTTCGAGAACGGCACGCTGAAAATGCTCGTCCCGAAGAAGGAGAGCAAACCGGCGGTCGAGGATCGGAAATATATCGCGATCGAAGGGTAATTTTCAAAAAGTAACTTACGCGGCAAGGGACTGTCGTTCCGGTCATTGTTTCACCTGGGCACAGTCCCTTGCCTGTTATTTATTCAGGCAAGCATATAGCCTTCTTCGTAAGAACATCTCAGATAATCCGGATTGCTGTAATATATGTTGGAATTGAAATCAGAGATGCAGTCGCTGATAAACGATGAAAATACATCACGAATCGTCTGCGCCTCTTCATTCTCTTTTGCCGTTGCAATTACAAGTCTCTGGTAGACTCTCCCAATCGCAGTGACTGGCGGCACTGTATATTTGCATTCCTTTATTGTGTCATAATTCCCCATCGGTATATTGTATTGTTCGATCCATTCGTCGGAGACCTGTTCAAAGCTTAGGCAGTGATTAACTTCTGCCACTCTTAATTGATGTTCAATATTTTCCTTAGACATTTTAGCCACAATGTCTTTCCGCCGATTTCGGGTAGCCCTTGCCACAAATTCTATCATGGTACACACGTAATAAATATCGTCCTTGCGTTTCTCATCCATATACCGCCTCACTCCTTTCAAATTTCAAACATTCCAGCGCCCGCAATGTATGAAAACTGATCTGATGGGTTGGGTGTTTGAACCTCGCATAATCCCAGAATACTTCCCGACTTATATTTCCATCTAAATAATCATTTACAAAATTCCAGATTGTGTCGTCCGCCATAGGTCCCTCCACAATGTCATAATTGTGAACTTTACCGGCGCGGCATTCCGCGACAAAATCCAGCCACTCATCTGTCATCTTTTCAAATGCTAATACATTTAGCACTTTATTTTCTGTATACGAATATACGTTAATTATTCCGTTTTCATGGCGCCGTTCTGCCCATCTACATGCCTGCTCATAACTTTTGGTGCAATAAAAACCCCATGAGAAATCTTTTGTGTATCTCGTTTTCCTTATTTCCGGGAATTCTACTATTTCTCTGCTCCCATGATATATTTCCATATATATTTTCCTTCCTGTTTCACAAAACAATACCAATACGAAATTACGCCACCCTCAAACTCCTCTTGTACTCTTTCCTCGACCGTGTAGGTTTCACTACCATACAAAATTACACTACTCTCAAACAACCGTCCCCCAATTCAAGCAGCAGTTGTTCTTTCACTACCATACAAAATTACACTACTCTCAAACACGGGCAGCAGTTTTTGAAGGGGGTGGCGTCTTTCACTACCATACAAAATTACACTACTCTCAAACAGGAAAGGTAGAAACACTGGAAAGACTTCCGTTTCACTACCATACAAAATTACACTACTCTCAAACCTTAGCGATACCACGTCCCCAGACACGCAGCGTTTCACTACCATACAAAATTACACTACGCTCAAACACTCCTCGATGTCAGCAAACTTCTTTGCGTGTTTCACTACCATACAAAATTACACTACTCTCAAACTACCAGCAGCAGATGCCATATCAGCCGCCGGTTTCACTACCATACAAAATTACACTACTCTCAAACAGCAACTACGGGGGTATTTTACATCTTGACGTTTCACTACCATACAAAATTACACTACTCTCAAACGGACAGCCTTTATGTTCTTCTGCAGCCCTGGTTTCACTACCATACAAAATTACACTACTCTCAAACGGAATGCACAGATTTTCCGAAGGCACTACGGTTTCACTACCATACAAAATTACACTACTCTCAAACCCTATGGAGGGGTTATTGGATCGCAAACGTGTTTCACTACCATACAAAATTACACTACTCTCAAACCCCGTCTACGTCGGCGCGGTGAACGTCGGCGTTTCACTACCATACAAAATTACACTACTCTCAAACGAACCAGAACGCTTTGCAGACACAGCTTGCGTTTCACTACCATACAAAATTACACTACTCTCAAACCGACTGCGGCGTTTCAAGCGAACAGCTGAAGTTTCACTACCATACAAAATTACACTACTCTCAAACCATAAGATGCTTGCATAAAAATAACACCTGGTTTCACTACCATACAAAATTACACTACTCTCAAACGAATTGCAGAGGCGTATTCCTGTGAAAGCGGTTTCACTACCATACAAAATTACACTACTCTCAAACAAAGTGCGTCAGCACTTCCACAACCATGTTGTTTCACTACCATACAAAATTACACTACTCTCAAACGCTTTCATTTCCTGTTCTCCCTTCCTCCGCGTTTCACTACCATACAAAATTACACTACTCTCAAACTCACGGTGGCGGCGATGATCGCGTATCAGGGTTTCACTACCATACAAAATTACACTACTCTCAAACGCCCTTATGCAGCAGATTCGGGAAAGCGCTGTTTCACTACCATACAAAATTACACTACTCTCAAACGCCCATCCGCTACACCTCCTCCTCACCGTCGTTTCACTACCATACAAAATTACACTACTCTCAAACTATCACTGTCATTTTATCCGCACCCTCCGGTTTCACTACCATACAAAATTACACTACTCTCAAACGGGAATAAAGGGCTCTGACCGCATAGAAGTGTTTCACTACCATACAAAATTACACTACTCTCAAACCTCTCACCGGCTCAGCAGGAGCTCATCGTTGTTTCACTACCATACAAAATTACACTACTCTCAAACCTCCATTTTTTAATATTCTGTCATTCTTCAGTTTCACTACCATACAAAATTACACTACTCTCAAACTATCGGATTCATCTCCCTTGCTTACCTTGTGTTTCACTACCATACAAAATTACACTACTCTCAAACCGTCTACGTCGACGAGATCGAGTGGTTCCTGTTTCACTACCATACAAAATTACACTACTCTCAAACTGGATCCTTGCCATCTACTATGTCGACCCAGTTTCACTACCATACAAAATTACACTACTCTCAAACCTTTGACGGCGGCGGCATGGCGGGGCAGTCGTTTCACTACCATACAAAATTACACTACTCTCAAACCTCAAACCTCAAACCTCAAATTATCAGCCAGGCGAGTTTGTAATGCCCACTACAGCATCGTAACTTTGTACGGTATCTGTGCGAATCTATTATCGCATATGCAGCGCAATTTCGCAAATATCTTTATCGATAATAACTACATTAGAAAAACAGTTCAAATCGCTCGGCTGACTGCTTTCCATTAACAATACGTAAAGCTTATGATATTGAAAATATTCATATAATTTTTCCAGCTCATATTCTGTCAGATAAGAAAGCAAATGTACAAATACAAAACATCTTATCCCCAGAAGTTGATGCATTACTTCTACATAGCTCACAATTCTATCCAGTAATGCACCCTGTCTGTCTTCAAAACGAATATCCAAAAGTTTTAATATACTTTGAACATCAATTTTATCCGAATACGTTAGTTCCAAATCCATACTCTGAATGATCCGCATTGCATATTCTTCTAAACAAGCTAAAACATTATTATTTTCTAACAATAACTCCGAAGACATGATTTCCCTTTTCAGTTTTTCGTACAATTTCCCGAGCAGCCTTCTCTCATTTAACGATACATCCAGCGGGTTCACAATACAGCGCAAATGTTCTTCCATTACAAGCGGACTTTCGTTTTCTGACAATACAAACCGGGAGTCTCCCACAATATCCGGCTGATATAGTTCTTTAATGAAATCTGAAAATATAGTTGGGTTCTCTATAACAAGAAGAGGCTTTCCGTTTTCCCGAAACTCAAAAATAAACTTGAAGTCCTTGTGGCGCAATCTCATAATATGACCAACCTCCTGTCACTCTGCAAAACCTCCGATTGGTACTCGCCCGTAATCATTTCCATCCTGGAAAACTGTTTCTCTGTCAGGGTCAAAATTTGCACAAGTCCTTTATTCGGCGTATTCTTCCGCACATTTTGAACTACAGCGTCACAAACTGTGGAATTCAGCGCAAGTTTGCTGTAGACGGATTCCTGCAGCATAATGAATCCATTCTTGATCAAATATTTTCGAAACTGCGTGTATGCTCTTCGATCCGCTGCCGTAATTGTCGGAAGATCAAAGAAAATTAAGATTCTCATATACCTATAACTCATTTCTATAAAACCTGATCAGAGAAATATCCTGTTCATTCAGCGCATCAAAAACACTTTTGCAGTATATTTTCAATGCATTATTCAGATAATTTCTTTTTCCATCGATGTAAACTTCTGAATTCAGCAAATCAACAAGCTGTATTTTTTCATCATGTTCGAGTTTCTCCGGACGCATATGATATACCGCCTCGTCGACTAAAACTCGAAACGGTTCCATCAAATCTGAGCCAAAATTAAACTGGTTAAACATATTGTCATGGAACAATCCCAGCTGTGTGATATAACCGTTCGCCGTAATCTCCCTGTTGCATGCAGACAAGAGCAGTCCATATCCATAATTCAGTGCCGCATTGCACGGATGATCGGATGTTCGAGTAAAATCTTTTCCAAAAAGTGCATTGAAATATACTTTGGCTGCATGTCCTTCTCTATTCGTGCTATCACCCGGCTGAATTTGTAAAATATACTCCTGCAGAAGAATGTATTCCTGCCTTTGCAGCTTTTTCAGGAGCTCCATTTGCCTGCGGATTTTTTCCGTTACGATCTCTGTCCAAACTGTCTGTTTGATTTCCTCGGGCCACTCAATCTGTCTCTTTATTTTGGCGCTGGTATCATGGCTCCCATAATACGGGATAAGTTCAGAGCTTGGATTTCTTTTCTCGTCACAGAAGATAACTTTAATCTTTCTTTTAGTAAGTTCGCAGAGCAAAGCCGCAGTTAAGGAAACAGCCGTCGATTCAATCATAATTGTAGAAATCTCGCTCAAATGAATCTTTGTAATCTCCTCTTGCCGCACTACCAGATAATCCAGCTTGTAATCCAGCTTAGCGCTTCTGGAAATTACTATAATCCGCCAGCTCATATCGTCAACAGGTCAATCGCCTGCTCCAAAATGCCTGTCACAGACTGATTAATCAATTTTACAGAATCACAATTGCTGATTTGTTTTCCTATCTGAACTTTTCCAGCACTTCCTGACCCTCCTATCAGAGAAAAATCTGCCGTCACTGGCTTGCACTGGAACAAATGCAATGTTTCCCCCAAAACAATGCATTGCTCCTCCACGGATAACTCCTGAAATTTACCAAATCCTTCTGACAATTTCGCTTTCGGATTTGCCGGTCGATGTTGGTAAATTGTGGCTGACAACTTATCTAAAAATACCTGGTAAAGCGTACAGTTTTTCTCTTTTGTTATTCCGGTAATTTCCTGCACTTCCAGCAACGACCGTTTATCCCGCCTCTGTGTATTCTCCTCCAGATGTTTCATTATCTTTTTCAGATACCGAACCTGCTCCGGGTCAAGGCAAAGCTGCACAGCACCCTGAAGGATCAATTGTTTTCCGGTACTGCCTTTCAAATGCATCGGAAATCCATTAATTACCAATCTCGCATTTTTCTTGATACACGGCATCAGTATTTTGGGGTTCTTCAATCCGTAAGCCTCTTCGCAATACTGAATTAAAGTCTGCGGAAAATCTTCAAACTCTTTCTTGCGATACAATGGCACGGTTTCTATCGTCCGTATTTTCTCTCTCTTTTTCCCCTCAGACTCTACCAACATAAAATGCGATGGAGTAACAGAAGTATAGCCTCCGTACCTATACGGATCCATTCCTTTCTTGATCGGCACCAGAAGTTTTGCCTTCTGTCTGTCCTTCGGAGCTGCCACAGGCATCTGGTTGAAGAAACCACCCTTATTACAATATGCATATCGAGTAAACAGAACATCATTTCTGTGTAGTGTATCATTTACCGTTTTTACGGTTTCTCCCTTTCCAGTCTTCCATACAATTTCGCCGTTTCTTCCATTCAAATCATAGTTGAACATCCGATTCAGGCTATACTCTGCCTTTGGATTTGCATTTAACCAGTGCAGTGGATTGTCTGTAAATTTTGTATGATAGACATTTCCAACCACAATATTCAGGTACGCATCCTTTGCATGATGATAATCGTTCAGATCCCTTACCTTTACGTAATCGATATTTTCATTTTCACTGTAAAAGTCTGATACAGCCTTCGCTTTCACATAGACGATTTCCGTACCTTCGTAAATGCGTTTCAAAAGTGTCGCCGCAACTTTGGACGACTGCCTGGTCTCCACCAGCTGACGATTGATAAATCCTGCCAGTTCCTCCGGAGTCAAATCTGTCGTACGAGTGAGACGGTCATACTTTTTCTGGGAAATCAATCCTCTCTCCAATAGAAGTTTCCATGTGCCACGCATTTTTTGTTGAATATCCGGAGCAATCAAACCGTTACCCTTTTTCGCATTCACCCGCCGATCCACCAACACCAGATTATCAAGGCTGTCATCCTTTGTTTTCGACTGCGGATAAATGTGATCCCGATCCCAGATATTCGCATCATTCAACTGTGACAGATCAATCTTTTTCCCTGTATACATGCACTGCCCCATCTGTGTGTAATACAGATAAAGTTTGATTGCCTTAAAATCCCCGTCAGAATATTTCTCCAGTTCTGCCTTCCAATCCCTTGTCTCGTCCTTGATTGCCTCATAGGTTTCAATAAGTTTCTTTCTTCTGGAATTACGGTTCATGTCCTGTCTTTCTTCTTTTCCCCTCGCCATTTCCACAAAAATCTTTTCAGGAGCATTGCCCATGATCCGCCTGATCTCTTCTGTGATCTGAACCGTCTGCCAGACCGCCCGCTTAATGGATGGAGATGCCACCACATCCTTTATCAAGTTCTCATACGTGATCTCATCCACGTGATAGCTGCCGTTTTCTTTCTCAATTTCCTCCATAAATGTATACTGCTGGCTGAGCAGCTGCATCAGATTATTCTGCGTATTCCTGAGCCCCTGCATGATCGTCATTTGTTCATTTGAGGCACGATCCCTTCCGATAAGACCGTTCAGAAATCGCTCTGAAAGCCTTCCCCAGCCTTGAAATCTGAGCCTGCACAACATCTTTATCTGTACGTCGTCAAGCTGCTCCTGATAATGCTGACAAATCACTCTGCGCAGCATCTTCTGATCCTCTCCGTAAATCGTGATCCACAGGATAATATCTTCCGCCATCTTTCGGACAGAATACTTCTCCAAATCAGCCCCAAACACTTTTTTCAGCTCAATGTAGGAAGACATACTCGCCTTCAGATTCCCTTCAAAGCCGGAAAGATCTTCTTTTTTTACATCATAACCGTTCGCGGTAAAATAATTCAGCAGCTTTTTCCCTGTAATCTGTTTCTGCTCCTTAAACAGTTTCTGCACAATATCCTGTTTTAACTCTATCGGAAGTTTTTCATTTCTGATCCTGATATTATTCAATTCATTGAATACCATGAACTCTGAATACAGCAATGAGTTCTTGGGAAGTACCTTTTCTCTCGTCAGATAGGTACATGTATTCGTCATTCTCGTAATAAAATCCTGCGCAGACGCGTCTCTGTCCACCAAGTCATCAAAATTCCACGGACGAATTGCCCCTTGCGCCTTTCTTGTCATCCAGCTGTTGCCGCCATTCGTAGTATTTAAGGGACCAACGTAATACGGTATCCTGAATTCGAATAATTCGATTATTTTTTCACTGGTCGTCTTTCCGCACCTAGGGTCAATTTCCTTCAGAAAAGGATAATAATTCTCCATGTTATGAAGAATTCCTTCCAACTCCAGTTTATTTACCTGATACGGAATAACGCTGTTATCCTTTCCCACTTGCAATTCCAAAAACGTCCTGTTCTCTATATCTGCTTTTAGCTGCGCCACCTCCGGGACGTCTGACGGCATTTTTGACACGACTTTTTTCAGAAACTTATAGAAATCATCTTGCGTGCAGCGTTTTACTTTTCGTTTTTTTCCTCCTGTTTTGCACAAGCCTACATATGCGCAGTAATTATCCGGAAGAACTAGGGAAAAGCAATTCTTATACTCTTCCGGGCAATATTTGCGAACCATTGTCTTCAGTCTCTTCAAATCTTCCTGATGCCTGTTATAAGAATTTACTTTTGCTACACTGAGATAAGAGTTTCCCTCATACTCCCCGTCCGCCAGAATATCCGCGAGTATTGCCCAGTTATACACAGAATGAAAAATATCCAGTATTCCTGTTCTCTCCTGAATTTCGTCCTCCAGCGCAATCCGTACATCCTCATAATTACTTTCTGAAAAACTGATTTTGTTATGCTCAATCTCTTCTAGCCCTTCTTCAGCAAAAATCGTACTCAAACCAGCCTTCATTCCAACAAGCAGTTTCAATATTTCTTTTTTCTGTTTGTCTGTTTTTTCAATTCCGCACAGCCGTTCCAGCTCTGCAAATTTTGCCTGTTTCCCTCTCGTTTTATCTTTAATAATCTCCTCAAACTTATCCTCCGAAGAGCATTCCAGCCTTATCTCCAGTTCGTCCTCCAGACAATCCAGAAATGCTTGGAATGTTGTGCGAAAGGACGTAACATTACCGATATCTCCGCTAAAAAGAAAATGTCCTCTGTGTTTCATCAAATGATGAAGAGCCAGATACAAAAGCCGAATATCAAATGCGCGTTTCTCCCGGAGCAATGCGCTCCTCAGATGGTAAATCGTCGGATACTCTTTATAATATTCCACGTCTGTATAATTTGCAGAATTGAACAGAGAATATATTTGCGGCTCCTGTTTATCCTCCACCCAATACGCGCTGTCATTCAGTCTTTGAAAAAACGTCGCATCGACTTTGCTCATCTCTTCCGCAAACAATTCCTGCAGCAGTTCGATCCTCTGCCTTCTTCTCTGGTATCTTCTCCGACCAGTACGGAACATTCTTCGCTCCGCCGCAGTATTTGCCGCATCAAACAGCCGAACACCCCACAAGGACTTCCCTTTGCGGCGTATAATCCGATAAGTTTCATCTGTCACCGCCCAGCCTACCGAGTCTGTACCGATATCCAGTCCCAGAAAGTATTTTTCACCATGAATTGCGCTCATATAGTTTCTCCTTCTCGTTTTTTAATCCACTTGACAAATCCTGAATGATAATTTATAGTATAATTATCTTGGATGATTCACTACCATACAAGATTACACTACAAGTTCAAATAAAAATTTATTCAATTCCTTTTGCTGCATTGTGCAGAACCTAAAAGATCTGGAAACAGATCTTTTTCTTTTTGCGCATACAATATTTTTGTATAATAATACCATATTTTCCCTGTAAATTGCAATACCTTTTCCGTCAAAAATGATAAATTTTACAATCCTCCATCCTTCAGCACCTTTGCAGGGATTTCCCCCGCCCGGTAACGCATATGGAAGGATCACTTTTCCTTTGTTATCCCTTGACTCTATAAAGAAATTTCTGTATAATTCCTTTATATTAAGCGGGAGGTGCAGTTATGCCCACGATTCGTTCCAGCGCAGATTTGCGCAACTGCTACAGTGAAATTTCAAAACTGTGTCACGATTACCCTGAACCTGTTTTCATCACCAAAAACGGCAAGGGAGATCTCGCTGTCATGAGTATCGAGGCATATGAACAGCTCACTGCACGCTTTGAATTGTATGGTTTGATTCAGGAGGGGCTGGATGATATCGCTGCGGGAAGGACCCGTCCTTTCTCCGAGGCGATGGCGGATATGAGGAGTAAGCGGAAGAAATGAATTACCATATTCATATCACACAGGCTGCGGAAAAAGATATGATTCATGCCGCGGACTCTATTGAATTCGCACTGAAAAATCCGCAGGCGGCAGACCATCTTCTCGACGAGGCGGAAAGGCAGATCCATTCCTTATTGTCATTTCCAAAAAAATATCCTCTTGCCGAGGACAGGGTTCTTGCCTCATGGGGGATTCGTTTTGTGAATGTAAACAACTATCTCGCTTTCTATCTTGTTTCTGATGAGAATCTTACCGTGACTGTCGTCAGGTTCTTATACTGCAAAAGCAACTGGCGATCTGTCTTGAGGCAGGGTATCTCGCTTATATAAAATATTTTCAGATATTTACAGAGGGCATCGGATATGGAAGAAAACATTTTGCAAAAGCTGAAAGATAACATCGTGAAGGTCATGATCGGCAATGAGCGCACGATCGGGCTGATCCTCACCTGCATTCTGGCGAAGGGGCATGTCCTGCTCGAGGACGTCCCGGGCACCGGCAAGACCGTGCTGGCAAAAGCGCTGGCGCGCTCGGTGCAGGCGGACTTCGGGCGCATACAGTTCACGCCGGACCTGCTGCCCTCCGACGTCACCGGGCTGAATTATTTCAACGCGAAACAGGGCGAATTCGTCTTCTCTGATGGACCCGTCTTCTGCAACATTCTGCTCGCGGACGAGATCAACCGCGCGACGCCGAAGACGCAGAGCAGCCTGCTCGAATGCATGGCGGAACGGCAGGTCACGGTGGACAAGGTCACCCGACCGCTGTCCGAACCGTTCCTCGTGATCGCCACACAGAATCCGCTGGAGACGCTCGGGACATTTCCTCTGCCCGAGGCGCAGATGGACCGTTTTCTCATGCAGATCTCAATGGAAGATCTCTCTCCGGCGCAGGAGTGCGCGATGGTCGAGCGTTTCCTGACCGACGAACCGCTGGACGAGCTCGCCGCGGTCTGCGCCAAAGAAGACATCACACAGCTCCAGGAAACATGCCGGGAAGTCTACCTGCACCCGGAGCTTTTGCACTATATCGTAAACGTGGTTCACGCCACCAGAGAGCACGCGAAGGTGCTGCACGGCGTCAGTCCCAGAGGGACGCTCGCGTTCGTGCGCGCGTCGCAGGGCTATGCGCTGGTGCAAGGACGCGATTACGTCGTGCCGGAAGACATCAAGGCGGTCGCCGTCCCCGTGCTTGCGCACCGGCTGAACCTCGCGGCAGGCGAGGACGAAAGACGCCTTTCCGCGCAGATCGTCGGCGAGATCCTCTCGAGGATACCGCTGCCCACCGAGGATTGGGGGAAACGCTGAATGCTGATTCTGCTGCTGCTCGGCGTGTTGTTCGCTTACCATCTCCAGAAATACATTTACCGCGCCTATTGGGACAAGCGTCTGCAGGTGCGCGCCACCTTTTCCGACGCTTACGTGTACGAGGGGGATTCTTCATCGCTGCGCGAGGAGATCGCCAACGACAAAAAACTCCCGCTCCCCGCGCTCGAAGTGCGCCTTGCTGTCAGCCGCAATCTGGAATTTTCCGGTGAGGCAAGAGCAAATACAAATGTGACCGACCTGAGCTACAAGCGTGACGTATTTTCCTTCCTGTTCCATCAGAAGGTGATCCACACGCTTTCTTTTGTCTGCCGGAAACGGGGAATCTATCAGATCTCCAACGTAGAGGTGGTCGGGTACGACCTGTTCTTCCGCAATCAGCACTATCTGAACGCCGCCCAGCAGACGCAGCTCTGCGTCTACCCGGCGCAGATCGACACCGGCAGGATCCGGCTGCTCTGCCAGACGATCTCCGGCATGGTGCTCGTGCAGAACCGCCTGTACCCCGATCCGTTTGAGTTTTCCGGCATCCGTGAGTACCGGCGTGATCCCATGCATCACATCAACTGGAAAGCGTCCGCGCGGAGCAATTCCCTGATGGTAAACCAGTTTGACTCCACGACCAGCATTCACGCGACGATCCTGCTGGACGTGGAAGATTCGCACATTCTGCGCAGCGAGCATCTGACCGAGGAGAGCATACGCATCGCCTCGTCCCTTGCCGCTCGACTGGTCAGGCAGAACATGGAGCTGCGGCTTATCAGCAACGCAATCCCGATCGTATTCCCCGACACAGGCGCTTTGCAGGCAGCCTCACCTGACAATCTCCCGCATTTATCCGCTGCTCTTCCGGACATGTACAACTCTCGTCAGGCTGCGCAAACACCGGAAAACGCACATACGATGATCTGGCACGGCAAGCCCGGCGCAGCGAAGATCCATGAGCTGAACCGCCTGCTCGCGTGCATTGACACATCACAGAAGACTGCCTCGGTCAATGTCCTCCTGCAAGAGGAAATCGTCCGCAAACAGTCCGGGCAGATCTATGTCCTGATCTCGAAAAATCAGGACAGCATTGCGGCTCATCTTCTTCGCGCGCTGTCGGACGGCAATGAGGTCTTATGGGTGATTCCCGTAGATCCGGGCGAGGCTCTGCTCCGCGCGGATACGCCGGGAATCCATCAGCTGCGCTGGGAGGTGAGCGTCTCATGAAAAGAACGGTCATAAAGATCACCAAGCCGGAAGATCATCTGTTCCTCGCGGCGCTGTCATGGCTCCATATCCTGCTGATCTGCGCGGGGCTGTATCTGCTGACCACTCTGGCTTACGACATGGAATTGCCCGAGGAATTACAGACCTACACGGTCAAGACGCCCGTCGAGCTGCTGACTGGAGCTCTCTGGCTGGTCATTCCGCTCGCGCTCGGCTGGATCCTCATTCGCGCCACCCGTTCGCTTGTCGCTTACCTGCTGTGCTCCTGCATCGTCTGTGTTCTGCTCGCAGGGCTTACACACTCCGCCCTGACCGTATCGCTCTCGGTGTTCCTGCTGGCAGTGCGCTGCTACACGCGCATCAAGAAAGGAAAACTCGCGCGCATCCTTGCCGAATCACCCGGCTGGGACGGCGAAACGCTCGCCCCGGAGCTCTGGGAGATCCCGACCTTCCTGGACCGTCCGGCTCCGGCACATTGGGGCGTGTTCGCGTTCTACTATGTCGTTTTCCTGGTCGCAAAGCAGAACTCTCTTTTGAACTATGTTTTTTATCTGCTGCTCGCCGACGTCTTTGTCTGCTTTCTCTTCGGCTACCTCGACAATATGCAGCGTTTCATTCGCGAAAACAAGCGGATCGCCAATCTCCCCGTTCACTCGATCCAGAAGGTCGGGCGTATTCTGCTGCTCGTCAGCGTGATCTTTCTGGGACTGATCCTGCTGCCGTCGGCGCTCTACGGAAGAGAGCCGCTTGCCAATCTTCGCGCCCGCATGAGACCAATCGAACTCACGCCCTCCACCGAAATGGAAGAGCTGATGCAGGGCGGGCTTGCCGACCCGGATTTCGGCATGCCGGAAGAAATTCCCACAGATCCGCCCGCGTGGCTGGTCGCACTCGGCAACGTGCTCTTCTATCTGGGCGCGGTCGTCGTCGGCGTCGTCCTGTTGGTCGTCATCTACCGCGTCTGCCGCAACGCCCTGTCCTACTTCGCGCAGGACGAGCCGGACGAGATCCTCTTCCTCGAATCAGAGGAAAGCTCCGGCACCCGCAGCGGCGGACTGTTTTCGCGCACAAAAAAAGAACGGCGAAATTCACCGAACCAGAAAATACGAAGGAAATACAAGAAAACGATCCTCCGCGCCATGAAAGACCGCTCGGGCAAAGCAAGCCTTTCGCAGCTGCCGGAAACGTCCGCAAAACAGGATCGCGCATACACCGCCCCCGCCGGTTGGGAAACTCCCGCCGAGCTGGAGACAAAGGCACAGCTTGCCCGGGATGCGTCCACGGACAGGCTGCACACACTGTACGAAAAAGCCCGTTACAGCCGGGAAGGCTGCACAAAGGAGGAATCTGAGACGCTGGAAGGCTGATAGAACAATAGCGCGCTCAATACTTCAACTTGAACAATTAATACTTCAAGTTGAAATATTCATTACAGATAAAAAATATGCCGTCCTTTTCTTTGCTTTGTCAGCAAGCCTCTTTTTATCATCCTGTTCAAAGCAACAGACGCCCCCTGTAATGTTGTGATACCGGTAATGTCAACTACCTGCTGTGCGGTAATCATTCCATTTGCCTTTACATAATTATAAATTTTCTGATCTGTCTTATTCAGAACCATCTCTATTTCCGGTATGTCCTGTATTGTCATTTGTTCTGGCTGTATTTCATATTCACCATTGAGACAATAAGTTGTCCAGCGTCCCTTTTTTTCGGGGATCAGCATCTGGTTTTCAACCAGATGATATAAATACCTGCCCACATCCGTAGAATGCTCCCCCAACACTGTCTGCATACGTGCATTTGAGACTTTTCCTTCAAGATAAGCCGCCGCAAGAATAATCTGTTCTTTTGAAGGCAAATGTTGATAATTAGCCCCAAATTTATTTAATAAAAATTCCGTGCATTCTTCCGGCATTAATGATATTGTCCACAGTTTCAATTCCACCTGCTGCAATTCCTGATCATCATATAAATCCGGTTGCCTCCATTTTTCCTTACCCCATGCTTTCAAAATTGCAGGAAAACCGGATCCGATATTATCGCCCAGTCCGATCATACGAAACATATTCTGGATTTTAGGATTTCTGGCTACAGAGTGACCTCCCTCATAGATCGCGCGCACCGGCAATTTCAAATTCCCCGGATTTGAAAAGAAAAATCCATTTTCCTGTTTTACGACTTTCAAAATCCCGGTACTATAATAATCGGCATGAATAACCATATTAACGATGGCCTCCCGCACAGCCTTGTGAACCGCTGTATCGTCCTGGCGAGACATGCCTTCCAGCCGAAAAGGCCTTTTTATATCGCTTACCAGCTTGGGCAGCACTCTTTTTACAAAATTATAGAGATTGTTCTCCCAACTTCCATCATAGGTCAGACGGTCGCTCCATCTGCTTTCTTCCGTCAGATTCGTCTGATCAATATAGTCCATACGAATATTATCAAATCGTTCCCTGATCGCCAATCCTTTTCCAAACATCAGCAATCCCGCCGCCGTAAGTCCCTCCCGTTTTGTAAGCCGATCAACCGTATATCCTCCCAAATTTCTTAAGAATTCCTTATCCTCCGCCCCGTTCCACACATGCTCCGGATTATGTAATTCATATTCGATCCTGTATGCCCTTAGCGTATTTGCATCAATATCGTCCATGGTAAATCCTTCCAGGAGAGACCCATCGATTCCAAAATCAGACGCATCTCTCAGCATTGCTTTTATCTCTCCTTCTGTACAGTGATAATCCCCCTCGTAATTTCTTTTATAGCTCCCTTTCAGAGGATTTTCATTCAAATATACAGGGCGATATCGATAATCCGCCTGCGGAACCTCTATCCATATAACATTGCATTCATTTATTTGGCAAATTCCAACATTCTCATCCAGCAAAAGATTTGCGCTGACTTTTTTGCTGTTGATTGTATCCCAAAAACTTTTTATCATCTTTTCGGGATTCCTTAAATTACAAAACGTATATCTTTTCTCCGGCTCCGTTTCCTTCAAATGTTCCTCCACGCCAAGCAGAATCACACCACCATTTGTATTCGCAAAGGAAGAATACGTTTCCCAAAGCGCATTTGGAATACCTCCTTCTGCTCTCTTGCACTCAAGTGTGATTCGCTCCCCATATCTCAATAAATCCAATATTTCTTTGCCCGTCATTACCTGTCCTCCGATTTATACAACTTTTTCAACAATATTTCAATTTTTAATCTTACGATACTTCAATTAATAATTGTATTATAATCCATCAAAATTGATTTGTATACCTGTACACACATAATATTTCAATTTATTTCATCAATATCTGGAACTTTCCATCAGCTTGCAGAACGCCACCGCCACCAGCGTGCTCACCATTGTCGCTGCGATCCCCGGACCGACGATCGCCGTGGGATTCACGCTGCCGTACTGTGCGCGGTAAGCGATGACGTTGACGGGAATCAACTGTAGAGAGGAAATATTCAGGATCAGGAACGTGCACATCTCGTTGCTCGCCACGCCACGGGGTACGATGCTTATTTTTTGTTTCCGCCCCATACTTGCGATACCGGTAAATCTGTGTGTCCTGAATGCTTTACTTCTTCTATGTCCTGTTTCGCACTCAATTCCATTCTCTGTCCGCTGTCTGGCAGTTGCGCTTTCATCCTCCATCTGATATCCATCCGGCGTCTGTACCGCATCTGCAATCTGCCGTTCCGCTGCTGTCCTTCTCGCGTACCTGTCCTCTTTCTTTTGCGCGCTTGCGCTTTCATCCTCCATCTGATATCTGTCCGACAGCTGTCCCGAGTCTGCCATCTGCTGTTCCGCGTCCGTCCCCCGCTCGGTTTCGGTCTCTGCCCCTCTCTCCTCCTCCAATTCCGCCAGGCTCTCCATCGCCTTCAAGCCCGCCGGGGTCGCCGCCCAGCCGAGCCCGAGGAAATTCGCCACAAAATTCATCGTGATATGCTCGTTCGCCGTATGTCCCTCCGGGATATTCGGGAACAGAAAACGAATTAGGGGCTGGATCCGCCTTGAAATCGAGCGAACCAGCCCCGCATCTTTTGCAATTTCCATCAGCCCCATCCAGAGCCCCATGACCCCGAGCATCGTGACGCACAGTGTGACCGCCTCCTTCGATGAATCCAGCACCGCGTCGGAGACCGCGTCGATATGCCCCGTCAGGATCCCGTAGACCAGCCCGGTCAGGATCATTCCCGCCCAAATGTAATTCATGCCGTACCTGCCCCTCGTCCCGCACGGCGCTCGCCCCAATCGGTCTTAAAAACCGTGCCGAGCTGCGCTTTTCATCCGCAGTTTCAGGCTGCGGAGGGACTTTGGTTTGCTACAGTATATTTCAGGATCTGCGGCTGCATTCTATTTTTTATCTTCCGATCTTTCACTCTTCGGCTCTTTCCCCTTTTGATGCTTTCCCTTCTGCCCTTACACTCTCCTGCTCTTTCCCCTTTTGATTCTTTCCCCTCTGCCCTTACACTCTCTTGCTCATTCGCCTTTTGTTTCTTTCTCTTCTATCCTACTCTCCTGCTCTTTCGCCTTCCGATTCTTTCTCCAGCTCTTTCCCCGCCTCGATCTTTCGCGAGATCAGGTACCTCGGGCGTCCTTTGACCTCCTCGTAAATTTTCGCAATGTAGTAGCCGATGATCCCGAGGCTAAGCATGATTACGCTCCCGATCAACAGAACCAGCAGGATCACCGTAGTGAACCCTTCCACCGCGCGCCCGCTGAAATACCGCGCGAGCGACTGAATGCCGAGCACCACCGCCAGCAGCAGCACAAAAAGTCCCGCCACCGTGACGCACTGCATCGGAACCGTGGAGAACGCGACAATATTTTTGACCGCGTATTTCACAAGCGACCACGTCGACCACTTGGACTCGCCTTCCGTTCGCTCCTGCACGTCAAACTCCACCGAAGTCGTGCGGAAACCGATCCACGATGACAGCGCCCGGAAAAAGGTATTCCGTTCCGGCAGCGAAAGCATCGCGTCCACCGCACGCCGGTCGAGCAGCTTGAAGTCCGAGGCGCGCGACATATTGATTTTCACCGCCCGCGAGATCATCCTGTAAAACAGCCCGGCGCTCGCGCGGTGCATCACACTCTCCCTGCCCCTCGTGTGCTTGACGCCCTCGATCACCTCGTATCCCTGCTCCCATAGACGGTACATCTCCACCAGCGTCTCCGGCGGATGCTGAAGGTCGCAATCCATCACGGCGCAGCAGTCGCCCGACGCGCCGGCAAGCCCCGCCAGCATCGCGGACTCTTTGCCGAAATTCCGCGAAAAGCAGATCGCCGCCACGTGCGGATCCGCCGCAGCGGTCTTCTCGATCTCCTCCCAGGTCCGATCCTTTGACCCGTCGTTCACGAAGACGATCTCATACGGAATCTCCGCCCCGGCAAGCACCTGTCCGATCCTTGCCGCCGCCTTTTTTATCATCTTCTCCTCATTGTAAGCCGGTAATATCACCGAGAGCATTGCTTTCTTCCTTTCTATGCGACAAGCCACACCTGATCTATATTCGTGTTTAATCAACATCACAAACCCGAACGCGTGCTGGGCTGCGGATATTCCGTCAGTCCATCGCACGCTGCTACGGCACGCAATCTACCACGCCAGCCAGCCCGTGCAGGGAGTTGCGATGCCAACGGCAAACCGTGTAGGTCCGCCGGTACTTAGCGAACGTGCAGCGTGAGCTTAGTACCGTTGCGTGACCGATTCGAGCGAAAGCGTGTTTGCCGTGGCATTGACAACTCCTGTGAGGGCG
>CANQYP010000032.1 GCA_947628045.1 uncultured Lachnospiraceae bacterium | reverse complement strand
TGTTCGACGTGCTGGTCGGCATCAACCTTCTGCGCGAAGGACTGGATATCCCGGAGATCTCGCTGGTGGCGATTCTCGATGCGGACAAGGAGGGCTTTCTGCGTTCGTCGGTCTCGCTGATCCAGACGATTGGGCGCGCGGCGCGGAATGCGCAGGGGCATGTCATCATGTATGCGGATGTGGTCACGGAGTCGATGCAGATCGCGCTGGACGAGACGCAGCGCCGCCGTGAAATGCAGGAGCAGTACAACAAAGAACACGGCATCACGCCGCAGACGATCAAGAAGGCGGTGCGCGATCTCATCAGCATTTCGAAGTCGATCGCGAAGGAAGAGCTGCAGATGGAGAAGGATCCGGAGTCGATGAGCCGCGAGGAGCTGGAGAAACTGATCGCCGACGTGCAGAAACAGATGAAGAAGGCGGCGGCGGAGCTGAACTTCGAGGCGGCGGCAGAATTGCGTGACCGCATGATCGAGCTTAAGAAACATCTGAACAGCATTGAGTGATCGAAACATTTGCATCTGAATAGCATTGAGTAGATCGAAACACTTGCATCTGAATAGCATGGAGCAGGTTGAAACTCTTTCATCTGAACAGCATGGAGTGATCGAGACACTTTCATCTGAATAGCATGGAGTAGATCGAAACACTTTCATCTGAACAGCATGGAGTGATCGAGACACTTGCGTCTGAACAGCATGGAACAGGTCGAAATCCTTGCTGTCGGGATCACAAAAGCATGGTTCAGGGATGCAAAAATGCTGATCGCGACGCGCAGCCTGTCCTTTAGGACGGAGCGGTTCTCATGCATATTATTGTGACTATGAAGGAACGAAATGTGACGTTGTACAGAGCAGCGGTGTGAGAGTTGCATGGGGGAACATAAAATATGGATAATAGGCTCGCCTTTTTCATATGGACGCTGGCAGGATGTCTGGAAATCGGAGACGGGGTACGCTGCTTTCGGAGCAAGGAACCAATCGGATACTTTGCGAACAGGAAACGGCAGATTTTCCACACGTTTGAAGTGACGGATGTCCAAAGCTACAACCGCGCGACGGGGAGACTGTGGTGCGTGTTTGGGGTTCTCTTTATTCTGCTGGGGATTCCCTGGCTTGCAGGGAAGGGTTCTTTGCTTATGCTCATTCCCATATGCGGCGTCCTTCCCTGGCTGATTCTGGAATTTGTCATATACGAGCTTGGAATCAGCAGAAAGTATCGGAAAAAACAGCAGGAGAGTACCGGAAAAGGTCCGTAGGAAAGTAGCGGAAAAGCAGCAGGAGTACCGGAAAAGCAGTAGGCTGTAGAACAGCCGAAAACAGATAAAAAGCAAACGGTCAAGAAAGAAGACACAAAAAGCAAAGCAATAAAGATAAAAAAACAAGACAGTAAATCAAAATAATAAGACAGAAGAAAGAATGGGAAAAACTATGGATACTTATGTTGACAAGAAACAATACATCCGCATCCGGGGCGCAAATGAGCACAATCTCAAAAACATCAGTCTGGACATTCCGCGGAACAAATTCGTGGTGCTGACGGGGCTTTCCGGCTCCGGCAAGTCGTCGCTCGCGTTTGATACGATCTACGCGGAGGGACAGCGCCGGTACATGGAGTCATTGTCGTCCTATGCGCGGCAGTTCCTCGGACAGATGGAAAAGCCGGACGTGGAAAGCATCGAAGGGCTGCCGCCCGCGATCTCGATCGACCAGAAATCGACGAACCGCAACCCGCGCTCGACGGTCGGCACGGTGACGGAGATCTACGACTATTTCCGCTTGCTCTACGCGCGCATCGGCGTCCCGCACTGCCCGAAGTGCGGAAGGGAGATCAGGCGGCAGAGCATCGACCAGATGGTGGATCAGATCATGGCGCTGCCGGAGCGCACGCGGATCCAGATCCTGGCGCCGGTGGTGCGCGGGCGCAAGGGCGAGCATGTGAAACTGCTCGAACAGGCGCGGCGCAGCGGCTATGTGCGCGTGCGGATCGACGGCAATATGTACGAGCTCTCCGAGGAGATCAAGCTTGAGAAAAACATCAAGCACAACATCGAGATCGTTGTGGACCGCCTCGTCGTCAAGGCGGGGATCGAGAAACGTCTGACGGACTCGCTGGAGAATGTGATGCAGCTCGCGGACGGGCTGGCGCTCGTCGATATCCAGGACGGGGAGAGCCTGAGTTTCAGCCAGAGTTTTTCCTGCCCGGACTGCGGCGTCAGCATCGATGAGATCGAGCCGCGGAGCTTTTCGTTCAACAATCCGTTCGGCGCGTGCCCGGATTGTTTCGGTTTGGGCTACAAGATGGAGTTTGACATTGACCTGATGATCCCGGACAAGTCCCTGAGCATTCTCGACGGGGCGATCGTCGTGACGGGCTGGCAGTCCTGCACGGACAAAGGGAGCTTTACGAGAGCTGTGCTGGATGCGCTCGCGAAGGAGTACGGGTTTGACCTTGGGACGCCGTTCGAGCAGCTCCCGCAGGATATTCAGGACATGCTGGTGCACGGGACGAACGGGCGCGAGGTCAAGGTGCACTACCGGGGGCAGCGCGGCGTCGGCGTCTACGACGTGGCGTTTGAGGGGCTGATTAAAAATGTGGAGCGCAGATACCGCGAGACCGCGTCCGAGATCATGAAACAGGAGTACGAGAGTTTCATGCAGATCACGCCCTGCAAGACCTGCGGCGGGCAGAGGCTGAAGGCGTCCGCGCTTGCGGTGACGGTGAACGACAGGAATATCCACGAGATCACTTCGATGTCAGTCGGCGACCTGCAGGTATTTTTGGAGCACATGGAGCTGACGAAACAGCAGGAGCTGATCGGGCACCAGATCCTGAAGGAGATTCGCGCCCGCATTCGTTTTCTCGTGGACGTCGGTCTGGAGTACTTAAGCCTGGCGCGGGCGACCGGGACGCTCTCGGGCGGAGAGGCACAGCGCATCCGCCTCGCGACGCAGATCGGCTCCGGTCTGGTCGGGGTCGCCTACATTCTCGACGAGCCGAGCATCGGGCTGCATCAACGGGACAACGACAAGCTGCTCGCCACCTTGAATAATCTGAAAGATTTGGGAAATACTCTCATCGTAGTAGAGCACGATGAGGATACCATGTATGCGGCGGACTATATCGTGGACATCGGACCGGGCGCCGGGGAGCACGGCGGCGAGGTGATCGCGACGGGCACGGCGCAGGACATCATCGCCTGCCAGGAGTCGATCACGGGGGCTTATCTCGGAAGGAGGCTCTCGATCCCGGTCCCGAAGACGCGAAGAAAGCCGAGCGGCTGGCTGGAGGTGCGCGGGGCGCAGGAGAACAATCTCAAGAAGATCAATGTGAAATTCCCGCTGGGCGTCATGACCTGCGTGACCGGCGTGTCGGGATCCGGCAAGAGCTCGCTCGTGAATGAGATCATCTACAAGCGGCTGGCGCGCGACCTGAACCGCGCGCGGACGATCCCGGGTAAGCACACGGACATCCTCGGCAAGGAACAGCTCGACAAGGTCATCAACATCGACCAGTCGCCGATCGGGCGGACGCCGCGCTCGAATCCAGCCACATACACCGGCGTGTTCGACCAGATCCGCGACCTCTTTGCGGCGACGGCGGACGCGAAGGCGCGCGGCTACAAGAAGGGACGTTTCAGTTTCAATGTCAGGGGCGGTCGCTGCGAGGCGTGTTCTGGCGACGGTATCCTGAAGATCGAGATGCATTTTCTGCCGGACGTGTACGTGCCCTGCGAGGTCTGCCACGGCAAGCGCTACAACCGCGAGACGCTCGAGGTGAAGTACAAGGGCAAGAGCATCTATGACGTTCTTGACATGACGGTCGAGGAGGCGCTGAAGTTCTTCGAGCACATTCCGTCGATTTACCGCAAGATCGAGACGCTCAACGACGTCGGGCTTTCCTATATCAAGCTGGGACAGCCGTCGACGACGCTCTCGGGCGGCGAGGCGCAGCGGATCAAGCTCGCGACCGAGCTGAGCCGGCGCAGCACCGGGCGGACGATCTACATCCTCGATGAGCCGACGACCGGTCTGCATTTCGCGGACGTGCACAAGCTGGTCGATATTCTGCACAGGCTTGCCGAGGGCGGCAATACCGTGATCGTGATCGAGCACAACCTCGACGTGATCAAGACGGCGGATTACATCATCGACATGGGACCGGAGGGCGGAGACCGCGGCGGCACCGTGATCGCTGAGGGGACGCCGGAGGAGGTCGCGAAGAACCCGAAGTCCTACACGGGGCAGTATGTGAAGAAATACTTGAAATAAAAAACAAAGGAAAAAACCTGACCGAAGTCAGGCTTTTCCAGGAAAGAGAAAAATTTGGGTTGAAAATGTTTGAGGGAGTACTTGGCAGCGTGTGGGGGCTGCCAAGTGTGAGTTATGAAATATATCAACTCTTCGTTGATACAAGTACAGTTTAGAAAATAAATGTGTTCAAATTATGTCCACTTTATAAAAAAAGAGAAAAATTGATTAAGAAATCCTTTCAAACGAAAAAAGAATTTCCAATTTTGGATTTTTGTATTATACTACATATTACAGAATCCGTCTGCGGACTCTGTAATGGAACTATAAGGAAGGTCAGCATCAGAGGAAACGGATCTGTTTGCAGTTTCAAATAAATTGAATGAATCGAAAGGGGCAGGGACCATGCCAGCTACGGATGTCGGAATCGATCTGGGGACAGCCAGCATTTTAGTATATGTCAGAGGAAAGGGAGTCGTGCTCAAGGAACCGTCTGTGGTCGCGTACGACAGGGACACGAACAAGATCAAGGCGATCGGCGAGGAGGCGCGCCTGATGCTCGGAAGGACTCCGGGGAATATCGTGGCGGTTCGCCCGATGCGCAAGGGCGTGATCTCCGATTACACGGTGACGGAGCAGATGCTCAAGCATTTTATTCAGAAGGCGATCGGCAGGATGTCGTTCCGCAAGCCGCGGGTCAGCATCTGTGTGCCGAGCAGCGTCACCGAGGTGGAGAAGAAGGCGGTGGAGGACGCGACCTACCAGGCGGGCGCCAGGGAGGTCCACATCATTGAGGAGCCGATCGCGGCGGCGATCGGGGCGGGGATCGACATTTCGCGTCCCTGCGGGAACATGATCGTTGATATCGGCGGCGGCACCTGCGACGTGGCGGTGATTTCACTTGACGGCATCGTGGTCAGCGCCTCGCTCAAGGTCGCTGGAGACGATTTTGACGACGCGATCGTCAAATATGTCCGCAAGAAATACGGGCTGATGATCGGCGAACAGACGGCGGAGGAGATCAAGATCACGATCGGGACGGCGTTCGAGAAACCGGAGCCGAAGGTGATGGAGGTCAAAGGGCGCGACATCGTGACCGGTCTGCCGAAGACGATCCGCGTCACGTCCGAGGACACGCGGGACGCGCTCAAGGAAGTGACGGGGCAGATCGTGGACGCGGTGCACAGCGTGCTGGAGCGCACACCGCCGGAGCTTGCCGCGGACGTGGTTGACCGAGGGATCGTCCTGACAGGCGGCGGCGCTCTGCTCTCGGGGCTGGAGGAGCTGATCGAGGCGCGCACCGGCATCAATACAATGACGGCGGAGGACCCGATGACGGTCGTGGCGGTCGGGACCGGCAGATTTGTGGAGCTCACGGCGTCGGACGGCAAGGTCGTGGAATGACGCGTGTCGGCGGGACAGACACAGGACGACGGCAGCGGGACAGACGCAAGACGTCGGACGGCAAGGTCGTGGAATGATGCGCCGCGGCAGCGGTCTGAAAACAGAGAGACAGTGCAGGGACGAGGTCCGGCGGGCAGCGTCCCTTCTTTGTAATTAGGGGCTGCCGGGAAGGGCATTCTGTTTATTCGATTTGGAGGAATATGGAAAAACTCGAGGGATACATAGACCATATTATTTTTCGGAACAGCGAGAACGGCTATACGGTTCTCAGCCTGGATTCCGGCGGGGACGAGATCACCTGCGTCGGCGTGCTCTCCTATGTCGGCGAGGGGGAGAAGGTCGAGCTGACCGGACAGTACATATCGCATCACTCATACGGGGAGCAGTTTAAGATCGAGTCCTGTACGGTGAAAACGCCGGAGAGCGAAGAGGCGGTAGAGCGTTATCTCGGCTCCGGGGCAATCAAAGGCGTGGGGGCGTCGCTGGCGGCAAGGATCGTCCGCCATTTCCGCGCGGACACGTTTCGGATCATTGAGGAGGAGCCGGAGCGGCTGGCGGAGGTCAAGGGCATCAGCGACCGGAAGGCGCGGGAGATCGCGCAGCAGGTGTATGAGAAACGGGACATGCGCGAGGCGATGCTCTTCCTGCAGCAGTACGGGATCACGACGTCGCTCGCCGCCAAGATCTATCAGCAGTACGGGCAGAGGCTGTATCAGGTGATACAGGAGAACCCGTACCAGCTCGCGGAGGACATAAACGGAGTCGGATTCCGGATCGCGGATGAGATCGCGATGCGCGTCGGTGTCCAGGCGGATTCGGAGTACCGGGTGAAATGCGCGATCCTGTATGTATTGCAGCAGGCGGGCGGAGACGGGCACCTGTTCCTGCCGAGAGACCTGGTGACGCAGAGGGTGGGCGAGCTGCTTGGAGTGTCGATCGAGGACATTGACCAGTATCTGACCGACCTGTCGATCGAGCGCAAGATCGTGATAAAACAGGAGACAGAGGAGCGGGTGTACAGCGCGTCGGCGTATTACACCGAGCTGAGTGTGGCGCGCATGCTTTGCGACCTCAACATCAGCGGAGAGATCGATGAATCGGTGATCCAGAGGAAGATCGCGGAGATTGAGAGGAAGACGGGCACCAGTCTGGCGGAAATGCAGAAACAGGCGGTGATCGAGGCGGTGCGCTGCGGACTCCTTGTGATCACGGGCGGTCCCGGCACCGGCAAGACGACGACGATCAACACGCTGATTGCGTATTTTGAGTCCGAGGGACTGGAGATCCTGCTCGCCGCCCCGACCGGACGCGCCGCCAAGCGCATGACGGAGGCGACCGGCTATGAGGCGAGGACGATCCACCGCATGCTGGAGATCTCGGGACCGCAGGAGGAGCGCGCGGATAGTTTTTCCCGCAACGCGCGGAATCCGCTGGAGGCGGACGTCGTCATCATCGACGAGATGTCGATGGTTGACATCTATCTGATGCATGCGCTGCTCGACGCGCTTACCGTCGGGACGCGGCTGATCATGGTCGGAGACCGCAATCAGCTCCCGTCGGTCGGTCCGGGGAGCGTGCTGAAGGACATCATTGATTCCGGTCAGGTGCCGGTCGTGTGCCTGACGCAGATTTTCCGGCAGGCGGCGGAGAGCGACATTGTCGTGAACGCGCACAAGATCAACCGTGGAGAGCAGGTCACGTATAACAACAAGAGCAAGGATTTCTTTTTCCTGAAACGCTACGATGCCGATGTGATCATCCGCATCCTGATCCAGCTGATCCGGGAGAGGCTGCCGCGCTATGTGGACGCGCAGCCGTTTGAGATCCAGGTGTTGACGCCGATGCGAAAAGGCATGCTGGGCGTGGAGCGTCTGAACCGTATTCTGCAGGAATACCTGAATCCGCCGGCGCGCGAAAAACGGGAGTGCGAGCAGAAAGGGCAGCGGTTCCGCGAAGGTGATAAGGTCATGCAGATCAAGAACAATTACCAGCTCGAGTGGGAGATCCGCGGTCGCTACGGGATTCCGGTCGAGAAAGGCGCCGGGATCTTCAACGGGGATATGGGTATTATCCGCGAGATCAATCTGCACACGGAGCGGGTGACCGTGGAGTTTGACGAGTGCCGCATGGTGGAGTACCCATACTCGGGGCTGGAAGAGCTGGAGCTCGCCTATGCGGTGACGATCCACAAGTCGCAGGGGAGCGAATATCCGGCGGTCGTGATACCGATCCTCGCTGGTCCGCGCATGCTCATGACGCGCAATCTCCTGTATACGGCTGTGACGCGCGCCCGCAAATGCGTGACGATCGTGGGCGACCCGGAGATCTTTGAGCGAATGATCGAAAACAATATGGTGCAGAGACGGTACACATCGCTGGCGGAGCGGATCCATGAGATGAGCGAGGCGCCGCTGGAATAGCGGGGCGAGAGGACGGCGGCGCGCCGACGGAAGAACGAGCCGGGGACCGGGGGAGAGTACAGGGAACCCGAGTGGAAAAGAAAATTGAGAAAAAAAGAATATGGAAGAAAATGACGGAGACGCTGGCGGATCTGCTCTATCCGCCGCGCTGCGCGCTGTGCGACGAGGTTTTGAGCCGGGCGGAGCGCGGGAAAGCGAAGAGGATTTCGGTTCCGGGCATGGAGTGCGGGAAGGCGAAGAAGATTTCGGTTCCGGGCATGGAACGCGGGAAGGCAGGGAAGATTTCGGTTCCGGGCATGCCGCGCGGGAGGACAGGGAAGATTCCGGTTCCGGGCATGCCGCGCGGATGCTGCGCGGAATGCGACGCCTCCCTGCCGTGGGTCAGAGAGCTTGCATGTATGAAATGCGGCAAACCGATCGGGGACGAAGGGCAGGAGTACTGCTGGGACTGCAGGGTGCAGCGGCATTTTTTTGACCGGGGCGTCGCGGCATTTTCCTATACGGACGTAATGCGGCATTCGGTTCTCCAAATGAAAATGCAGAACCGTCGGGATCATATCCCGTTTTACGCGGAGGCGATGGCGATGACGCTGGCGCGCAGGCTGCCGTCGTGGAGACCGGAGGTGATCCTTCCGGTGCCGATGCATGCGCGAAAACGCCGCGTGCGTGGATACAATCAGTCGGAGCTGCTGGCGCGGGAGATCGGCAGGCTGACAGGGATTCCGGTGGAGAGCAGGCTGCTGCGCTGCACACGCCCGGTTCGAGCGCAGAAGGAGCTGGGGCGAGAGGAACGGCTGCGGAACCTGCGCGGGAGCATTGCCGTCTGCAAACCGTTTCCGGGCTATTCGCGCGTCCTTCTGGTGGACGACGTGTATACGACAGGGAGCACGATGGACGAGATCAGCCGCGTCCTGCGCGAACAAGGCGTCCGGCACATATTTTTTGTCGTTTTATGTACCGGAAAAGGAAAAAAGGCGGTATGCACGGACAAAAAAGTATGATATAATGTTCGCGAAAGCAATGAGCCGTGCAAAGACAGCGGAGCGCGAAACGCCCGCTTGCGGGCAGTTTCACGGGACGCTGCCTTTATAGGGCGAATTATAATTAGATTTATGAAGAAAGGGGGAGCCGGAATGAATTCGATACGGATATGGTTTCACAATTACCTGACCTGGTTTACCGATCCGATCTCGACGATCACATTCACGAATGTGCTGGAAATCCTCATTCTGGCTTTTCTGGTGTACAGTCTCCTGCTCTGGATCAAGAATACCAAGGCATGGACGCTTTTGAAGGGCATCGTGGTGCTTGCCGTCTGCGTGTCCATCGTCTATCTGTTCCGGATGGATACTCTGATCTATATCGTGAACAGGGCGATCGATATCGCGATCATCGCCGCGCTGGTTATCTTCCAGCCGGAGCTGCGGCGCGCGCTGGAGCGGATCGGCGAACAGCAGATCTTCACGTCCCTGTTCCCGGTGCTGGACACGAAGGAGACGTCGGAGCGGTTCAGCGACCGGACGATCAACGAGATCGTCAAGGCGACGTTTGAGATGAGTAAGGTGAAGACGGGGGCGCTGATCGTCGTTGAGCAGAATATTCGCCTGGACGAATACGAGCGCACGGGGATCACGCTGGATTCTGTTGTGACGAGCCAGCTGCTGATCAATATTTTCGAGCACAATACGCCGCTGCACGACGGCGCGGTCATCATCAAGGGCAACCGCATCACTGCCGCGACATGCTATCTGCCGCTCTCGGACAACATGATGCTCAGCAAGGAGCTGGGGACAAGGCACAGGGCGGGCGTCGGCATCAGCGAGGTGACGGATTCCATGACCGTGATCGTCTCGGAGGAGACGGGCTGGATCTCCATCGCCTACAAGGGACAGCTCACGCGCAACGTTTCTCAGGATACGCTGCGGGAGCAGCTGATCGTCCTTCAGAACAAGACAGTGGCGCCTAAGAAATTCAAATTCTGGAAAGGCTGGAGCAAGAATGAAACATAAATGGACACGCAACCTGAGTCTCAAGCTGCTGTCGCTCCTTGTGGCTTTTCTGATCTGGATACTGATCGACAACATAGACGATCCGACACGTTCCCGCCTGTTTCGGGATGTGCCGATTCAGGTAATCAACGGGGAGAGCGTGGCGGAGATCGACAAGGTGTACGACATCGTCTCGGAGGAGTCGGTCGTGCTGAAGGTGACCGAGCGCAAGAGCGTCCTGGACCGGCTGTCGCAGAGTGACTTCACGGTCACGGCGGACATGGAGAACCTGAACGAGATGAACACCGTGCCGCTTTCCGTGACATGCAGCGACATGTCGGTGAGCTGGGACGAGATCGAGGCGGTGCCTTCCTCGATGAAGGTGCAGCTTGAGCAGAGAAAACAGAGCGAGTTCGTCGTCAACGTCTCGCTGACCGGGCAGCCGGAGAAGGGCTACGAGGTGGGCAGGACGGAGATCGTGCAGGGCAAGACCGTGCAGATCGCCGGACCGGAGAGCATGTTGAACCGGATCGGGCAGGTGGTGGCGTCCGTCAATGTGACCCGCATCAGCAACGATCAGCGTCTCAGCGCGACGCTCAGCGTATACGACAAGAATGGGGATCCCATGCAGATGACGCGTCTGCAAGTGAAGGATTCGAGCGGGGCGCTCCTCGCCGAGAACTCCGTCATGGTGGACGTCACGCTCTGGGAGGTTCGAAACGACATCGACCTGGAGGTGGAGACGGTCGGCAAGCCGCTCGAGGGCTACCGGCTTGCGGGTGTCTCGGTGATGCCGGAGACAGTGAGCCTTGTCGGCACGAAGGAGGCGCTGGACGCACTGGGCGGAAAGCTTGTCCTGAAGGATAAGATCCCGGTCAGCAACGTGTCGGAGAGCTTTATACAGGACATCGACATCACGGAGACGCTGGCGGACAGCGATGAGCTGAGGCTGGTGTCCGAGGCGGAGCCGGTCGTCGCCGTGTCGATACAGATTGAACAGTCCGGGGATCACACCCTGCGGGTTCCGCTGTCGAACCTGGAGGTTCGGAACCGTCCGGAGGAGATGACACTCACCTTCTCTCCGGCGGATGAGATCGCGGTGCAGGTGCACTCGGACGATCAGACGGGCGTGATCACAGTTCGGGATGTCAAGGCGAGCATCGACCTCGACGTGTGCACGGAACCGGGCATTTACGAGATCCCGGTGCAGATCGAGCTGCCGGAGGGATATGCGCTGACCTCAGACGTGAGTCTTGTGGTGACCGCGGAGGAACAGGAAAAACTGCCGGAGGAAGACGGACAGAAAGTGGAGGAATGACATTGATTGAGAAAAAGCTGACGGTAAAGAACCCTCTGGGGCTCCATTTGCGGCCCGCGGGGGAATTGTGCAAGCTGGCGACCGAGTACCAGTCGGATATCAAGATCTGTTTCCGCAACAAGGAGTTCAGCGCGAAGAGCATCCTCGGGATCCTCAGCGCTTGTGTGCAGCAGCAGGATGAGATCACGCTGGTCTGCCGCGGCGCGGACGAAGAAGAGGCGAGCGAGGCGCTTGCGGCGTTTATCGAGAGCCAGACATAAGCACAGACAAGACATGTGCACAGACAGGACATAAGCACAGACAGGACATGACGCAAAGGAATGAAAAAGGGGCAGCCGCTTGATTGCGGCAGCCCCTTCGTCTGTCTGAATCAGATGTTCGGATCGGTCGGATCGTAATTCTGTGTCACCGGGATCTTCGGCGCCTGTTCGATCTGTACGGTCTTCGGTCGGGCGACCGAGTCGCTGATGACGACCTTCGTGCCGATTGGGCAGTTGTCGTACAGGTACTTCGCGTGTTTCACGGTGAGGCGGATGCAGCCTGCCGACGCCGGTTTGCCGAGCTTGTTGTACTCGTAAGCCTTCAGCGAGTGGTTGTCGTTCGGGCTCGCGTTCGGTACCGAGTGGAACAGGATCTCCGGCGTGATGTGGGAACAGTACTGCCCGTAGGAAGGACCGTCCAGCGTGTGCCAGCGCAGCTTATCCTGCAGGGCAAAGGTGCCGGTCGGCGTGCTGACGCCGTCCGCAGCGGTGGAGCAGACAAACGCGCGCACCTCAACATCGCCGCGGTAGACGACGATGAAACAGGATTTGCGGTTCACCTCGATGCGCCATGCGCCGGTGAGCGGAAGACCGATCGCGCCGCTGGTGCCGAAATCATAGATCTTGCCGTCGATGGTCTGTTTGCCGGTGCACATGAGCCCGGTGGACGGGTCGAAGTAATATTTTTTACTGTCGACCATATACCAGCCGGAGGCGCGCTTGCCGTTCTGATCGAAATAGTATACCCGCTTGCCGCCGCCCTTTTTCAGCCAGCCGCTCCGGGCGACGCCGTTTTTGCGGAAACAGTAGGTGTCATTGCCGACCCGGACGACGCCGGACATGCGTTTCCCGGTCTTCGGGTCGAAATAGTAGGTCTTGTTGTTGATCTTCTGGAACCCGGTCTTGAGCACGCCGTCTTTCCCGGCGTAGTAAAACTTGCCGTCGTAGGAGGACTTCCCGTAGGAGGTCATCCTGCCTTCCAGGGTGATGTGATAGCGCTTTTTCTTCAGCTTGATCGTGCCGAGGCGGATCACGCCCTTCTTGTTGGAGTAATAGTATTTGCCCTTGCTCTTCACCCACTTGTTGACCGCGGTGATGCCCTGCTTTGATGACGTCAGGTAATAGCAGACGTCCGGCGTGCTCGGGAAACTGATAAGCCCCTTGATCCCGCGGCACAGGGCGCCCGGGTCGCTCTCCGTCTCGGGACGGAACAGGTAGATAGAGCCGTCGATGCGGCGCGTGCCGGAGACCCGATAGCCGTTCGCGTCAAAATAATAGCGGTTCCCGTCGAGCTCCTGCCAGCCGATCAGCCGGACTCCGTCCTGCAGGTAATACCATCCGGTCGCGTCCTGCTGCCAGCCTGTGAGCTTTGCGGCGGGCTCCGTCTCCGCCGTGGCGGGTTTCGTCTCCGCTGTGGCGGGCTCTGTCTCCGCCGCGACGGCGGTCAAAGCCCCAAGCCCCGGGACCGATGCGAGAACAGAGGCAGCAAGCGCGAGCCCCGCGGCAAGAAAACAAGTCAGTAATGATTTTTTCACGTGATTTATCCTCCCCTTATGAAATCAAACCAGAAAATCCATCCACAGAATGCAAAGATTTCCTCAAGAATATCTTCATTATAGCCACGATGCGTCCAGATTGCAAGAAATGCGGGCGGTGAAAATTCTTAAGATTTTTTGAAGGGAAACTCCTTTGTGGTTGTCATTTTCCACGATTTGGTCTATAATAATTGCAACAGGCAAGGAGTGGACAAGGTGAGAAAAAGAGAGCAATACAAAAGACTGATCATGTTTCTGGCGTCGGTCCTGATCGTTGCGATCCAGACGGGCGTCTTTGCGATCGCCTGGTTCGGAGAGTACCATGTGAGAGAGGTCATAGGGCGAAGGTACGGCTACTGGGGACACTGGGCGCTGATCGTGCTGTACGCGCTGATGGTCGTTCTGGTGTCGCGGCTTTTTTCGGCGTTCAAGGTAGGGTACCAGCGTGTGCTGGATGTACTTCTGTCCCAGATCTTTTCGGTCATTCTGGTAAATATTGTGGCTTATCTGCAGCTTGCCCTGATCGGGCGCTGGCGTTTTCTGCAGCACATCACCCCCATTCTGCGCGTGACGGCGGTCAACCTCGTGGCGGTCGTGCTCTGGGTGTTTTTCATGCGCCTGGTCTACACGACGATCTATCCGCCGCATGAGGTCCTGCTGATCTACGGAAACACGAATCCGCGCTCGCTGATGCGCAAGATGGAGGAGCGCCGGGACAAGTATATCATAGGCGGCATGATCTCCCTCGACCAGGGCGTCGAGCGGATCAAGGAGGAGATGCGGCATTACCAGGCGGTCGTGATTGGGGACATTCCGTCCCACGAGCGGAACCTGTTCCTGAAATATTGTTTTGAGAACAACATGCGCTGTTACTGTCAGCCGAAGATCTCCGACATCATGATCATGAGCTCGGAGAAGATCCATCTGTTCGACACGCCGCTTTTGCTGTTCCGCAACCGCGGGCTGACCGTGGAGCAGCAGCTGATCAAGCGGATTTTTGACATCGTGTGCTCCCTGCTGATGCTGGTCGTGTTCTCGCCGATCCTGCTGCTGATCGCGATCCTCGTCAAGTGCTACGACGGCGGTCCGGTTCTGTATAAGCAGGCGCGCCTGACCAAGGACGGGAAGGTATTCCAGGTGTACAAGTTCCGCAGTATGAGCGTGGATTCGGAGAAACAGGGCGCGCGGCTTGCCATGAAGGGGGACCGGCGCGTCACCCCGATCGGGAAGGTGCTGCGCAACATTCATTTCGACGAGCTGCCGCAGCTGTTCAATATTATCCTGGGCGATATGTCCCTGGTGGGACCGCGTCCGGAGCGCCCGGAGATCGCGGCGCAGTACTGCAAGGAGCTGCCGGAGTTTGAGTACCGCCTGAAGGTGAAGGCAGGGCTGACCGGGTACGCGCAGGTATATGGAAAATACAACACGACCCCGTACGACAAGCTGAAACTGGATCTGACCTATATTGAGAATTATTCGTTTATGCTGGATCTGCAGCTGATCGCCACGACGATCAAGATCCTGTTCCAGAAGGAGAACACGGAGGGCGTCGAAAAATGGCAGACCACGGCATCGACCGCGTCGTCGAAAGGACAGGCACCGAAGACGTCCGGGAACGCGAAAAAGGGCGCCGGGCACAGACGGTGACGGCAGGAGGAGACATGGGCGAAGGACTGGTATCGGTGATCATGCCTGCGTACCGCTGCGCCGGGACGATCGGGCAGGCGATCGACTCCGCGCTGTCCCAGGACGTACCGCTCGAGGTGATCGTGCTGGACGATCAGTCGCCGGAGGATCTGGAGACCGTGCTGGCACGGTACGCGCGGGACGAGCGGGTGCGTTATTTCAGAAATGAGCGCAACCTCGGCGCGGCGGCGTCGCGGAACCGCGGGGTGGAGCTCGCGCGGGGCGAGTACGTCGCATTTCTGGACGCGGATGACTGGTGGGCGGAAGGAAAACTGAAAAAGCAGCTTGCGCGCCTGGCGCAGACACAGACGGTGCTCTGCTCGACCGGCAGGGAGCTGGTGACCCCGGACGGACGGCTGACCGGGCGTGTGATCGGAGTGAAGGAGCAGATCACGTACCGGTCGCTTTTGCTGCATAACTGTATCAACTGCTCGTCGGTCGTGCTGCGCACGGAGGTCGCGCGCGCGTTCCCGATGGAGCATGAGGACAGCCATGAGGATTACATCACATGGCTGCGCATCCTGCGGAAATACGGACAGGCGTCGGCGGTCGATGAACCCTTGCTGAAATACCGCCTGAGCTCCGGGGGCAAATCCGGGAACAAGCTGAAGTCCGCGTGGATGACCTACACGGCTTACCGTTACGCCGGGTTCGGCAGGATCCGGGCGGCAGGCTTGTTTTGCGCGTACGCGGCAAACGGCGTGCTGAAATACGCGCGCGCCTATATGGGCGGGCGGCGGTGAGCGGCGTGCGTCCGACATTCCCCTGCACCATAGCGCCAGACGCGTTTCGGGATAAAGAGGATGATTGTATGGGCGGCATGCGGTGGTATGAAAGGAAAACGTCGAGGGAAACAGACATCAGGAGTAAGCAGACAAGATCAGAATATGGAGGCAGGATATGATAAATAAATTGATTGAAAACATTAAGAGGACGAACGCGCCGATCGTGGTCGGTCTGGACCCGATGCTGAGTTATATTCCGGAGCATATCGCGCGGGAGGCGTTCGCGGAGCGCGGGGAGACGATGGAGGGCGCCGCGGAGGCGGTCTGGCTGTTCAACAAGGCGATCGTGGACGCGACCTGTGACCTGATCCCGGCGGTGAAACCGCAGATCGCGATGTACGAGCAGTTCGGGATTCCGGGTCTGCAGGTGTTCAAGCGGACGGTCGATTACTGCAAAGAGAAAGGGCTGGTCGTGATCGGCGACGTGAAACGCGGCGACATCGGCTCGACGTCGGCGGCGTATGCGACCGCGCATCTCGGGAAGGTACAGGTCGGATCGAAGACGTTCATGCCCTTTGGAGAGGATTTCGCGACGGTCAATCCGTATCTTGGGACGGACGGCATCAAGCCGTTCCTCGACGTCTGCGGAGAAGAGAAAAAGGGGATTTTTATTCTGGTGAAGACCTCAAACCCGTCGAGCGGAGAATTCCAGGATCGGCTGGTCGACGGCAGACCGCTGTACGAGCTGGTGGGCGAGAAGGTCGCCGAGTGGGCGGACTCCTGCATGGGAGACGCGTACAGCTATGTCGGGGCGGTCGTGGGCGCGACTTACCCGGAGATGGGGAAGGTACTGCGCAGGATCATGCCGAAGTCCTATATTCTGGTGCCGGGCTACGGTGCGCAGGGCGGCAAGGCGGCGGACCTCGTCCATTATTTCAACGAGGACGGGCTCGGCGCGATCGTGAATTCCTCGCGCGGGATCATCGCGGCTTATAAGCAGGAAAAGTATGCGTCGTTCGGGGCGGAGCATTTCGCGGATGCGAGCCGACAGGCGGTCGTGGATATGATCGCGGACATCAACGGGGCGCTTGCGGCGCGGTAAGCTCGTGTATAATTCATGTTTAATCCACTTAAATAGCAACGAGCCCTGCGAACCTCGAAAAGCCTTCGGCTTTCCTCGGTCGCGGGCAGTCGCCCTATAAATACGCTGTCTCACGAAATTGCCTGCGAGCAGGCATTTCGTGTTCCACCGTATTTGCATGGCTCGTTGCTAAACACGAAAATATAACAATAGGTGAAAAAGATGGCGGAAAAATATAGTAAGCGCGCTATCGTGCGTGCGCAGGAGCAGATCGCGGGCGGAATCTTCAGCATGTGGCTGGAGGCGGGAGCGATTGCGGAGGCGGCGAGACCCGGACAGTTTATTTCGATCTACAGCAATGATTCGGGCAGGCTGCTCCCGCGCCCGATCAGCATTTGCGAGACGGAGCCGGAGCGCGGTGTCTTGCGCATTGTGTACCGCGTGGCGGGAAAAGGCACGGAGGAGTTCAGCCGGGCGAAGGCAGGAGACACGTTTGATATCCTGGGACCGCTCGGAAAGGGATTTCCGCTGGAGCGCTGCCCGCGGGGAAAGAAGGCGTTTCTGATCGGCGGCGGTATCGGGATCCCGCCGATGGTACAGCTTGCGAAGTCGCTTGCGGGCGAGGCGCAGGTGGTTGCCGGATATCGGGACGAGCTGTTCCTGACAGAAGAGCTTTCGGCGAACGGCACACTGTATATTGCCACGGAGGATGGGAGCGCCGGGACGAAGGGCAATGTGCTCGACAGCATTCGGGCGAACGAGCTGGATGCGGATGTGATCTATGCATGCGGACCGACGCCGATGCTGCGCGCGGTCAAGGCATATGCGCAGGAGCAGGGGATCGAGTGCTGGCTTTCGCTGGAGGAACGGATGGCGTGCGGGATCGGCGCGTGCCTTGCCTGTGTGTGCCGGTCGAAGGAGCTCGATGAGCATTCCCAGGTGCACAACAAGCGGATCTGTAAGGAAGGTCCGGTGTTCGCAGCGGAGGATGTGGAGATATGAATAATATGAAGGTAAGCATTGCCGGGGTCGAGTTGAAAAATCCGGTCATGACGGCGTCCGGGACATTCGGTTCCGGGATGGAATACAGTGAATTTGTGGATCTCTCCCGACTGGGCGCCGTGGTGACAAAGGGCGTCGCAAACGTGCCCTGGCAGGGAAACCCGACACCGCGCGTCGCCGAAATACGGGGCGGCATGATGAACGCGATCGGTCTGCAGAATCCGGGGATCGATACATTCTGCGCGCGGGATCTGCCGTTTCTGGCGCAGTACGACACGGTCGTGATCGCGAACGTCTGCGGAAGGACGACGGAGGATTACTGCGAAGTGGTCGAGCGGCTCGGGCCGGAGCCAACGGTCGGACTTCTGGAGATCAATATCTCGTGCCCGAACGTCAAGTGCGGCGGCATCTCCTTCGGGCAAGACCCGAAGGCGGTGGAGCATATCACTTCCGAGCTCAAACGGCACGCGAAACAGCCGGTGATCATGAAACTGAGCCCGAACGTCACGGACATCACTGAGATCGCGCGGGCGGCTGAGGCGGGAGGCGCGGACGCGATCTCTATGATCAACACGCTGACCGGCATGAAGATCGATGTAAATCGGCGCACTTTTGCGCTCGCAAACAAGACCGGCGGCGTATCCGGACCGGCGATCCATCCGATCGCGGTGCGCATGGTTTATCAGACCGCACAGGCGGTGTCGGTGCCGATCATCGGCATGGGCGGGATCGCGACGGCGGAGGACGCGCTGGAATTCCTTCTCGCCGGAGCCACGGCAGTCGCAGTCGGCACGGCGAATTTCCGAAATCCGACCGCCACGCTCGAGGTGATCGACGGGATCTCGGACTATATGGAGAAACAGAAAGTAAGCGATATTCGCGAGCTGATCGGCGCGGTGTCGTGAGAAGACAGTCTTTTAGCTTGTAATTTGCAGCGAGGGCAGAACCGTTTATCGGCTCTGCCCTCGTTTTAATTTGTTGTAAATCTGGTGTCGTAGAGTTAGGTACTCTACGACAAAATCGAAATTTCTTAAATCGTCTTTATCATAGGCATTGTACAAAAGAATGCGCATTTTGTCAATATTATTCGCCCAAAATCCTTTTATTATACTCTGCAGAAAAGTATTGCATATCGCAGAGAACTCTCTCACGCTCAACCCCCATATTTAGCAGTGTTTTCGGCTTTGGAGCCATCCGAAGGTGTGTCGTAGAGTACCTAACTCTACGACACAGAGGCACCCCAGGGACGTCCGATAGTGTGCGTCTTTTGGGGCGTAGATTTGCAGTGCACAAGAACCTGGATGGGATTCGTGAGCCATGAGGAGACGTTTCGCTGAAAGGGGGTCATATCGGCCACAGCATATGCCGGGCTGACCGGAATTACCCGGTGCGAAACGGCATAACTGACAG